>DATCFH010000001.1:0-7797 GCA_036509625.1 Verrucomicrobiia bacterium
AATTCGCCCGCGCCGGACAACGCCCATTTCCCGCCGTCCTCGCGCAGCACATCGCCCACTTTCAATTCCAACTGCTCTTTTTTATCGTCGGATTCCAGCAGCACGCGACCCTGCGAAATTTTCAGCACGGTGTAACCGGCTATTTTCGCATTCACCGGCAACACCTTTTTCAAATCCGAATTGTTCCCGTTAAAAAAAGCGAACACGCCCTTCTCATAACTCATCGTGCCGACCAGCGAAAACGCCGGAGCCGAATTTGAAACCCGTGTCGGACGCGTCGTCGTCCGCGTTGTGCGCACACGCGGCGTGTAACCGGTATGCGCCACGCGGCTCGGATCAAAAATGTTCCGATCCGTGACGAACGCGCTAAACTTCGCATAGTCCGCCGCGCCCGGCACAACATTCGATTGCGCGCGGACAAACATTCCGTTCGTCAGCACAAACGCCGCCAGCAAAATTATTTTTACGCGTGTAAGTTTCATTTTTTATCCGGCTGGTTCAGCACCAGCCCGTTGATTTCCGCGCTCATCGTCAACTGTTGTCCGTCCTTGTCGCGCTCCGTGAGTTCCACCGAATCCAGCCGCACCGCCATCGGCCCGCGTTCCACGTCGTAGAGAAATTTGCTTAACGCGCCCAGATCGCCGGAAGTTTCCACGCGACAGCTCAACGTCATGTAATTCGTCGAATCATTTTTCCATTGCGGCATCAGGCTCGCCACTTCCGCGCCGCTGCTGTGCGCCCAGCCATCCACCGCGCCGAACAACTGCTGCTCCGCGAGCGACGCGTTCGCCGGCAGCGCATTCGTCTGCATCTCCGTCCAACGAATGCGCGTGCGCGCCTCGGCCTTGATCATCTGGTTGCCATCGGTGACCTGCACGCGCAAATCGCGAATCTGCGCCTGCCGCGCCGACCACCAACCCGCGAGCGGCGTGATAATAAAATTGATCGCGACAAATAAACCCGCCGCCGCGATGGTCAAGGCGACCAAAAATTGCTGGCGATTTTGAATTTTCATTGCGCGCCTCCGTTATTGAATTTGAATGCGAACACAAATTGCATCGGTGCTTTGCCGCGAACCTGCTGCAATTGCACGTCCGTCACGCCATCCGCCGCGCGCAACCGCGCTTGCATCGCGAGCAGCGACGCGTAATCGCGCGCCGTGCCGGAACACGTCACCGTGTTGCCGTCGCGCACTTCGATATTTTTCGCCGTCACCGAACCGTCTTCGGGAAATGAAACCGACAACTGCCGCAGAATCGCGAGGTTCGGAAACGTGCCGCCATACCACGAACGATACTGCCGGATGTTGTTCTGGATCGCCGACAACTCGCCGACCTTCACCGCGATGTGCGACCACTGCGAACGCAAACGCCATAGTTGAAATTGCTGGAACAAAAATACCCCCAGAAAAATCACTGCGATTCCCGCCGCCACCGCGCCTGTCGTCCGCAAACGACCCGAAGAATATTTGGAAACAAACTGCTCGATAAAATTCGGTTTCGGCGGCAAAAATTCAAATGCCGGTTTCTGTTCCGCCAAAAATCTTGCCGCCAGACTGAACGCCGCCGACAACGAAGTTTCCACTGGCAACGTCAGGCCAAATTCATACGGCGCGTAGGCGGAAACCAATTCCACCCTTATGCCCATTGGCTCAAATCGCAATTCCAATTCATCTGCGAGCGGCTGGGCGAGTTCGCGCGCGCCAAAAATACGGATGTTTTTCACCGTGTCGCGCAAGCCGCCCGGCAACTGGCCGAGCGTGATGCGCGTCTCGCGCGCGACCACATCCGCGTGCAGCGCGCGCCGTCCCGCTTCATCTTGCACCGCGCCTTCGAGTGACCGCAACGCGACCACGCCGCCGCCCGCCGTGATTTGCAAAGCGACATTGCTTTCGCCAATCACTAACGCCAGCGCACCGCCGGATTTTTCGTCACCGGGAAATTGTAACGCAGAAATTCCGGGTGAAAAACTGACCGGTTTTAACTTTGCCGCCGCCAGAATTTTTTCCAGCGCCGCGAGGTGCGTATTTGGAATGCCTGCGAGCAAAACATTTTTTTTGCCGTCTGCCAGCGGACTGCGTGAATCAGAAATTTGCAACGTCGCCACGTCGGAATGAAAGCCGCGCTCGGCTTCCATCTGCAACAGACTTTTCGCATCCGCTTCCGGCAGCGGCGGCAGTTCCGTCTGCGCCGTCAAAATCCATTTCACCGGCACGCCGACTACGCAATCGCGTTCGCGCACACCTGCCGCATCCAGCTGATTGCGGATTTCACGACCGACCAGTTCCGGCGCGGCGGTGAGCGGATCGAGCGCGAGCGTCACGGAAAATTTTTGCAGCACGGCCAGCGCGCCGTTCGTGCGCTTGAGCACCACGCCGTCGAGTTTGCTGCCGTCCAGCGCGAGGCCGAGCAGCGTCGTCAATTTTTTCCGGTGCCGAAAATTAAATTTGAAATCAGGTTTCATTGCGTGTCTTTCGCTACCAAATCTTCCCGCACTTTGTCGCCCAACGCCCAGCCAAGCCGGCTCAAGTCCTGCCGAAAAATGATTTTTGGCGAGCCGTCGCTCACATCAAAAACAAATTTTACGCGCCGATAACCGCGTCCGAACGAACCGACCGCCGCGATGTCTGCCGTGAATTGATAACTTTTCGTCGTCACAAAATTTCCTTTGGCGAGCGCGGTAATAACGGAACTGTTGTTGCCGAGCGCGTCAACAATCCACGCGATGGAACTGATGTTGTCAGGGTTTTGCTGGCGATAACTGATGAGCGTTTGCGCGGCACTGTCCGCCGTTTGCTCATCCACGTTCGCGCCCATAAACATCGCCGTTAGCACGTCCGCATTGGCTGTATTGACGTTCACGCGATTGCGATAATAAGTGTTCGTGCTGGTCGTTACGTCGTTCGCCAGCTTCGCAAAATCATCCGAACTCATGCCGAGCGCCTTGCAGCGCAGCGCAAAATCCAGCGTGCCCGCAAACGGTCCCGTTGGAATTCCCTGCGAAATCGGCGTCGTCAAACTTCTAAACAATCCAAGTATCAGGCTGCTGGAACTGCTGACGCCTTCGGCTTGAAAAAAGGTCTGAAAAAATGTGTTGAACTGTTTCTGCGACACGGTTCCCGAAGTCAGTGCGTTCACATTCGTCAGCGCCGTGCCGCCCGCATGAAAATTTGGTTCGCGCGTATAAACCGTCACGTCTTCAATCAAACCGGACGTCAACTCGCCGTCGCTGTTCAAATCTTTTTCGTTCGCATCCAAAATGCCGTTGCGGTTCAAATCTTCGCCGACGAGCAAATCCTGAGTCGCGCCATAAACGAGGCGCAATTCATCCACCGTCTCGAACGGCGCGTATTTCGGTTCGTAGCCGAGCGACGCATAATCGAGCGAGACGACACCATTCGTGCCGCGCCAATCCATGATGGCGTTGGCAAAATCCAAATCCATGTTCGGTAGAAATTGAAAAACATTCGTGCTGACGTTGTTCAAATTTAATTTGCCACCTTCGTCCACAAGACCGAAATACGGCATGGTCGGATTGTCTGCATTCGGGTCGCGCCCAATGATCCAAAACTTCGCATCGCCAATGACCACGGCCTCGCACTTGAATTGCGTGTTGTCCGGCATCGCGCCGTTCGTCGCAAAATTTTGCAGTGCATAACTGACGTAACGCGCCGCGCCCTCGATGGCTTGCTCCGCCGAAAGTCCGTTCACGCGATTATCCGCCGCGCGCAATTCGTAGTTCATCGAGTTCGCAAAATACAACGCGATGCTGACGAGGCCGATGGCAATCCAAAGCACGATGATGAGGACGGACGCATTTTCGCGCCCGCCAATAAATCGTGTTTTTGGAATTGGCAATTTCATTTTTAACTTCCCGTCGTCGTCAACACCATGTTCGTGCGCGACACTGAATCAATCGGCACGACGAGTTCTACCGGCTGCGCGTTTGCATTTCCGGCCATCTGGATGGTCACGCGCACGGCCAATGGCAAATTGGTATTCACCGCCGTCGCGCTCGTCGTGTCCCACGCGTCCTGCCAAACTGCGCCGTCATAACACGAAAATTTCACGCTCGTGACGCCGCTCATCATCAATTGGTCATCCACGACGGGCGTTGTGGACGACAATAAATTTCTCAAAATTGAGCGATACAAATCTCTGCCATTTGCATTCGCAACCGTGGAATTTTTCAACTCATACGTCACACGTTGAATGTCGCCCCACGGCTGACTGTCGCTCAACGCGCCCGTCGCCGTGAACATTTCAATCGCCACTGGATCGCTCACGCCGTCGCTCGTGATGCCGTCACCGACGCGAAAACCGCCGGACAAAACTTTGCTCGTGCCGTTCGTCGGCGTGACGACGCATTGCAAATCGCGTTTCAAAAATGTCGCCGTCGCATCAATCGGCGTGGCCGCGTCCACCATGTCCGACGTGTCATCGCGCAGGTGCAGCGAGGCGAAAAACACCGCGTTCACCGCAATCAAAACAATCGCCGCGACGCCGATGGCGAGAATCATCTCGATCAGCGTGAACGCGTTTTGATTGTTTGTTTTAATTTTCACTTTTTACTTTTGCGAATTCATTGTCGTCGTCGGCTGCGTCTGCGTTTGCTGGTTGGCCAGCGTGCTCAAACTCACCGTATAATCTTTGCCCTGCGCGGAAAACGTCACTTCCGCTGTCAGCAATTGCATCGGATCTACCGGCCAAGTTGAGCTCGTCAATTTCCACTTAAAATCCAAAATGCCTTCCGTAATCGTGCCGCTCTGATTACCGCTCGTCCAATTCGTCGTCACCAAACTCTCGCTCAAAATCCGATCTGCCACGCGCGCTGCCACACTTTTTCTCGCAGCAACTTCGCCCGCGAGACTTGCAACGTGCAACGCTTCCACCGCCGTCGGAATGACGATGGCCAGAAACAGCAGCGCCGCCAAAACTTCCGCCAGCGTAAACGCCCGGCAACCGCGCTGCGTCGCGCATTTTTTATTGGGCGACGTTATTAACTTCATAACCCGTGCGCGTTTTCGTTTCGACCAGCCAGCGCGCCGTGCCGGCTGAATCCTGCAATTCCAACGTCTGCGGACTGGTTTCGTCCACCGTTCCGTCCGCCAAAAATCTTATCGCTGGCAAATTTTTGAACGTCGTCTGCGCGCCCGTTCCAACATTCAAAACTGAAATCTGCAACGTCGAATCTATGTTCAAATTTTCCGCTTTCGCGTCGCCGTTTTGCCCGCTCGTTTCGGCTTCGAGTCCGTAGGCTCCGGCTTTTTCATCCACCCAAAACATCATCGGCATGCCTTCGGAAACCGCGCGGCTCTGCGCCGCGTGCAACAGCGCCGACATCCGCCGTGCTTCGGAATCCAGCGCGCGTCCACGAATAAAACGCGACATCGCCGGAACCGCGATGGACGTGATAATCACCAATAACGCCAGCACGAGAATCAATTCGATCAGCGTGAAAGCGCATCGGCGAAAATTATTTTGTCCAGTTGCCAATGTCATCGTCTGTTCCTTCCTTCGCGTCCGGCCCGACCGAAAGCAGGTCGTAGGAACTGGTGTTGTGTTTGCCGGGATAATAATAAATGTAATTGTTGCCCCACGGATCCATCGGCAACTTCGGCGGATCAAAATACGGCCCGTGCCAGTTCTTCGCGTTGCCGGGCGCGACGATTAAATCCTGCAAACTTTTCGGATAATAACCATTGTCCACTTCATACTGGCCGAGCGCGGATTTGATACCGCCGTTGATGTCCGCCTGCGCCGCCGTGACGCGCGCACGTTCGCCCGTGCCCGCGATTTTCGGAATCACCAGCGCCGCCAAAATACCGATGATGGTGACGACCAGCAGCATTTCAACCAGCGTGAATGCACGGCGTAATTTATTTTTTTGAACAACGATTTTTTTTATTTCGATTTTCATAAACGTGATTTTTTATTTGATGTATTCGCTCATGGACAGCACCGGCAGCAACATACCGATGAAAATTATTCCAATAAATCCCGCGATCAAAAACAACATCAGCGGCTCGGCAAACGCCACGGCGGTTTTCAAATTGCGATCCAAATCGCCTTCGGTGACGAGCGCGATGCGGACGAGTTCACCGTCGAGCTTGCCGCTTTCTTCCGCGACCGAAATCATTTCCAACGTCGAGCCGGAAAAAAGCGCTTTGCAATCGCCGAGACTTTGACCAAGACGTCCGCCTTGCTGCACGCGCTCGATAGCGTGACTCACGGCGTCTACGAGAATTTGATTTCCAATGGAACGGCGCGCGACGTTCAGGCCATGCACGAGCGGCACACCCGCGCCAATCAACGTGCCGAGCATCCGGCAGAAACGCGCCATCGCAAATTGCGCGATGAGTGGGCCGACGAGCGGCGATTTCAAAACCAAACCTTCCCAAGTGCGCTTGCCTTTTTCGGAAGTGAACCAGGCGCGCACCAGAAAAAAGATTCCGACCAAGCCCACGCCGACCAGCAATCCGTAAGAACGCATCAAATAGCTCGCACCAATAATAAGCTGTGTAATCAAGGGTAATGAGCCGTGGATGCTCGCGAACACGCGCTGAAATTTCGGGATGAAAAACACGAGCAACACCGTCAGCACAACGAGCGCAAGCACGAGCAAAATGCACGGATAAAGCATCGCGGTCATCACTTTCGAGCGCAGTTCCTTTTCGCGCGATTGAAATTCCGCGATCTGTGCCAGCACTACGTCGAGAAATCCGCCCGCTTCGCCCGCCTCGACCATCGCGACGTAAACGCGCGGAAAAGTTTCCGGCGATTTCGCCATCGCGTCCGCCAGCGAAAGTCCGTCCACGACGTAATCGTGAATTTGTTTCCATTGCACTTTTGACGCGGGCGACGACGCTTCTTTCTGCAAAATCACCAACGCGCGGCTCAACGGCACGCCCGCCGCAAGCAAACTGGAAAGCAGCCGCGTGAAATTTTCCAGTTCCTTCGCGGAAACTTTTTTGGACTCAAACTTAAAGGAAATATTTCCCGCAGCCGATGGCGCAGATGAACCATTTTTCTTCACCGCGCCAATTTTTTCCGCCACGTTCACCGGACGCAAACCAAGCGTCTCAATTTGCCGCAGCGCGTCGGGTCGGCTGCCGGCATCAAGCACGCCCTCGGCAATTTTGCCGTCGGACTTCAGCGCGCGATATGAAAACGTGGGCATGGGAAAATCAGGAAAACATTCTCAAGGCTTGTCATCATCCTTCAGCTTGCGCGCCACAATCTCAAGTGCGCTCGCGACTCGCTCGTGCGCGCTGACGAATCGGTATAAAAGCCGGATAAGGCAAAGGATAATGCCTATGACGCAAACGAGATAAACATAACCGAAGATAGCGCCGAGTATTTGTGGTTGCATGATTTGGTTTGTGGTTGGTTTTTTATTTTACGCTGCCACCGCAATGCTTGCAGCGGAATCGCCGGTTTGATTTTTAGTCGAAGTCTCAACTTCTTTCGCCGTCGTGACGCTCAAAACTTCTTCGACGGTCGTGACGCCGTTGGCCACCATGCGCCAGCCGTCTTCCGCCAAAGTCCGCATTCCACCTTTGCGCGCGGCGGCGCGAATTTGATCCGTCGAGGCGGATTTCAAAATCAACTGGCGGATTTCTTCGTCGGTGTCCATCCATTCAAAAATCGCGTGACGACCGAAAAACCCGGTGTTGCGACATTCGCGGCAGCCGACGGATTTGAAAATAACTTTATCCGCCGCGATGCCGAGTTTGATTTTGAATTGCTGCGCGCGCGCGGAATCGTCCGGCTGTTTGCAATGTTTGCAAAGCACGCG
>DATCFH010000002.1:0-3610 GCA_036509625.1 Verrucomicrobiia bacterium
TTTCCGGCGCGCGCGAATGCCGTGCGCATGATTCATTTTCCCGAAGAATTGACGGACGTGGAAATTGCGCGGCAGCGATTGGCGCTGGATGAATTTGTGGCGCTGCAATTCCAAATCCAATCGCGCCGGAAAAAATTTGAGGCGTTGTCGAAAGCACTTCCGTGCAGTGGTGACAACCGTTTGATGAAACCATTTCTCGCGCAACTTGGTTTCAAACTTACAACGGCACAGGCAAATGTCTTGAAGGAAATTCGTGCGGACATGGGCGGCGCGCATCCGATGCGGCGACTTTTGCAAGGCGATGTTGGCTCGGGGAAAACGGCGGTGGCGGCGTGCAGCGCGTTGATGGCGATTGAAAGTGGATTTAATGTCGCACTGATGGCGCCGACGGAAATTTTGGCGGAACAACATTTTCGGAATTTTCAAAAATGGTTTGAGCCGCTCGGCATCAAGGTGGAATTACAAACCGGCAGTCGGAAAACATTTCAACCGACAACAGCCAACGTGCCGCGCGGCAAGCTGGCAACTTTCAACCGGCAACCTTCAACTTTATTTATCGGCACGCATGCGCTGTTTACGGCGGGTTTTGATTTGCCAATGCTCGGTCTCGTGATCATTGATGAGCAGCATAAATTTGGCGTGGCGCAGCGCGAAACCCTTGTCCGCAAAGGGAATTATCCACATCTGCTGGTGATGACGGCGACGCCGATCCCGCGCACGCTCGGCCTGACGCTTTACGGCGACCTCGATGTTTCGGTGATTGACGAAATGCCCGGCGGGCGCGGCACGATCAAAACTTTCGTGCGGGCGACGGTTAAATTGCCAAAGGTTTTTGATTTCATCCGCGAGAAAATTTCCGGCGGGCGGCAGGCTTACATCGTTTATCCGCGCGTGGACGTGGTGGACACGGACAAGGACATTAAAGCCGTCACGAAAGAATTTGAAAATGTGCAAAAGGCTTTGACGCCGTTCAAAGTGGGTTTGCTGCACGGGCGGATTAAACCGGCGGAGAAAGAAAAAGTGATGGCGGCGTTTCGCACCAATGAAATCAAGGCACTGGTCGCCACATCGCTGATCGAGGTCGGCGTGGACGTGCCGAACGCGACGGTGATGCTGATCGAAAACGCGGAGCATTTTGGGCTGGCGCAGTTGCACCAGTTGCGCGGACGCATCGGGCGCGGCGCGCACGCGAGTTTTTGCATTTTGGTTTCCGACGCACAACACAAGGACGCGCAGGCGCGGCTGAAGATTTTGGAGGAGACGAATGACGGTTTCAAAATCGCGGAGGCGGACTTGAAATTGCGCGGGCCGGGCGAATTGCTCGGCCAGCAGCAAAGTGGTTTGCCAGATTTACGTTTTGGAAATCTGGCGGAAGATTTGAATTTGATCCGGCAGGCGCGGGCGCTGGTGGCAAAAATTCTTTAGCCAACGCGAAAATTACGTTTCCATTTTCAAGCGAACAGGCGTAGTTTGCGGATATGAAAACCTTCAATTTATTTTTCATCTTCGGTGTCGCGGGGATTTTAACAGCCGGTTGCGGCGATAGTTCCAAACCCGGCACGTCTGCTAATACCGTTTCCAACTTGGTGGATGCGCCGCTGAATTATGTGGGCGCGGTGGTGCAGGCGCAGAAATATTCGGAGAAGCAGATTGATTTGGCCTATGTAAATGAAGCCATCCAGCAGTTTCAGGCGGGCGAAGGACATTATCCCACCAATTTGCAGGAAATGATTCCAACTTATCTCGGCAAAATGCCTGAAGCGCCATTCGGCTATAAAATTGTTTATGACGCGACGGCAGGCGCAATCAAAGTGGTGAAACAATAAATCATGCCGCTCCCCACTTTCAATCAAGCGGAGTTGCCGACGTTCGAGCGCGGGCTGTGGAGCCGCGCTTGGTTCATCGTGTTGCTCTGTCTGGTGTTCGCGGCGGTGGATTGGGAGTTGATGCCACTAAAAATATTTCCATTCATTTTTATTTTTCCGCTGATGCTGGCGGCGTGGAACCGCAGTCTGCCCTTTGCATTGATTTGCGCGGTGGGTCTGTCGTTGACGCGGCTGGCGCACCAGTTTGTCTTTGATGAAAAACCTTACACGGCAGACGAGGTGGCGGCGGCACTGGTGCGGTTTTTTGTGATGATGCTGCTGGCGACGCTCACCAACCTGCTGGGGAAACAGACCCGCCAGCTCCGGCACCGCGTCCGGCTGCTGGAGGGCATTTTGCCCATCTGTGCCTGGTGCAAAAGCATCCGCGACGAAAAGAACAACTGGGTGCAGTTGGAAGGCTACATCACCGAGCATTCCGAAGCCCACTTTTCCCACAGCTTCTGTCCGGAATGCTACAAGAAGTATTACGGCATGGAACCGCCCGCCGGGGCGGCGGTTAAATAATCCGTAATTTTCGCTCGCAAAACTTTCGCGGGCGATTGAAAATTCATCCTTGTTTTCAATATGAACGAACAGATTGTCATTCTCGATTTCGGCTCGCAATACACGCAGGTCATCGCCCGGCGCGTGCGCGAGTGCAATGTCTATTCCACCATCATCAGCTACAAAACTTCCGCCGCGAAAATTGCGGCGATGAAACCGCGCGGAATCATTTTGTCGGGCGGACCGTCGAGCGTGTATGCGCCGGACGCGCCGCTGCCGGACAAGACGATTTTTGAACTCGGTGTGCCGGTGCTAGGCATCTGTTTCGGCGTGCAATTGCTCGCGCAATTCCTCGGCGGCAAAGTGGAAAAAGGTCTCAAACGCGAATACGGCAAAGGCACGCTGACCATCAAGGATAAATCCTGCGCGTTGTTCGCCAAGCTGCCGACGAACTTGCAGGTGTGGAATTCGCACGGCGACAAACTGACGAAAATTCCCAATGGATTCAAGGCGGTTGCCGTCACGGAGAATTCTGAATACGCGGCGATTGAGAACCGTGCGAAGAAATTTTTCGGACTGCAATTTCATCCTGAAGTCGTCCACACGCCGCGCGGAAAAGAAATTTTGACCAATTTTGTCCACGGCGTTTGCGGCTGCGGAAAAAATTGGACGATGCGGAATTACATCGAGCAAGCCGTCGAAGAAATCCGCGCGCAAGTCGGCAAGGAACACGTCGTGCTCGGCTTGAGCGGCGGCGTGGATTCGAGCGTCGCGGCGGCGCTGTTGCACAAAGCCATTGGCGACCAGCTCACCTGCATTTTTGTGAACAACGGTTTGCTCCGCGCGCGCGAGGCGGAAGTGGTGCAGGAAGTTTTTTGCCGTAATTTCAAGGTGAAGCTGCAATACGAAAACGCGACGAAATTATTTTTATCGAAATTAAAAGGCGTTACGGATCCAGAACGTAAACGGAAAATCATCGGCAAAACTTTCATTGAAGTTTTTCAGGCGGCGACAAAGCGCGTGGGCAAGGCGAAGTTTCTCGCGCAAGGCACTTTGTATCCCGATGTCATCGAGTCCGTGCCGATTGCCGGCAATCCTGCCGCGCTCATCAAGAGCCATCACAATGTCGGCGGTTTGCCGAAGGGGATGAAATTTCAATTGGTCGAACCGCTGAAAAATCTGTTCAAGGACGAAGTGCGTCTGCTCGGAGAAGAACTCGGCGTGCCGAAGGAAATTGTCTG
>DATCFH010000003.1:0-3418 GCA_036509625.1 Verrucomicrobiia bacterium
CAGGGCGCGGAGCGGATTTTTCCGTTCGACATGATTCCGCGCATCATTCCTGCGAAGGAATGGGAGCACATCGAGCGCGGCCTCGCGCAACGCATCACGGCGCTGAACCTTTTTCTGCACGACATTTATCACGAACAGAAAATTTTGAAGGATGGCGTCGTGCCGCCGTTTTATGTTTTGTCGGGAAAACATTTCCGCCGCGAGTTCGTCAATTTTGAAGTGCCGAAGGGAATTTACATTTCCGTTTGCGGAACGGACTTGATCCGTGACCACGACGGCAGTTATCTCGTGCTGGAGGACAACGGACGCTGTCCGTCCGGTGTAAGCTACGTTTTGGAAAATCGCCGCGCGATGAAGCGCGCGTTTCCGGGAATGTTTGAAAGCATCGGCGTGCAACCCGTGGATCAATACGCGCAGGAGCTTTTGAAATGTTTGAAATATATCGCGCCCGCAAGCGTGGCCGACCCGACTGTCGTATTGCTGACGCCAGGCGTTTACAACAGCGCGTATTTTGAGCATACCTACCTCGCGCGGCAAATGGGCATCGAGATTGTTGAAGGCCGCGATTTGTTCGTGCGCGACTCGCGCGTGTTCATGCGCACGACAAAAGGCTTGCAGCCGGTTCACGTCATTTACCGGCGCATTGACGATGATTTCATTGACCCGACGGTTTTCCGAAAAGACTCGATGCTCGGCGTGCCGGGACTCGTCCACGCCTATCGCGCCGGAAACGTCTCGCTGGCCAATTCCATCGGCACGGGTATCGCCGACGACAAGGTGATGTATCATTTCGTCCCGAAAATGATCAAATACTATCTCGATCAGGAGCCGATCCTGAACAACGTGCCGACTTATCTCGCCAACGAAGAGGCGGACAAGAAATACATTCTGGAGTATCTGCCCGAACTTGTCGTGAAGGCCGCGAACGAATCCGGCGGCTACGGAATGTTGATCGGGCCGAAGGCGACGAAGGCGGAAATCGCCGAGTTCCGCAAGAAAGTCGAGGCCGAGCCGCGCAATTACATCGCGCAGCCGCTCGTCTTTTTTTCGCAGCACCCGACGATTTGCGACGGCAAGGCCGAAGGCCGCCATGTGGATTTACGCCCGTTCATTTTGTCGGGCGAGCGCATTTCAATCATTCCCGGCGGCCTCACGCGCGTCGCGTTGCGGAAGGATTCCATCGTCGTCAACTCGTCGCAGGGCGGCGGCAGCAAGGACACCTGGGTTTTGTATGGAGACGAATGAAAAAATTTATGATTTGCGATTTACGATTTTTGAAAACAGGTTCTGGCAATTTGAACTTTCGCTGGCGCGGGTCAAATCATCAATCATCAATCATCAATCATAAATGCTCTCCCGCGTCGCACATTCGCTTTACTGGATGGCCCGTTACATTGAGCGCGCCGAGAACATCGCGCGCATCGTTGACGTGAACCTGCAACTGCTCCTCGACCTGCGCAACCTCGACGAAAAACGCCTCGCCGCGCACTGGCTGCCCATCGTGAGGGCCACCGGCGACGAGGAGGCGTTCTTCAAGCTGCACCCGCGCGCGACCGGGCAGGCCGTCACGGAATTTCTCGTGTTCCAAACCGAGAATCCCAATTCAATCGTCCAGTCCATTTGCGCCGCACGCGAAAACGCCCGCATGGTGCGCGACCAGCTCACGCTCGAATTGTGGGAGGAATTGAACCGGTTGTATTTGTTCGTCCGCTCGGCGCAGGCGCGCAAAGTCTGGCAGCGCAGCCCCAGCGAATTTTTCCAGGAAATCAAGGCCGGCTCGCTGCACTTGAACGGCATCGCCAACGCGACGTTGATCCACAACGAAGGCTGGTGGTTTGTGCAGACGGGACAATTTTTGGAGCGCGCCGACAAGACGACGCGCATCCTGGACGTGCGTTATGAAACCTTGCCCTCGCGCGGCGTGCCGAAGAGCGTGAACCAGACCGAATCGCTCGAATGGGCGGCGGTGCTTCGTTCGTGCAGCGCGTGGGATGCGTATAAATCCATTTACGGCGCGGAAGTCAATCCCCGGCTCGGCGCGGAATTTTTGCTGCTCAGCGACAATTTTCCGCGCTCGGTGCGCTTTTGCGTGGGCGAATTGAACTACGCCGTCCGCCGGATTTCCGGCGCGGCGGAGGGATATTTCCGCAACGACACCGACAAGCTGGCCGGCCGTTTCCTCGCCGAACTGCAGTTCAGCGCAATTGACGAAATTTTTGATTGCGGCCTGCACCAGTATCTCGACGACGCGCAGTTGAAGTTGAACAACATCGGTGCCGCGCTGTTCAACGCCTACATTTATCAGCCGTTCGAAAATCCCGGCGGCGGGCACATGGTTCAGCAGGAGGAACAACAGCAACAGACTTTGAATTCGTCATTCGTCATTCGCCATCCGTAATTTCACATGCCCATTCACGTCGCGCTTCATCATAAAACGCATTACAAATACGACCGGCTGGTCAATCTTGGGCCGCAAACCGTGCGGCTGCGTCCCGCGCCACATTCGCGCACGCGGATTTTAAGTTATTCGCTGCGCGTCCGGCCCGAAAAACATTTCATCAACTGGTTGCAAGACCCGTAGGCGAATTACGCCGCGCGGCTCGTTTTTGAGCAGCCCACGCGCGAGTTTTGTGTGGAAGTTGATCTTGTTGCGGAAATGGCGGTCTTCAATCCGTTCGATTTTTTTCTCGAACCGCAGATGGAAAAATTTCCGTTCGCCTATGATCCGGCGCTCGACCACGAACTCGCGCCGTTCCAACGCAAATGCTGGCTCACGCCGGCGTTCACGAAATATCTCACCGCCGTCCGCCGAGATTTGCTCGGCGAAGTCAAACGGCGCACGAAAAATGAGCGGCTGGAAATACCCGAAAAAGAAAAACCGCGCACGAATGATTTTCTCGTCGCCATCAACCAGCGTTTGTGGAAGGACATCAAATATCTCGTCCGCCTCGAACCCGGCGTGCAGACGCCCGAGGAAACTTTGGAAAAAGGCAGCGGCTCGTGCCGCGATTCGGCGTGGCTGCTATGCCAGTTGCTGCGTCACTGCGGACTCGCGGCACGTTTTGTCAGCGGTTATTTGATTCAATTAAAAGCCGACGTGAAGGCGCTCGACGGTCCGAGCGGCGCGGAAAAAGGTTTCACGGACTTGCACGCGTGGTGCGAAGTTTATCTGCCCGGCGGCGGCTGGATCGGGCTTGACCCGACTTCCGGTCTGTTCGCGGGCGAAGGCCACATTCCGCTCGCCTGCACGCCCGATCCGTCGAGTGCCGCGCCGATTTCCGGCGGCGTGGACGAATGCGAAACCGAGTTCAGTTTTGAGATGACCGTGACGCGCATTTACGAATCGCCGCGCGTCACGCTGCCTTACACCGACGAGCAATGGAAAAAAATCGAATCGCTCGGCCACGCGATTGACGCC
>DATCFH010000004.1:0-4375 GCA_036509625.1 Verrucomicrobiia bacterium
AAGGCGACAGGTTTTGCCGGCGCCGACGTTATTAAAGCAACTGGTCTCGCCGAAGCCGATGCGAACAAGGCGCGCGGTCTTGCCGAAGCTTCCGTCATCGAAGCGCAAGGTAAAGCCACTGCCGAGGCGATGCGCGTGAAAGCGGAATCGTTCAAGCAATACAATGAAGCCGCCGTCATCGAAATGATTATGCGCGTGATGCCGGAGATTGCGGGCAAGATCAGCGAGCCGCTCGCGAAGACCGAGAAGATGGTCATCATCAATGCCGGCAACGGCCCCGGCGGCGGCGCAAGCAAGCTCACCGGCGACGTGACGACCATCATCAGTCAGTTGCCGCCCATCATCGAAAGTCTCACCGGCGTGAAGTTTGAGAAATTACTCGAACAAGTTCCCGCGCTGCGCAAGGCGATGGGCAAGGATGATTCTGGCGAAGCCAAATAAAAATCTTATAGGAGTCGAGGTGACGAGACTCAAATTAAAAAAGTTAGAGACTCCTCACGTCGTCTCCTACAAATAAAAATGCAACTGCAACGTTCATACGATGACCACCAGATTGCCGGCGTCTGCGGCGGACTGGCGGAACATCTTGGCTGGGATTCCGGCAAGCTGCGGCTGGTCTGGGTAATGGCGACGATCTTCACGGCCTTTGCCGGCGTGGTGATTTATCTCGCACTCTGGTATTTGATGCCGGAAGAACCGCCGCCCGCGCCAACCTTTAAGTCGCCGCCGATGTAGCCGTGGAAGAAAACACTGTAAAATTTAGCCGCATTAAACATACATAGTCCAATGAAAGAGCCGAACCCGATTTCCCCGCTGCTGAAGCGGCTGCAAACGCCAGAACAAAAAGCCGCCGGCAATTTTCTGCGGAAAATCGGCCCGCTGGTTTTCATTGCGGGTTTGATTTGCACCATCACCGCGATGGTCAATTTCTTCTCCTGTTTTGGCAGCATGGAGCCGCCGCGCTTGTTCTGGCTGGGATTCATCGGCTTGCCGCTCATGTTTGTCGGCGGCGTCCTATCACAGTTTGGTTTCCTTGGCATGGTCACGCGCTTTGTTGCTGGCGAAACCGCGCCGGTGGCAGCCGACACCGTGAACTACATGGCCGACGAAACCAAAGACGCAGTCGAGACAGTCGCCAAATCTGCGGCAAAAGGAATTGTCGAAGGCCTCGAAGCGGGCAGGGCGGCGGCAACGAACTTTTGCCCGCATTGCGGTTTTTCGGTGAAAGCGAATTTTCAGTTCTGCCCGAAGTGCGGCAAGGCATTGGCCGCTTAATTTTTTATGCACCTCTTCGAAGCCATCCTTGACTTGAATCACCGCGCCGTCGCCGGTGACGCGAGCGCCGGTTTGCATCCGGCAGACTTTGCGGACGCGCTGCCCGTCATCGCGCTGACGTGCATTGACCCGCGCTTGAACGCACTTTTCCCAAACGCGCTCGCATTGCCCGCCGAGGATTTCATCTGGCTGCGTAACGCGGGCAACATCATCACCGGCACGTTGAGCAGCACCATGCGTTCGCTCGCGCTCGCGTGTGCGGTCAAGGGTGGACGCGAAATCGCCATCATCGGCCACACGGATTGTCAGGTCGCCAAGACCACGACGACCGGGCTGCTGGACAAACTCAAGGCGCTCGGCGTGGAGCGCAGCCAGTTGCCGGAAAATATAAATGACTTCTTCGGCACGTTCGGCAGCGAGCGCCAGAACGTTATCAAGGCCTGTAATTTCGTCCGCACCAGCCCGCTCATCGGCGCAAAAATCCCCGTGCATGGACTGATGATTGATGTCGAGACGGGAAAACTTGAATGGGTTGTGAATGGTTACGAAACCTTGCCATCGTCCGTGCAGCCGCAGATGCCGAAAATGAATTTTGCCGCGCTGGGTGCCAGCGACACGTTCAAGGATTTTGAAATCGGCGAGATGAAATTTCCCGAAATGAAAATTGGCGACGCCGCGTTTACCGAAAAACCTGCGCCGCCCGTCGTCGTCCCACCGCCGATAGCGACGGCCACATTACCGCCGTTGAAAATCTCCGGCAAGATGCCCGCGCCGCCGCCCATCCAACCGCGCCCGACCTTTCCGAGCAAATATTAAGTCCAGTTGCCGCGCCGGTAATCCGCCATCCGCCAGCGCAAAAACGGCGAGCAATGTTTCGGCGTCGTCTTGTTCCGCAACGGCCAATACGCATTGAAATCATTTTCCAGCTTTTGCAATTCACGGATGCCTGACTGTGCGCGTCGTTTCGCTTCCAAAATTTTTCCAGCAACCACCGCTTGCTGCCACAACATGAACTTGCACGACTGTTCCGCCATCCGCGCGGCCAAGTCGAGTTCGCGCGCCAAAGTTTTTCCTGAATCTGAATTTGGTTTTGCGCGCGATAAAACTGCGCGCTGGTTCTGAATCTCTTTCAACGCCGCTTTGATTTTCTTCGCTGGAATTTTGGCGAACCATTTTAGTCCGTTGCGACAAAATAATTCCTGCGCCATCGGCTTCGGCGCGGCGATGACGGTGCCGAGCGGTGTTTCATTCACCGCTTTCACGCCGAGCTTTTCATGTGCGAAACCAAGTTGAAATCCGGTTTCCGCAATCTTGCCGGTGGCGTCTTCAAATACATCGCGACTCAAGACGGCGAGCAGATTTCTTTCATCCAACGCGCTGGCATTCCACGCAAGCGCCGCACCAGCGGCAAAAAGCGGCCAGCTTACGGCAAGCGGTTGCGGATGTCCGCCATCGCCCCAATCGGTGTTGAGAAAACCGAGCGCACCAAACTTTTTTCCAGCTTTGGCGGCGACACGAAGATTCGCGAGTGCGTTGTCATGTTTGCCGACGATGGTTTGCCACGTCGAAGTTCCCGGACAAACGTAAAAGGGAATTTTTGCCTTGGCAAATTGCGCCGCTTCTTTTTCAAACGGATGATTGGCTTCGTATCCCCAGTTGAGCGCGACGACATTTTTCGGCAGTTCGCGAATCAGTTTTGGATATTTCAAAATGATGTCGCCCCAGAACATCATTTTCTTTTCACGCGCGGAAACTTCGCGATGCAATTGTTTGATGAAGTCGAGATAAACGCGGCCTTTGCCTTTGGCGTCACAAAACTTCTTACTTTGGCCTTTGCCCAAGTCCCACGTCTCATCGCCGCCGATGTTAAAATACTTACTGGAAAAGTTTGGCAGCAATTCATCATACAAACCGCGCAGAAATGGAATCGTGCCGGGATGATTTGGCGCCAGCGTGGTTGGTCGGCGGAGAAAATCTTTTGTTTCCGCGAGAAATGGTTCCGCTAGTTCCCCCAACTTTTTCAAGCGCGCATCTGCCAGAAAGTGGCGCAGGTGACCAAAGGAATTTTGATTCGGCACGAGGTCAATGCCGAGTTCGCGGCAGCGCGCATCGAGGATTTTAATTTCCTTGGCCGTGAGCGCGCCCCAGCTTTGCCAGACGGATTTATATTTGCGATAGGCGAACGTGTGTTCGGTGTAAAGTTGCAGCTCGTTAATTTTGAAATCGGAAAGTTTCTCCGCGAGATCGAGCAAGGTTTCCAGTTTTGGCACGCGCCCGCGCGAGATGTCCAGCATCACGCCGCGCCGTGCAAAGTCCGGCCAGTCGCGGATGCTCACGCACGGCAGTTTGCGTCCGTGTTCGCGAAGCAATTGCCGCAACGTCGCCGAAGCCGCGCGCAAACCGGCGGGATCGCGGAAGGAAATTTCAATCCCAGTTTTGGAAATTACCAGCGAATAAAATTCCGGATGATTTGTAGGAGACGACGTAAGGAGTCTCGGTTCAATTGCTGATTTTTTAGTCAGAGCCTCGTCACCCCGGCTCCTACGATTCAATTTGACGACCTTGATGGCCGCGAGCGGTTCCTTTCGCGGCAGGATAAAAAATCCCGCGCGCCGTTTCAGCGAGCGCGGCGCGGGCAGCAGTTTCAAGGCAATGCGGTTCGGCATCCGCGTTTAGTAAGCCACAGATTTGCGCCAGATTAAATCTGTAATTTCATTTTGCCGCCGACCGATTCCAAACAAAGTGGATTTGTGGAACGGCTTTTTGCTTGTTTAATTTTTTGGCGCGGTTATCAAAGGCGTTGTCATCAACCTAATTATCTTATGAGTGGAATCTTTCTGGGTATCGTGCTGGGCTTCATTGTCTGGTTTCTGTTGCGTTATCTCGCGGGCGGACTTTACACCGTCAATCAAAACGAGCGCGCCGTCAAAACCATCTTTGGCCGTGCCGACCGCGTGCCGGACATGACCACTTTGAGCGACCCAATCGCCGAGGCGCTGAACGAGGATGAAAAGACGCGCTACATCTATCCGCAGGTGCGCGTCATCCCGCCGGGCGGACCGTATTTCAAATGGCCGTGGGAAAAAGTCTATAAAGTTTC
>DATCFH010000005.1:0-2763 GCA_036509625.1 Verrucomicrobiia bacterium
AAGCGCCGCGCATTGACGAGGCGCGCAACGATTCGCTTTACGAACTCGAAATCGCGTTCAAGGAAATGGACAAACAGATCGGCGCGTTCGGCCAGACGCAGCCGTGGATGGTGGACCGGCTGTTCCGAAATTTGCTGATTGATTCCAGCGGCAACACACATCGCTCCGAATTTTCGATTGATAAACTTTACGCGCCCGAAAGCAGCAGCGGACGCCTCGGCCTCGTCGAGATGCGCGCGTTCGAAATGCCGCCGCACGCGCGCATGAGTCTCGCGCAACATCTGGTGTTGCGCGGCCTCATCGCGAAATTCTGGACGCAGCCCTACAAAAACGAACTTGTGCGCTGGGGCACGGACATTCACGACCGCTGGATGCTGCCGCATTTTTGCGAAACGGATTTCCGCGACGTCATCGGCGACTTGCGCGAGTCCGGCTATCCGTTCGAGTTCGACTGGTTCGCGCCGCATTTTGAATTTCGCTTCCCGCGCATCGGTGATTTGGAACAACGTGATTTGCAGATCGAACTCCGCACCGCACTCGAACCGTGGCACGTCCTCGGTGAAGAACCCGGCGGCGGCGGCACGGTGCGTTACGTGGACAGCTCGCTCGAACGCCTGCAAGTCAAGGCGCGCGGCCTCGTCGGCGACCGCTTTGCCATCACCTGCAACGGCCATCGCGTCCCGCTGCATCCGACCGGCACGAACGGCGAGGGCGTGGCGGGCGTGCGCTATCGCGCGTGGCAGCCGCCGGTTTGTTTGCAGCCGACCATCGGCTCGCACGCGCCGCTGCGTTTCGATCTTTACGACATTTGGAACAAACGCTCGCTCGGCGGCTGCACTTATCACGTCGCACATCCGGGCGGACGCGGCTACGACGCGTTTCCCGTGAACAGTTACGAAGCCGAGGCGCGGCGGCTCTCCAGATTTTTCCGTCACGGCCATGCGCAGGGAAAGTTTGAAATTCCACCGCCGGTTGAAAATTCTGAATTTCCATTCACACTGGATTTGCGCAATGTGTGATATTCTGAAGTTGCTCAAATGAAATTCGACATATTGCATCGCACCCGTTACACTTACAAATCTCCCGCGCGCGACAGTTTCAACGACGTGCGCCTCGAGCCGCCTTCGATTCCCGAACAAAAGGTGGAATCGTTTTTGCTCCGCGTGCTGCCCGCCGTGCGCCTGCGGCATTATGTGGATTTTTACGGCAACTGGATTCATCACTTTGAAATTCCAGAACCGCACAATTCCTTGCTCATCGAAAGCCAGTTCAAAGTTGAAACCAACTGGCCGAAAGCCATCGCGGAAGACGCGGAACTTTGCCCGCTCGAAAAACTCGGCAATTCGCTGGACGCCGAGCGCTGTTTCGATTTTTTGCGGAGCAGCCGCTACATTGAGATGGAGGCGGACGCATGGCGGCTCGCGCTGGACGCGACCGACGGCCAGACCGACGTGTGGCAGGCCACGCTCGCGCTTATGCGTTTCACGCATGGCTACTTGAAATATGTGCCGCACTCCACGCACGTCCACACGCATATGCGCGACGTCATCGTGAAGCGCAGCGGCGTCTGCCAGGATTACGCGCATTTTTTGATCGGCCTGTGCCGCAGCGTGAAGATCCCCGCGCGATACGTCAGCGGCTATCTGGCGACGGAAATCGCCAGCGCGACACACGCGTGGATGGAAGCGTTCATCCCCGGCCTCGGCTGGCGCGGTCTCGACCCGACGCACAACTGCCAGATCAACGGGACGTATGTGAAGATCGGCCACGGACGGGATTATGCCGACATGCCGCCCGTGACCGGAAATTACCACGGCACGCTCGAACGCACGATGGAAGTGGAGGTAAAAATCAAGACGATTGAAAATGGAACCGAGGACGAAACAAAAATGCACAGAAACTTCAGCCAGTTCCAAAGCCAGGTGAACGACCAGTCTTCAGAGGAATAATCCAAATAAAGCCGCTTCATTTTCGCCCGACCACGGATGTTTGAGCAGATAAATTATGCACATGACTCAATCTGCCACAACGGGTAACCATCCGAAATTAAATTTCCAAGAGGCGGTAGCCAATGCCCGATTCAGTGATAATCAATTCCGGTCGTGCCGCATTGATTTCGATTTTATTTCGCAAATGGGCAATGTGGACTCGAAGATAATCGGTTCGTTCCACCGCTTTCGGCCCCCAAACTTCGGCAAGCAATTGGTGATGCGTGAGAACCTTGCCAGCGTGAATGATCATAAAACGCAACAAGGCGTATTCTGTCGGAGTCGGTTTTATTTTTTTACCGCTCACCGTCACAATGCGGCTTGTTAAATCCACTTCCAATTGCGCGGAGCGAAAGATTTTCAATTCCGAATCGGGCCGGGCGCGCCGCAATGCGACGCGCAAACGTGCAAGCAATTCGCCACTGTTGAATGGTTTGGTAACGTAATCGTCCGCGCCGTTGTCGAGCACGGCAATTTTGTCTTCTTCGCGTTCGCGCACTGTCAAAACAATCACCGGCACACGACTCCATTCGCGCAGACGTTTGAGCACGGTCAAACCGTCCATATCCGGCAAACCGAGGTCGAGCAATATGACTTCAGGCCGACACTGCGCGGCTTGAATGATGCCGTCGTTACCAGTCGCGGCATCAAAGACGCGATAACCATTCGCCTCCAACGTAACGCGGAGAAGACGCCGCATTTGCGGCTCATCATCAATAACGAGTGCGACTGGCAAAATTTTGGATGCTTCGCGATTCATGCTGTTGGTTCGAGC
>DATCFH010000006.1:0-2495 GCA_036509625.1 Verrucomicrobiia bacterium
TCGGCGAGTTCGTGTGTCGTTGCAAAACTTTTTCCCGCAAGCGCCGCGCCGAGTTGCACGGCCTTCGGTTCATCCGCATTTTGCATGAGCAATTGCGCAAGCGCGTTGGGCTGGATTTTTTCCAGCAACGCGGAAACTGGCTGGCCGCGCTGCGGATTCATCCGCATATCCAGCGGGCCGGAAAATTTCACGGAAAACCCGCGCGCCGGATCATCAATCTGCATCGAGGAAACACCGAGATCCGCGAGAATTAAATCCGCGCCAGCAATTTCCTGTGCCGCCAAAATCTGCGGCAACCCGGCAAAATTACTACGATGCGCGGTGAAAACTCTTTCATCAAAACCCAGCGCGCGCAGACGCGCCTCCGTTTTTGGCAGTTCAATCGGATCGTGGTCAAGGCCGAGCAATTTTCCGCCCGGCAAAATTTTCGCGAGAATTTCCTGCGCGTGTCCGCCGTAGCCGAGCGTGCCATCCACCGCGATTTCGCCGGGCTGCGGTGCGAGCGCTAGGAGAATTTCCGCCACCATGATTGGCCGGTGCGTGCCCGCCGGAGTTTTGCCCGCCGCGACAACTTTTGCGATTGTCGCCGTGTCGCTGCCGTGTTCCTTGTATTTTTCCTCGAAGCGGCGCGGATTTTTTCCGCTGTAACGCACGCGCCGTTTGTGCGGCACGGTCGGTTGAGTTGGTAAATTTTCTTCGGACATGGCCGGTATTCTGCGATTCTCCGCGTGTGAATTCGAGGCAAATCATTGTGGTTGGCGGCGGCGCAGCAGGATTTTTCGCGGCCATCGCGGCGGCGGAAAATGGCGCGGACGTGACGCTGCTGGAAAAAACTTCCCGCTTTCTGGAAAAAGTCCGCATCTCCGGCGGCGGTCGCTGCAACGTCACGCACGCCTGTTTTGAGCCGCGCGAATTTGCCACGCGTTATCCGCGCGGCGAACGCGCCTTGCTCTCGCCGTTCCAAAAATTTTCCGCGCGCGACACCGTGGACTGGTTTGCGGCGCGCGGCGTAAAATTGAAAACCGAAGCGGACGGACGAATGTTTCCCATTACCGACAATTCGGAAACAATCGTCAATTGCCTTATGAACGCTGCTCAAAAAGCGGGTGTGAAATTGCGACTGAATTGCACAGTGGAATCGGTTGCCAAAAATGCCGATGGAAAATTTGAACTGACATTGGGTAGGGCGGGCAGTCCTCTGCCCGCCGACGGCGCGCACGGAGTGACGCGCCCTACCGAAAAAATTTCTGGCGACAAATTATTGCTCGCGACCGGCGGCTGCCGCGCGGCGGCGGCGGGACAAATGGCGGTTTCACTCGGCCACAAAATTGAATCGCCCGTGCCATCGCTGTTCACATTTCAAATCGAAACGCCGTGGTTGCTTTCGCTCGCGGGCGTTTCGGCGGACGCGGAAATTTCGGTTCCGGCTGCAAAATTGCGCGAACGCGGACCGCTGATGGTGACGCATTGGGGTTTGAGCGGTCCGGCCATTTTAAAAATGTCCGCGTGGGGCGCGCGGGTTTTGCACGATTTGAATTATCAATTTCCGTTGTTCGTGAACTGGCTGCCGGAATTGAACGAAGAAAAAATTACGCAACAATTTCAAGCGCGGCGCGAATCGGCAGGCGCAAAATTATTGGTGAACGTGCCGTTGTTTCCGCTGACAGCGCGCTTGTGGGAACAGTTGGTTCTCGCGGCGGGCATCGTGCGCGACGCGCGCTGGGCGGCGCTCACGCGCGCACAATCGCAAGCATTGGCGCGGCAAATCATGCGTTCGGAATTTTCCGTGACGGGCAAAAGTTTGAATAAGGACGAGTTCGTGACGTGCGGCGGCGTGAAGCTGGGCGAACTTAATTTCCAAACGATGGAGAGCAAGCTTTGCCCCGGACTTTTTTTTGCGGGCGAGCTGCTGGACATTGACGGCATCACCGGCGGTTTCAATTTTCAAGCCGCGTGGACGACTGGTTTTGTCGCTGGCAATGCGATGGCGAAATAAAAAATCCGCCGCCAGATTTCTCCGGCGGCGGAATGTAGATTCACTGAAATTATTTTTGTTTGCTGCTGGCGCGGCTGAAGAGCGCGTCGAGCGAGAATTTGCCCGCGCCGTAAATAATCACGATGAGCGCGAGGCCGATGGCGAGCAGGTGATATTCATAACCTTCACCTTTTTGCGCGCCGAACCAGTTCATGAAAAATCCGTTCGCTTCGTGAACGGTCAGAATGGCGACGACCATGTTCGTGGCGATGCCGAACGCGGCGACGCGACTGAAACAGCCGAGAATCAAACCGATTGATCCGGCGAATTCCGCCGCGATGGCGAGAAACGCCAGTGGCGCGGGAATGTGCATCTGTTGCGTGAAGAAGTTCATCGTGCCACTAAAACCGTAACCGCCGAACCAGCCAAGCGCCTTTTGCGCGCCGTGCGGAAACATGACGAGGCCGAGCGTGAGCCGCGCGAGCAGTGGCGCAAAACTGTTATTGGTTTTGCAGAGGAG
>DATCFH010000007.1:0-2445 GCA_036509625.1 Verrucomicrobiia bacterium
GTGAGCCGTAAAATGTTCTTCGTGAAGATTTCGAGGATTGTTGTTAGATTTCATAAAATCGTTTTTGTGTAAATACCCGCTTATACCGTTCTATTCAATTATGAATCCGTGTTCAATCCGTGGCTAAAAAAACCATCGCCCCCAACGCGTCCAATCCGCCTTCGCTGTGCTACGGCGCGACAAGCACGCGCCGCCCTTGCCAAAACCATTCGCGCCGCCCGATTGCCATGTAGGAGTCGAGGTGACGAGACTCATTTTAAGAATTAGAGACTCCTTACGTCGTCTCCTACGATTAAATCGTCTCTTTTTGACCACCTGAAATCATCAAAAACGCCCACAAACAGGCTGTTTCTCCGCACAAATCGGATAATGGCCGCACAGATTGATTTTTGCCCGCACGGACGGGAAGTTGCCTCGCACGGAACGATGCCTTGCCCGCACAAATCGAATTATCGCCGCACGGACGGGAAAATGTCCGCACGAAACGAATTATTGCCGCACGGAGAGCGAGATTGTCTGCACAGATCGGTTTCGAGGCTGCGGGAAGCGATTTTTGGCCGCACGAAACGGTTTGAAGGTTGCATGAACCATTCCGTGTTTCATCCGTGGCTAAAAATAACTTTCACCTCGCGCCCGCAGCTTCCAGCCATGCCGCACCTCATTATTTGCGGGTAACTTTCGCGACGACGATGTGCATCCAGCCGCGATTGTGATCTTCGATGTAGTTCAAATCCCATTTTTCCCAGCCGAGCTTTTGGCATTCGGCACTGGCAACGGTCGAGGCGGCGGCTTTTACATCCGTGACGCGCTCCGGACCACTGGAAGGCGTGCCTTCCTTAACGGTGATGGTGAAACTCGTCGCTTCCTTGTCCTCAATAAAATACACCGGCTTGGTCAGGAGGTGTTCATTATAATCGCCATTAAAGGAGTGAACTTCGGGCGACGCGCAGCCACTGAAAAAGACCGCCACCGCCGCATTGATGGCCAGCAGTCCAAGTAACCGGACACGTTTGTTGGTTCTATTCATAAATCCAGCCTGACATTCCGACCGGAAATTATCAATGGGGTGTTTAACCCATCCGGCGACCGGGGTGGTCGGACATAAAATGGCCGTGACTCGGTTGGTTGCAATCGGCAACCAGTTCGGGCGTTGAATGGGAATTGAACGCCCGACCGCGTCACGGCCAATGTCGTCGGGAACTCAAACGACGGGCCAGCATAAACGAATTATAAAATAAAATTCCATGGGGTGTTTTCCCCATATCTTCCGCGATGTTTGCTTTTCATCTGTGTCCATCTGTGTTCACCTGTGGTTAAAATAAATGGCTATGGAACGTCCCATCATTATTTGCACGCGCGGCAGTGCGCTCGCGCTCGCGCAGGCCAGCTTCATCGCCGCGCAATGCCGCGCCGCGTTTCCCGACTTGCATTTTGAACTGAAAATCCTCAAGACCACGGGCGATAAATTGCAGACGGCTTCGATGTCGAAGCCAGGTGAGACGTTGCCGAAAGGTCTCTTCACCAAGGAACTCGAAGTCGCATTGCTCAATGGTGAGGCCGATCTCGCCGTGCACAGCCTGAAAGATTTGCCGACGGATTTGCCGCCCGGCCTGATGCTCGCCGCCACGCCGAAACGCGAGGATGTGCGCGATGTTTTGATTTATCGCTCGGCGGGACAAACTGATTTGCGCGGCTTCCAACCGGATTTGAAACTGAAAGATTTGCCGTCAGGCGCAACCATCGCCACCAGCAGCACGCGCCGCAAAATGTCTTTGCTCGCGGCGCGACCGGATTTGAACATCGTCGAGATTCGCGGCAATGTGTCAACGCGTTTGCAAAAGGTTGCGGAGCGCGGCGAACTGGACGCGACGGTGCTGGCGTTCGCCGGTATGCGGCGTTTGCATTTTGAAATCAAGCCCGACGGCACGCTCACCGGCGACGCCGTGCCGGACGGTTTGCTGGCGACGGTTTTGGATTTGGACGTGATGTTGCCGTGCGTCGGACAAGGCGCAATTGGCATTGAGATTCGCACGGATGACGAGCGCATCGGAAAAATTGTCGGGCGGCTGAATCATTTTAACACGTTCCACGCGGTGACGGCGGAGCGTGCGTT
This sequence comes from Verrucomicrobiia bacterium, assembly GCA_036509625.1. Lineage (GTDB taxonomy): Bacteria > Verrucomicrobiota > Verrucomicrobiia > Limisphaerales > UBA11358 > UBA11358. The sequence goes on from DATCFH010000007.1 coordinate 2,114, forward strand.
TTTGCGCGGCATGGGCGGCGGCTGCCAAAGTCCGGTGGGCGCGCACGCGGAAATTTCCGGCGATAAAATCTCGCTCAAGGCAATTTCGTTTTGCGGAAAAGCGGTGAAACGCGCCGAAGGGAAACGTCCAATTGCCGAAGCGGCTTTGCTCGGTGAACAGATCGCAGCGGAGTTGAAATGATTTTCCTTTAGCTTTCACCATTGACGAATCGGCATTGCCGCCGCGCCAGCTCGCCCAAATCCTGCTCGACGCCTTCGCCGTTCACGGCTAATTTTCTGTCATGTCAAAGGATTCACCTGTGCCGCAGCAAAAAATAAATCTCCGCCGCCCG
>DATCFH010000008.1:0-15592 GCA_036509625.1 Verrucomicrobiia bacterium
GGCATGAAACGCACGGAAGTTTTGTGCGCGAACTGCGGCAGCCATCTCGGCCACGTTTTCGATGATGGTCCCGCGCCGACCGGCCTGCGCTACTGCATCAACTCTGCCTCGATTGATTTTGGCGCGGACACGAATACGCCGACGTGGAAAACCGAGGAGAAGAAATAAATTCTTTGATGGTAGGGCTGACCTGCTGGTCAGCCCAAATTCGGCGGCGCGGCAGCACCGCCCTACCTTTTTGCGACATTCGCCGCCGCTCGAAAAATTCGCAGCAGTCCGTAATCGTATTTTTCGCCAAGCAATTCCCGCGCGCCGACGATGTTGCCCCAGCCGGTGCGCTGGAACGCGGTGGCGATTTCCGCCTGCGCTTCCGCGTTGATCAGTTGTGCCAGCTCAATCGCCTCGCCAACTTCAATCGCGGTGGCGAGATGGCCGTAAATCGTGCCGACGACCAACCCGCGAGCGCTGGCAATTTCCGCCGGTGAAACACCCGCGCGAAAACGACGGAGCGTTTCGCGCGCCGTGTCGCCAAGGCTGGAGCGCTGCGCCACGGGAACAACGAAAGTTTCTTCCGCGAAAATCTGGCGCGGATTCGTTTGCAAATGCGCCGTAATTTCCCGCAGAAAAATCTCGCCAAACTCGCGCAATTTCTTTTCGCCCACGCCGCTGATGCGCGTGAAATCGCTTTCGCTGGCGGGATAATTCCGCGCCATCTGCCGCAACGCCACGTCGGAGAAAATGATGTAGGCGGGCACATCGCGTTCGTCGGCGAGTTTTTTGCGCAATTCGCGCAGGTGCTCGAACAATGTTTCGTCGCACGCGATTTCGCCGATGTGACGCGTCTGTTTTTCCGGCGCGGTGACGGGTTTGGTGAGCGTGACTTTGGTGCGCTGTTTCAGCATTGCCGCACCAACATAGGTTAATTCGAGCACGCTAAATTTTTCCGTGGTCTGGCGCAGATGGCCAAGCCGAATCAATTCGCGTCCGATGGCCGCCCATTCGGGACGGCTGTGTTCCTTGCCGATGCCGAAAGTTGAAAGCTGCGCGTGCTCCCACTTGCGGATTTTTTCCGTGTCCGCGCCGGTGAGAACTTCGACAACGTGATTCAGTCCGACGCCAAAACCGTTCTTCTCGCGGATGCGAAAAACGCACGACAAAAACTTTTGCGCGGCGAGCGTGCCGTCAAAAGTTGCACGCGGCGAAAGACAATTGTCGCACGCGCCGCAGCCGTCGGCCGAAAATTCTTCGCCGAAATAGGCGAGCAATTCACTGCGCCGACAACTCGCGCATTCCGCATAATGAACCATCTGCTGCAATTGTTCGCGGGCGATCTGCTGTTCCTGCGGATTCGGCTTTTCGTCAATGAACATCGTCTGTTTCACCGCGTCGCCCGCGCTGAAAAACAAAACACATTCGCCCGGCAATCCGTCGCGTCCGGCGCGACCGGTTTCTTGATAATAGCCTTCGATGTTCTTCGGCAAATCGTAGTGGACGACGAAACGCACGTTCGGCTTGTTGATGCCCATGCCGAATGCAATGGTCGCGCAGACGACGCGCACATCATCGCGCAAAAATAATTCCTGATGCGTGCTGCGTTCCGTCGGCGTGAGTCCGGCGTGATACGGTTTGGCCTTCACGCCATCTTCAGAAAGATTCGCGGCCACGCTCTCCGTGGATTTGCGCGACATACAATAAACGATGCCGCTTTCTTTCGGACGCGCGCGGAGAAAAGCCAGCAACTGGTCGTAAGGTTTATTTTTGGCGAGAACGCGATAGGTCAGGTTCGGACGATTGAAACTGGCAACGTAACATTTCGGCTCGCGCAATTTCAGATGCGAAACGATGTCCTCGCGCACGCGCCCGGTCGCGGTGGCGGTGAGCGCCATGAACGGGATGTTCGGAAAATGTTTTCGCAGATTGGCAATCTGGCGATATTCGGGGCGAAAATCGTGTCCCATTCACTGATGCAATGTGCCTCGTCAATGGCGATAAGCTGGATGTTCCACTTTTGCAAATCGGCGAGAAAACCGGAAAGCATCAGCCGCTCCGGCGCGACGTAGAGCAATTTGAATTCGCCATTATGCAAACCGCGCAGACGTTTTCTGGATTCATCCTGCGTGAGTGATGAATTCAAAAAAGTCGCGGAAACGCCAGCGGCTTGCAACGCGTCCACTTGATCTTTCATCAATGCTATCAAGGGTGAAACGACGACTGTAAGTCCGTCGCGAGCGAGCGCGGGCAGTTGAAAGCAAAGCGATTTACCACCGCCAGTCGGCAGCAATGCGAAGGTGTCTCTGCCCGCAAGCGAGTCGCGGATGATTTCTTCCTGCAACGGACGGAAGGAAGTGAAACCGAAGTATTGCTTCAGCAGCGGGAGCAATTCTGGCGTGGCGGATTTCACTGGCGTAAAAATAAACTCGCCGCTTTAAGTGTCGAGTAAATCCGCCTGGAATTATTCCGCGTCCATCGCCTTGAGATTGGCGGACGCATGAACTTCCTTCAATTCGCCAGTGCCACCAACCTCCGCCTCGTTGTGGCTGATTTTTCCGCGCGTGCCGAAGGATTTTACTTCGTCAATCAAGCGCGCGTCCACGGCATCGCGGTGCAGCGAGCAACCGGCTTGCGCGAGAACATTTGCAAACGCGGCGGACGCAGATTCAATTTTTAATTTTTCGAGCGAGCCGTTGTTGGGCGATTCGACGAACGTCGGCGCATTTTCGCCGCTGCCAAAATCGGCTGGCACAATTTCGCGGCCATTTAATTTTCCGTTTTTGTCCGTGTCCGCAAAATTATCTTTTTGAAAAACATGATCTGTTGCTTTGAATTCGCCGACGAAGTGCGAACCGGAATTTGGCCCGGCGATGAAATAATTTCCAACGACATCTTGAAAATGATCGCCCGCTGAATGACCACCAACGAGACCACAGACACCCCAATTATACACGACATTATTGAGGTATTGAATTACGCCTTTCGCCTTGGGATTGCGGCTTTGGTTGTTGATCCAGAGATTGTGAGTGTAGGTGATGTTCGTCACGGAATCGGAGAGCGAGCCGAAACGCTGCGGGTCAACGCCTTCGCCGATAATGCAATTTTGAAACGTAATGTCGTGGCTGCCTTGCGTGAGACCGAGACAATCCCAGCGTCCCCATTCAATCGAGCAATGATCAAAAATCATGTCGCTGCCTTTGGAAAGATTCACCGAACATTTGCCTTTGTCACCCGCGACGCCTTCGCGGAAACGCAGGTAGCGCACGACGGCATTTTTCTGTCCGCTGAACGAAACCGTGCGTCCATAAATCATCACGCCATCGCCGGGCGCGGTCTGGCCGAGAATGGAAATGTCGCTGCTAACAGCGACGTTTGATTTGAGATTGATAATTCCACTGACATCAAACACGACAATGCGATGAGGTTTGCTCACAGCGTCGCGGAACGAGCCAGCGCCGGAATCGGCAAGTGTGGTGACATGAAAAATTTCGCCGCCGCGACCGCCGCTGGCGAATTGGCCAAAACCTTCCGCACTGGAAAAAGCTAAATTGGTTTGCGCGGAAACAAATTGAGCGGCGGACAAAATTATAGCGGCAAAAAGAACTTTGGGTTTCATCAAGTTGTGGACGCAATTCGCCACACCGCCGTTACAAATAACACCGTTAAATCAGTGGTATTCCTGCACGGTCTTGACCGCGTAGCCGGATTTTTTCAGCGCGGCAATGCCGAGCGCGGCGGCTTTCGCGCCGCTCAATGTCGTCATAATCGGCGTGCCGGTGTAAACGGCCGTCGTGCGGATTTTAATTTCATCCGCGCGCGGCGACGCGCCCGACGGCGTGTTGATGACGAGTTGGATTTGCTTGTTCTTGAGCAGGTCAACGGCGTTGGGACGGCCTTCCTGCAATTTGAAAATGCGTTCCACTTTCAAGCCGGCCTTTTCCAAAACCGTGGCCGTGCCACCGGTGGCGATCAGCTCAAAACCCAGTTCGGTAAATTGTTTGGCGACCGCTGCGACTTCTTTTTTGTGCGCGTCGCTGACGCTGATGAAAACTTTTCCGCCCAATGGCAGCGGTGAGTTTGCGGCCATCTGCGATTTGGCGTAGGCCGTGCCGAGGTCGGCGTCGAGGCCCATGACCTCGCCGGTGGAACGCATTTCAGGCGAGAGCAAAATGTCCTGGCCGACAAATTTGTTGAACGGAAAAACCGATTCCTTCACCGCCCAATACTTCGTCCAAATTTCTTCCGTGAAGTTGAGTTCCTTCAACGTTTTTCCGGCCATCACGCGCGCAGCGATTTTCGCGAGCGGTTTGCCGATGGCTTTGCTCGTGAACGGCACGGTGCGCGAGGCGCGCGGATTTACTTCGAGAACGTAAACCGTTTCGCCTTTGACGGCGTATTGCACATTCATCAGGCCGACGACTTTTAATTCCGTCGCCATCGCGTGCGTGTAAGTGCGAATGGTTTCGATGACGCTCTGCGAAAGCGTGTGCGGCGGCAAAACCATCGCGGCGTCGCCGGAATGCACGCCGGCAAATTCAATGTGCTCGAGCATTCCGCCGATGACAATCGTGCCGCCGTTCGGCAAACCAACGTCGGCGATGCAATCCACATCCACTTCCGTCGCGTCTTCGAGAAATTTGTCCACGAGCACCGGACGGTCGGATGAAACTTCGACGGCGAACTTCATGTAGTGCGTCAGCTCGGAGTCGGAATAAACAATCTGCATCGCGCGACCACCAAGCACAAAACTTGGACGCACGAGAACGGGATAAGTGAGACGCTTGGAAATGACGAGTGCTTCTTCGGCGTTCGTTGCAAGACCGTTCGGCGGCTGCGGAATTTTTAATTTGTCGAGCATCGCCGCGAACAACTTTCGGTCTTCGGCGATCTCAATGCTCTGCGGCGACGTGCCGATGATGTTGACGCCGTTTTTTTGCAAACCGAGCGCAAGATTCAGCGGCGTTTGTCCGCCGAATTGCGCGATTGCGCCCCAGCATTTTTCCCGCTCGTAAATGTGCAGCACATCTTCCAGCGTGAGCGGCTCAAAAAATAATTTGTCGCTGGTGTCGTAATCGGTCGAAACGGTTTCGGGATTCGAGTTCACCATAATGGTTTCAAAACCATCTTCCTTTAGCGCAAAAGCCGCATGAACACAGCAGTAATCGAATTCGATGCCTTGACCAATACGATTCGGACCGCCGCCTAGAATCATGACTTTTTTCGCCGTGTTGCCTTTCACTTCATCGTCGCCGCGATCATAGGTGGAATAATAATACGGCGTGTAAGCCTCGAACTCCGCCGCGCAAGTGTCCACGAGCCGGTAGCTCGGCACAAGGCCGATGCGTTTGCGCCACGCGCGGATTTCGTCTTCGGTCTGGCCGACGAGATGGGCGATTTGCCGGTCGGAAAATCCGAGCGACTTGGCTTGGGCGAGTTTTTCTGCGTTAAGTGATGACATTCGGCGAAATTAAATTCGCAATAGTAAGCCGGAATTTTTTCCGTGTGTCCAGAAAGTATGAAGCGAACACACTTGCTGCTGTGAGGCGATTGCTTTATCAAATCGGTCATGCGGCGAATCGGAAACGGCTGGTGCTGGCTGGCGCTCTTGCTCCCGCTCGCCGCGTCCGCGCAAATTGATCCGGTCAAGCGCGACCTCATTCAAATCGGTTACGACCAGCCGCTCAAAGGCCAATCGCCGCTCGGCGCCTACGCGTTTTATTATCACAACGACCCGAACTTCATCCGCACGAACCTGACGTGGCGGCTCGCCCTCGCGCCGGTTTATCTCGATTCCGAACTCGGCTTCAATCATCTGCTCGGGCCGAATACGGATTTTGCCATCGGCGTGGCGGGCGGCGGTTTTGCCGACAGTTACAGCGAAGTGGACGGCGGCAAATTTCTCAAAAACGAATCTTTCAACGGCAACGGCGGTGAACTTACCGCCAGTGTTTATCACCTGTTTAACCCCGGCGACTTGATTCCGCTGAATTTAATTTTGCGCGGCACGACGCATTATTCCGCTTACGACCGCAATTCCACCACGGCGAATAATTTTGCAGTTCCGAATAATGATTTGACTACCAGCGTGCGCACCGGCCTGCGTTTTGGCGGCATCGAGCCGACGTTATTTCCCGCGCTCGCGATGGAAATTTCCATCTGGTATGAAGGCTACTTCCGCGCCAACCCCGGCAGCTACGGTTTTAATAACGACCGCGAAATCGAACCGTCTTCGCACCAATTTTGGAGTGCGGCGGCATTGTCCTACACACTGCCGGACAGCAAACAAAATTTTTACGCGCGGCTTGTCGGCGGCACGACCATCAATGCCGACCGCCTGAGCGCCTACCGGCTCGGTGGATTTCTTCCACTCGTCGCAGAATACCCGCTGTCGTTGCCCGGCTATTATTTTCAGGAATTCAGCGCGCGCCAATTTGCGCTGCTGAACACCAGTTATCTTTTGCCCATCGCGCCAAACCAGCGCTGGAATTTGGATTTCAACGCTGCCACCGCCGTCATTGATTATCTGCCCGGGACCGGTCAGGCCGGCAGTTCCGTCAGCGGCGCGGGCGCGGGCATTTTGTATCGCGCGCCGTCGGACAAATTTCGTTTCATCGCCAGCTACGGTTACGGTTTCAACGCCATCCGCGACGGCGAACGCGGTTCGAGCAGCATCACCATTCTGCTACAAATTGACTTGGACAAACCGCACGGAAATAGTTTTAGCTCCGCACAACCCGGCCAGTGGCGCGGCTGGAACTGGCTGTTTGGCCGGTGAAAAAACTTGCTTCTGCCGCGTCATCAGGCAACCTTTTCGGCTCGGTCGCGCATATGGTGGAATTGGCAGACACGCTACTTTGAGGTGGTAGTGCCGAAAGGTGTGCAGGTTCAAGTCCTGCTATGCGCACCATTCTTTTTCACGGAATTAAAAGTTCTTCAAATCCCGCACAAATTTGGTCGCGAAACCGCAATAAAACGTCCGTTCCAAAATAATTTAGAAAATATTTCACGCCGATCGCTTGACAGGCGCGCAAAGAGGACGAAGCTATCAGTGGCTGGTGTGGACGTGAGTGTCGGTTGACGGTAGCAGGCAGTGAAAGGGTAGCGCAGTTAGTTGCAGTTGTCTGAGTCGGTCAGTTGGTAGATACGCCCACACCAGTCATTTTTTAGTCTTTCCAGTTTCTCCAGCTCGCGAAAAAAAATAAAAAAACTCCAAGCCGTTTCCAGCTTGGAGTTTTGCCTCAAATAATTTTTAGTCGAATGCGTGACCGGCGCAGCACAGCACGTCTTTGAGCTTGTGACGAACGAGATCCTTGACCATCTGGCGCGCGGGTCCCATGTATTTGCGCGGATCGAATTCACCCGGTTTTTCCACGAACACCTTGCGGATGCCAGCGGTCATCGCCATGCGCAAATCAGTGTCAATGTTCACCTTCGTGCAACCGACGCGGCGCGCGACTTCGATGTCGGCTTCCGGCACGCCTTGCGAATCGGGCATATTGCCGCCGTATTTATTGATCATGTCCGCGAGATACTTCGGCACGCTGGACGCGCCGTGCAACACGAGCGGATAATCGCCGAGGTTCGCTTCCATGAGCGCCTTCTTGATCAATTTCAAACGTTCCAAATCCAAATGTTGTTCGCCCTTGAACTTAAACGCGCCGTGGCTGTTGCCGATGGCGACGGCGAGCGAATCGCAGCCGGTTTCTTTGACAAACTTGACGGCTTCCGCCGGATCGGTGTAATGGCCGCTGGTGGAGTGGGCGCCGCCTTCTTCGCCTTCGTCGAACTGCGCGCCGACGAGATGGCCGAGTTCGGATTCGACGGAGCAATTATATTTGTGCGCGTATTCGACGACTTTTTTGGTGATCTCGACATTTTTCTCAAACGATTCGTGCGAGGCGTCAATCATCACGCTCGTGAAACCTTCATCAATGCACTCTTTGCAAAGTTCAAATGTGTCACCGTGATCCAGATGGACGGCAATCGGGATGTTCGACAGGCTGACGGCGGCCTCGATGAGCTTCTTGAGGTAAACCGGGTTGGCGTATTGGCGCGCGCCCTTGGAAATCTGGAGGATCAGCGGGGCTTTTTCCTCTTCGCAGGCTTCAACGATCGCCTGAATGAGTTCCATGTTGTTGACGTTAAAAGCGCCGAGGGCGTATTTGCCTTTGAGGGCTTTCGCGAACAGGTCTTTGGTATGTGTCAGTGGCATAAATTTATTGGTTAATTATTTGGGACGAACCGTCCTTGTTTCTCCAACAGCCGTGGATTGTAAGAAATCCCCGCCGAAAGAAAATCAAAAAATACAGCCCGTTTTTGCCGAAATACGGATGAAATTTGCCTTCCCGTTTTACGCAACTTGCTCAACGCCGGAAAAATTCCTTCACCACATCCGCCACGCGCTGGATTTGCGCGTCCGTCAATTCAGGAAACATCGGCAAACTCAAAACTTCGCGCGACGCTTTTTCCGCCACCGGAAAATCGCCAGCTTTGTAGCCGAGATTGGCATAAACTTTTTGCAAATGCAGCGGCATCGGATAATGCACGGCGTTACCGATTTTATTTTCGTCCAAAAACTTCTTCAATTCATCGCGGCGCGACGAGCGCACGGTGTAAAGATGCCACGCGCTTTCGTTTCCAGCGGTCACGGTCGGCAGTTGCAGTGGCGTATCCGCCAGCAATTCCGCGTAGCGCGCGGCCACGCGCTGACGCTCGCGCGTCCAGTGCGCGAGATATTTTAATTTCACGCCCAGCACCGCGCCTTGAATGCCTTCGAGCCGATAATTATAGCCAACCTCATCGTGATGATAACGCACCGTCGAGCCGTGTTCCCGCAATGATTTCGCGCGCGCGGCCAGTTTCGCATCGTTCGTTACCAGCGCGCCGCCTTCGCCGCACGCGCCCAGATTTTTCGCCGGATAAAAACTGAAGCACGAAACCGCGCCGAACGTGCCGATGCTTTTGCCTTTGTATTTCGCGCCATGCGCCTGCGCCGCGTCCTCGACGAACGGCAGATTATGTTTTTTGCAAATCGCCGCGACCGCATCCACGTCAAACGGCTGGCCATAAAGATGCACGGGCAAAACGGCTTTTGTTTTTGGCGTGATGGCTTTTTCGATCAGCGCCGGATTCAAGTTGAATGTCGCCTCGTCAATGTCCACATACACCGGCTTCGCGCCGCAATAGGAAATCGCCCAGCTCGTCGCGATAAAAGTATACGGCGTGGTGATGACCTCGTCGCCCGGCCCGACGCCGAGCAGCAGCATCGCGACGTGCAGCGCGGACGTGCCGCTGTTGAAACCGAGCGCGTGCTGCGCGCCGCAAAACGCGGCGAAATCTTTTTCAAACTGCGCCACGTCCGGGCCGAGGCAAAACGAACAGTTGTCGAGCGTGCGGGCGATGGCGGCGTCAATTTCCGCGCGCAACGGTTTTAATTGGGCGCGCAGGTCGAGGTAAGGAACGGGTTCGGACATTTGGAAAATTTACCGGCAACCGGCGCGTTTGTGAACTGCAAATGTGAACAACCACTTTTACGGCGAAAAGAAATTTATTGAGGAACAGTCGCTACGTTTTTCAATTTTACCCAATCATCATTCTCGTTGATAAATCGAAATGTTCCAGCGTGTCCATCTGCAAAACTTAACGGATAACTGGTTTTATGCCGACGTGCGGGTAGGTCTTCAAGTCCTTCCGCTGGATTCATAATGGTTACGAACATGGCGTCGTTAATGGTGCTTTGGTCTTCGTCAATAAAAACAAAAAGTTGCGACGGCGCTGATATGCTGGCTTCGGTCATAAACAGACAATTAGATGTGTCCAAGCCCAACGATTTGTTCCAACTGGCATAAGGAATTCCATTCATCCAATTATTCATCGAATAACTGCGCACATAAGGCACGCCATTTTCCTCACGCAAATCTGCCGGACACCGATAAATTCCGGGAGATTTGCTGCAAGAGAAAAGCGTGCCGCGCGAGATTGCATTTTGATTTGTGGCGTCGAGCACGCCGAAATCAACTTCGCCAAAAGGATTGGGCCAATTGGTCGGAAAAGAAACGCCGAGAACCCAGGCATTGGAATTACCGATGCCGCGTGTGAAAAACGGCACGCATGATGGAATTTTCCCGCCGCTGTCGCCGTTGTAAATCGTCCAAGCCGTTGCAAGTTGTTTTAAATTATTCATGCAAGACGTTCTTTGCGCGTTTGTCTTTGCGGACGAAAGCGCGGGCAACAAAAGCGCGGCGAGAATTGCGATGATGGCAATGACCACCAGCAGTTCAACCAGCGTGAACGCCAAATCTTTTTTATCCGTGTTCAATCTGTGTTTCATCTGTGGCTAATAAAAAAACGGATTGTGTTCCTTTTCCTCCGCGACGGTCGTCAGCGGGCCGTGGCCGGGGCAAAGCAAAGTTTCCGCCGGCAGCGTTAAAATCTGTTCACGAATTTTTTGCCTCGCCAGTTCCCACGCGCCATTGCCATTGCCCATCGAGCCGGCAAAAATCGTGTCGCCGACAATCGCGACTTGCGGCGCGTCGTCCGGCCAATTACCGATGAGATACGTCACGCCGTCGTCCGCGTGGCCGGGCGTCGCGCGGTGCGTCACGCGCAAACCGCCAAGCGAAATGATTTCGCCGGACTGATTGCGCTGGCTGGCCGGTGCGCTTTTCGAGCCGGAATGGATTTGCGCCGACGGCCACGCCGCGCGGATTTGCGGCAGCGCCTCGACGTGATCCCAATGCGAGTGCGTGATGAAAATATGCTGGAGCGTCAAATTATTTTCCGCGAGACAATCCAAAATCGGCGACGCTTCCAAACCGGTGTCAAACAAAGCCGCCTCGCGCGTGGCTTCGTCCCAAACGAGAAAACAATTGACGGTGAAATCGTCATCTTTCGTAGTAATGACGCGGAGTTTGTGCCAGCGGGATAAATCTTTTTTCGCAGGCAGCCAGCCATTCGCGATGGCTTCAAGTTTGGCGGCATTCAGTTCAAGTAATTTTCCGAGCGCGGGAAAATTAATTTTTTGTGCAGACTTTCCGGTTTGGCCGAACGCGGTAAATTCACTTTCGGAAATGCCCATTGCATCGGCGGCAACGGTTTTGGAAATACCGTTCATCGCGCAGGCTTTGCGGATGATGTCGCCGAGGTGATCTTCGAGTTGCACGCGTAAAACGGTAATGAAAAATTTCCCGACCGCAAGCGGTAGTGTCCCGATTTGCGGAGCGCGGCATTTATGCCGCTTCAGGGTCGCTTGAAATTTTCACGTTGAAGCGGGCTAAAGCCCGCGCTCCGTTGGCAAAATAGAACACGACCTCGCAAGCGCGCGGCTTGTGGCGCGGCGCGGCGCGTGGTAAAACAAAGTTGTGTTCGGCCTCAAATCCAAAAAACCCCGCGAGCGCGAACGCTTTTATCTGTTGCCGGGTCAGGGCGGAAGTAATTTCTACCGCAAGCAAAAGCGCATCATGCGCTGGACGATTTCGGTGTCGGTGATTTTCGGCCTGCTGGTGGCGGCGGTGATGTGGTGGCAGGCGCGCCCGCATCTGTGAGTTGAAATCTTAATCGTAATCCTCATCGTAATCTTAATCGGCAGGGAACAGATTAAGATTAAGAACACGATTACGATTAGGACAGGCCAGACGTGAGCCGCGCTTGACCGCGCGAACTGGGTTGTTACCATTGAAAAAATTGATGAAGCCGTTTTATCTTATTTTAAGTTTGCTGGTTGTTGCCGCAATTTCCGTCGGCGCGCAACCGACGGTCGTTGACGGCATCAAAGGCGTGGTCAGCGCGCGCGTGGTTACTTTTTCGGAGGTGGAAGATTATTCGCGTCCCGCCGCCGACGCGCTGCGCCGCCAATATTCCGCGCAGCCAGATGTGTTTCAGCAGAAGCTCAATGACACGCTCAACGACAGTTTGGAACAGCTCGTCGAACGCGCGCTGATCCTGCGCAGCTTCGATACCGACGGCTACAAATTGCCGGAATCCGTCGTGACGGAACTCGTGCAGGAACGCATCCGCGACCGTTTCGGCGACCGCGTCACCTTCATGAAAACCTTGCAGGCACAGGGTTTGACGGTGGAACAATTCCGCAAACAGGTGCGCGAGCAATACATCGAACAAGCTCTCCGCAATCAGAACGTGCAGAAGGAAATTTTTATTTCGCCCTACAAAATTGAAAATTATTACAAGGCGAACCAGGACGAATTCCGCGTCGAAGATCAAATCAAGTTGCGCATGATTGTCCTCACGAAAGCTTCGCCCGACGACACAAACGCCCTCAAGCTCGCCCGCGAAATCCAGTCCAAAATCAAGGACGGCACGCCGTTCCGCGAGATGGCCACGATTTATTCGCAAGGCTCGCAGCAGCATCAAGGCGGCGACTGGGGCTGGGTGCAAAAATCTGTTCTCCGCAAGGAACTCGCCGATGTCGCCTTCAGTTTGACGCCCGGAACCGTCAGCGACATTGTGGACACGCCTGACACCTGCTACCTCATGCTCGTCGAAGATAAACACGCCAGCCACATCCGCCCGCTGACCGAAGTCGCCAACGACATCGAAAAAACTCTCCGCCTCAAACAACAGGCCAAATTGCAAAAAGACTGGATTGAAGGTCTCAAGAAAAAGACCTTCATCCGCTACTTTTGAAATTTCAAATTAAGCATTTCGAGTCACGAATGGAGCAACCGCCGTGGAAAATCTGATTCGCAATTCGCAATTCCCGCTTCGTAATTTCATCGGTATTTCCCTCGGCGACGCCACCGGCGTCGGTCCCGAAGTCGCCCTCAAAGCCGTCGCCGCCGAAGCCGCCGCTGACGACACCAAATATCTTTTAATCGGCGATGAACATTACGCATTTAATTTAGCCCGCCGCCTCCAGCTCAATCTGCCGCTGAAGAAATTTTCTGATTACAGCGACACTGGAAAAGTTTTCACCGTCAATCCGCTCGCCATTCCGTTGCCGGAAAATCTGCCGCCCGGTGCGCCGCTTGCCGCTCACGCCGCCATCGCCGCGCTGCACGACGGCGGCCAACGCTGTTTGCGCGGCGAACTCGATGCGCTCATCACCGCGCCCGTAAATAAAAAATCCATCGTGGATGCCGGACATAAATTTGTCGGCCAGACGGAATTTTTGTCCGAACTCGCCAACACCAAACACACCGCGATGATGTTGCTCGGCACGGATGAGCGCGGACGCTGGCTGCGCGTCGCGCTCGCCACCGTTCACATTTCCATCAAGTCCGTTCCTGAAAAATTGACGCCGGAAAAAATTTTTCTGGCCGTTGAACTTGCCGCGCAAGCCTGCCGCGACCTCGGTTTGCCGCGCGCGAAAATCGCCGTCGCCGGCCTGAATCCGCACGCGGGCGAAGGCGGTGAATTTGGTGATGAAGAAATAAAAATAATTTTGCCAATGATTCAGGCGATGCAAAAACGCGGCTTTGATGTCGCCGGCCCGTTGAGCGGCGACACCGTTTTTCACTATGCGTTGCAAGGGGATTATGACGCTGTCGTGGCGATGTATCACGATCAAGGACTCGCGCCGCTGAAAGCTGTCGCGTTCGACACTGGCGTGAACTGGACGCTCGGACTGCCCTTCATCCGCACCTCGCCCGACCACGGCACGGCTTACGACATCGCGGGAAAAGGCATCGCCAATCCGGGAAGCATGATCGCGGCAATCCGGCTGGCGAAGCAATTGGCGAGAAATAAAAAGTAGGAGACGAGGTGGCGAGTCTCTAACTAATCGGGGCGGGAATTAAAATGAGACTCGTCACCTCGTCTCCTACAAATTAACCAATCAGTTCGCGCACTTTCGCACCGATGTTGCCTTCTTTCACCAGCGATTCGCCAACGAGGATTGCGCCTGCGCCGCACTTTTTCAAACGCTTCACGTCCGCGCGTGAGTGAATTCCACTCTCCGCGACAAGAATTTTTCCCGCACCAATTTTTCCCGCGAGATTTTCCGTCGTCGCCAAATCCACTTGGAAAGTTTTTAGGTTGCGGTTGTTCACGCCAATGAGTTGCGGGGAAATTTTCAGCGCGCGATTCAATTCTTCCTCGTCATGAACTTCGACAAGAACAGCCAGACCAGCTTCCATCGCGAGCGAATAAAATTTTGCCAGTTGCTCGTCGTTCAAAATGGCGACGATGAGCAAAATTGCGTCCGCGCCCCATTCGATGGCTTCGAGAATTTGGCGCTCATCAATGATGAAATCCTTGCGTAGCAATGGGATTTTCACGGCGGCGCGAATTTGACGGAGATAATCCAGCGAGCCTTGGAAAAATTTCTCGTCGGTCAAAACGGAAAGGCAGCTTGCGCCCGCCGCTTCGTATTCCTTGGCGATGCGGACGGGATCAAAGTCTTTGCAGATGACGCCCATTGATGGCGACGCTTTCTTCACTTCGGCAATCAGACCGATGTCGCCAACGCGCGGATTTTTCAGCGCGGCGATGAAGTCGCGACGTTCGCCATGCTCCAGCATCGCATCGCGCAAATCACCGGCGGCGATGAGGCGCGCGGGCAGTTGCGCGACTTCGCGTTTCTTTTGTTCAACAATTTTATCTAAAATATTCATTGGCCACAGAGGCGCAGAGACACAGAGTTAAAGAACAAAACGTTTGACGCCATCTTTCAACAGGCGCGAATTAAAATTTATCAGCAGGCCGCGACGTTTGCCACTCAAACGCAAATACGTCAGGACTTGCGCTTCAAAAATTGGGTCGAAACGCTCGACGCTTTTGAGTTCAACCACAACGGCGTCTTCAACCAGAAAATCTAGCCGGTGTTCACCGATTGGCTGGCCTTTGTAGAAAACTGGAATCACCAACTGTCGCTGGAATACCAGTTTGGCGGCTGTAAATTCTATCGCCAGTGCAGCTTCGTAGCCTGCTTCCAACAAACCCGGTCCGAGCACGCGATGAACTTCAATCGCGCAGCCAATAATTTTTTCAGTCAGCGGGTCTCTCTGGTCTGGAAATTCCAACATAAATATATTTTAGCCACAGAGTCATCGAAACGCGGAGAAAATAATTTCCCAACTCTGTGCCTCGGTGTCTCTGTGGCAAAACTTATTCCTCTTCATCCTTCACGCCCTGCATCCGCTTGAGCGGGCAGCCGGCGCGGAGCCACGCGTTCACAAACGGGTCGAGCGCGCCGTCCATCACAGCTTGCACGTCGCTGGATTGTTCGCCGGTGCGCAAATCTTTCACCATGCGATACGGCTGGAAAACGTAACTGCGAATCTGGTTGCCCCACGAAATGCTGCCTTTGTCGCCATAAAAACGTTCCATCTCGCCTTTCGCTTGATCAAGTTTCAACGCGTAAAGTTTGGAGATCAACATCGCCA
The DNA here is from genome assembly GCA_036509625.1 of Verrucomicrobiia bacterium. GTDB lineage: Bacteria > Verrucomicrobiota > Verrucomicrobiia > Limisphaerales > UBA11358 > UBA11358. The sequence goes on from DATCFH010000008.1 coordinate 15,333, forward strand.
TCGCGGTCGCTTCGTTTTGCACCTGACTGCGTTGCGCCTGCGAAGCGGCGACGAGGCCGGACGGAATGTGCGTGAGGCGCACGGCGGTTTCAACTTTGTTCACGTTCTGACCGCCTTTGCCGCCGGAGCGGTAAGTGTCACGGCGGATTTCGGTTTTCGGAATAACGATGTCCGTTTCGACGAGATCGCTCAATTCCGCGACGGTGTCCACGCTGGAAAAACTCGTGTGACGACGCTTGTTGGAATCGAATGGCGAGATA
>DATCFH010000009.1:0-5942 GCA_036509625.1 Verrucomicrobiia bacterium
TGGGCGAAAAAATTCCGCCGCAGCCGCCCATGCCATAACAAGCCACGGTGGCCGCAAATTTTGCCGCGAGCAGCAACACGGCGGTTTGCCAAATGAGTTTGCCGGTGAGCGCGGCGGATAAATCATCATAGCCCAGGCCGAACACGCCAAGTTTTCCGGTATGGATAAAAACGAACGCCCCCAGCACCCAGCAAACGAATCCGCCGATGGCGGGACGCAACCACCCGGGCACGCTGGAAAGTTTTTTTTGGCGGGCGCGCAGGCCGAGCGCGGATTTTTGGAACGCCACGCCGACGAGCGTTCCCGCAATGGCGACCAAAGGCACGAGCAGATAAGAATGCCACGTCGGTTCGCCGATGGGCGCGAGCGAAAAGGCCGGCTGCGAACCAATGATGCCGTGGGCCACCAGCGCGCCGAGCATCGCGCCGATCAGCACGCTGCCCAGCAGACGGCTGTTCAAATCGCCGATCAGTTCTTCCAGCACGAACGTCACGCCCGCCAGCGGCGTATTAAACGCCGCCGCCAGTCCGGCGGCCGCGCCGGTGGCCGCGCCGAGCCGGCGTTTTTGTTTTGGCTCGCCCGCGACGCCCGCGAGCAGCGAACCGGCGGCACCCGCCAGTTGCACGCACGGCCCTTCGCGCCCGAGGCTGCTGCCGCCGCCGATTTGCAGTATGCCGGCCAGAAATTTGACCCACACCACGCGGAACGGCACAAAGCCAAAATTTTTCCAGAACGCCGTCTTCAATTGCGGGATGCCGCTGCCCGCCGCGTCCGCGCAAAAGGAATTAAGCAGCCAGCCGGAAATGAGCGAGGTTCCCATAATCAAAACCAGGCTGCTCCAGAGAAACGTGCCGGTGGAGCAATGCGACAACCGAACCACGCCCGCCCGATAACAGCCGTTTAATGCGAGTTGGAAGGCCACCGCCACCAAGCCCGCCACGAATCCGTAGGCGCACGTTTTGAGAATTGTGCGCGGTCGCTCCGGCAGTCGGGCCAGCCAATCAACCAATAACTTCATCGGCGAATAATGCCGAAAGTTTTGACGATGAAAAGTTTCAAGTGTGCGCACCCATGAAATGCGCTTTGCAGAATTGACACGCTCGCCACATTTTCCTAGCTTCTTCCGGCAAAGACCCCGCCGCTTTGCCCCGGATTATCGTCCGGGGATTTTTATTGTCGGTGGTAGGGCGTTGCTGCGGCAACGCCGGATTAAAATTAAAAATTTATGGCAAACACAATTCTCGTTGGCGCCCAATGGGGTGACGAAGGCAAAGGCAAAATCATTGACGTGCTCACCGAAACGGCGGAAGTCGTCGTGCGCTACGCGGGCGGCAACAATGCTGGCCACACGGTCATCGTCAAGGGCAAGAAAACCGTTTTGCATTTAATTCCGTCCGGCATTTTGCGGAAGAATAAATTGTGCGTCATCGGCAACGGCGTCGTGCTTGATCCCATCGGCCTTGTGAGCGAGATGGAAGGGCTGAAGAAAAATGGCGTCGCGGTCACGCCGAAGAATTTTGTGTTGAGCGAAACGGCGCACGTTGTGTTTCCGTATCACCGCGAACTGGACGGCGCACGCGAAGTTCTCAAAGGCAAAAATAAAATCGGCACGACGAAACGCGGCATCGGTCCGGCTTACGGCGACAAAGCGGCGCGCGTCGGTCTGCGCGTGAATGATTTGATTGATCCCGTGAAGCTCGAAGCGAAACTTTCCGCGCGCATCAAGGAGAACAACATCGTTCTCAAATCGCTCGGCGCAAAACAACTTTCCTTCAAGCAAGTATTTGCGGAATACAACGCCGCTGGAAAATATTTGAAACCGTTCGTGCAAAATACCGTCGTTCTCTTGCATGAGCAGATTCGTCACGGCGCGGATATGTTGTTTGAAGGCGCGCAGGGAACGTTTCTCGACATTGATCACGGCACTTATCCGTTCGTCACGTCATCCAACACCACGGCGGGCGGCGCTTGCACCGGTTCCGGCGTGCCGCCGCATCGCATGGATCGCGTCGTTGGCGTCATGAAGGCTTACACGACGCGCGTCGGCGAAGGACCGTTGCCGACGGAGAATGCGGAGATTTCCGATCTGCTGCACGGCATGGGCCGCGAATTCGGCGCGACGACCGGCCGCGCGCGGCGCTGCGGCTGGTTCGATTCCGTCGCCACGCGCCACGCCACGATGGTCAACGGCATTGACGATCTCGCCATCACGAATCTCGACGGCCTCGACACGGTGGAAAACATCAAGGTCTGCGTCGCGTATCGCCACGGCAAGACGCAATACGATTACATGCCGAACGACGCGGAAATTCTCGCGCAGTGCGTGCCGATCTACGTCGAGTTTGAAGGCTGGCTCACGCCCACGGACAAGTGCAAAACCTTCAAGCAACTGCCGAAGAAGGCACGCGAGTATTTGAAAGCCATCGCCGAACTGACGAATGCGAATTTGTATATCGCGTCCGTCGGACCGGGCCGCGACCAGACGATTTTTGTTTAAGCAAAATTGCTTATGAAGAAATCGGCTGAAAATGAAGAGCTTTTGAATAAAGCCGCCGAACTTCAAAAGTTAATGAGTTTTTATGAGTTAACTTGTTATCCGCTGCATTCTGATTTCAATTATGCTGTTAAACAATGGCAGCTAGATCGCACATCACAATTTTGGTCGCGCACTTCTATTCGTTGCCTTTGCGCTACAGTTGAAGCCACATTATTTTCTTTTCGCAAAATCGCAGAAAAAATAGGCGAAGCGGCAAAAATACAATTTGATCTTGAAGAAATAGAAATTTTATCTGAAAAACAAACTAGGAACGGCTTTGAGCGGCCTAAATTTCTTTCGCCTTCAAACGCATTAAAAGAATCTTTTAGACTTTTTGGAAAATCAACCGGCACAAATCTGAACATAGATTACGGAAATGGATTCCCTGAATTGTGTGAAACTTTTAACGTTCGCAATCGACTGATGCATCCAAAGATGCCGTTTGATATAGCAGTTAATACTAAAGATATTGAAACTGCTGATATAGGGATTGCTTGGTTTAATAAAACTTGCGCTGATATATTTCACCAATGCCAAGCGCAAATTGGTCAAAACATTAAAAATATTATAGCGCAACAAGCAAAATGAGTTTCGCTATTCCACATTTGAGCGCCGAAGCCGCCGCGAATCTCCCGCGCCATGTCGCGGTGATCATGGACGGCAACGGGCGTTGGGCGAAGTCGCGCCATCTGCCGCGCATCGAAGGACACCGGCGCGGCGCGGATTCGGCGCGCGAAATCATCCGCACGGCGGGCGAACTCGGCATCAAGTATCTCACGCTCTACGCGTTTTCGGCGGAGAATTGGAATCGTCCGAAAGACGAGGTGGACGCGCTGATGAAATATCTCGTCCATTACCTCAAGACCGAGACGAAGGACTTGAACAAAAATAATGTCCGGCTCGAAGTCATCGGCCAGATTCATCGTTTGCCGGACAACGTGCAGGAGCATCTCGCAAAATCCATTGCCACGCTTTCCAAAAATAATGGCCTGACGCTGATCATGGCGTTGAGCTACGGCAGCCGGATTGAGATTGTGGATTGTGTGCGGCAAATCGCGGAGAAAGTTAAAGCCGGAAAACTTGAAGCTGGCGACATCACGGAAAAAGTCATTTCCGATCATCTGTGGACGCGCAATGTTCCTGATCCTGATTTGCTCATCCGCACGAGCGGCGAAATGCGCGTGAGCAATTTTCTCCTCTGGCAAATCAGTTACGCCGAGCTGGTCATCACGCCGACGCTCTGGCCGGATTTCAAGAAGCCGCAATTCTTCGCCGCGCTGGAAGAATACGCCAAGCGCAACCGGCGTTTTGGCGGGATTTGATTTTGTAGGAGACGACGTAAGAAGTCTCAAACTAATAACAAATTTGAGACTCGTCACCTCGTCCCCTACAATTTTCGGTGGAAAAACTTTTTAACATCATCCACGAGGACGCCCATCTGCTCGTCGTCCACAAACCCGCCGACCTCGTCTGCCATCCGACGAAGGGCGACGAGTATTCCAGCCTTATCAGCCGCGCGCGGATTTATCTGCGTGCCGAATCCGAGCCGCATCTGGTGAACCGTCTTGACCGCGAAACTTCCGGTCTCGTGGTCATCGCCAAGAATTCCACCACGGCGCGCGAGCTTGGAAAAATTTGGGAAAGCCGCGCCATCCAAAAGGTATATCGCGCCATTGTTCACGGTCATGTCGCGGCGGAGCAGGGGATGATTGATGCGCCGCTTGGCAAAGATGAAGCGAGCATTGTTGCCATCAAGGATTGCGTTCGCGTTGACGGCACACCATCACAGACTGAATACTTTGTAGAGAAAAGGTTTTTGCGCGACGACGTAAAATTTACTTTGCTTCGACTGCTGCCGCGCACTGGCCGCAAACATCAAATCCGCATTCATCTCCAACACATTGGTCATCCCATCGTCGGCGATAAAATTTACGGCGGCGATTCAGATTTATATCTCGCGCTCGTTGAGAGACGGCTGACGGAAGAGCAGCGTGGCCGGTTAATTTTCCCGTCGCACGCGCTGCACGCGGGACGATTGCAATTTCACTGGCGCGAGCGCGACTGGGATTTCTCAACACCGCCGGAACCGATGTTCACGGATTTTCTGAAGGAGTAATCAGAACGACGGGAGCTTTCACCACCTTGGGCTTGGGCGGCGTCGGGACATTCGGCGGTTTGTTGAGACGAAACGCTTTCAACTCCGCGTAGATGGATTGTGCGAGACCGGACTTGGTGAAGCCAATTGCCTTCGCGCCTTTGACCGCAAAAAACTTTTCAAAATCCGCACCCGTGAAATGTTGCACGACCGGATAGTGCGAAAAATCCTTCAACACTTCTTCGCGACTGCTCTCCGCAATGTCCGTGGTGATGAGGACGAAATGCAGCTTGTTCTTATTCGCGCGCAATGTGTCGCGACCCACGAGCAGCCCGCGCGTCTTCACCACAAACGGAAAAAGCCGTTCGACATTTTTTCCAGGAACCGACGTTTCGGCTGATTCCACGGATTCGATTGGCACTTCGTCGCTCATCACGCCAGTTTGACTTTGACCTTCTGGCCTTTAATTTCCGAGCGATTCAGCTTGGCAATGATGCTGTTGGCGTGTTCGCTCGACACGTCCACGAACGCGTGGCGCTCGCGCACATCCACTTTGCCGACGACCTTGCCGGGCAAACCGGTTTCGCCTGCGACGGAGTTCACGAAATCAATTGGCGCGACACCTTGCTCCGCGCCGAGGCTCATCCACAAGCGCGTCTGGCCGGCGGGCGTGCCACGACTTTCCTTCGGCTTCGTTGCGGCGGCGGCTTCGACTTTTGGTTTGATGAATAGTTTAGACGCCGGTTTCGGTTCGGGGTTTTGCACCGAGGCTAAAATCTCCTCGTCAGAAAAAGTTTTTACTTCTTCAGTTTTCACTTCGACCGGCGGTTTGATTTCCGCAGGTGCAGCAACAATTTTTGCCGGTGGCGGAATAATCGTTTTAGGAACGGAAGCGGCGGTGGCTTTCCACGGCGTCACTTTGGATTTTTTCGGATCAATAAACTTCACGCCTTCACGCGGCGCACGCGCTTCAAACTGGCGCGGACGTTCGTCGCGGCGATTATCGAATTGCGGACGGCGGTCATCGCGGTCGCGGAAATTTCCACGCTCGCCACGGTCATCGCCACGGCTCGGACGCTCGTCGCGTTGCGGACGCTCGTATTCATCGGGCTTCGGCGCAGGCTTGGCCGCTTCGCCGGTTTGCAGCAGATGAATCAACGCCGAAGTGATGTCGGACGAACTAAAATTTTCCTCGATGAGCGTTTCAATCAGGCGATCGTGCTTGGTGAATTCACCGCTCGTGAGCAACGCCTTTAATTTGTCGGTGAAAACATTTTCGCGCGCCTCGGCCACTTCGTTTTCCGTCGGAAT
>DATCFH010000010.1:0-20379 GCA_036509625.1 Verrucomicrobiia bacterium
ACGAATTCAAGGCGGGGCGCTGCCGCCCGGCCACGCCCGCGCAAATCGTCAAACGCATCTTCGCTTGAAACGGCTGCTCCTGCCCTCCACGGCGTTCGTCCGTTCCGGTCGTCGGTTTGCCCGCAAGCAGCCGCAAGCAGCGGAGGAACTACAAGCCATGCTGACGTTGCTGGCGGAGGATGCGTTTCATCCGCAACTCAAGACGCACAAACTCAAAGGCAAGCTCGTCGGCTCGTGGGCGTCCAGCGCGGGTTATGATTTGCGCGTGGTCTTCCAGTTCGTGAAGCACAAGGGCGCGGAGGCCATCCTGCTGGAAAGCCTCGGCACGCACGACGAGGTTTATTGAATTGGTCTCTTTCGGAAAACGCCGCTGCGGGCAACCGTGGCGGCGGTTTTATTTCAAGTCCCAAACAGCCGGTCGCCCGCGTCGCCGAGCGCGTGGCGGCTTTTTCTCTTTTGAACTTTCACCGGCGCGGGAATTTTCTGCACGCTCTCCCGGCGAAGGTTCCAGTTTAGAAGTTTGATTTGCCGCCGACTTTTGGCTATCATCAACATTGCTTTTGGAATGTCGCTGAAATTACAACTCAACGGGGAAGCGTGGTCAGCCGTTCTGGCCGACCTGGCCGAGGCGCTCGGCAAGGAAGGTGCGCCGCTCCGGCTTTGCCTCATCGGTTCGGCCGCGTGCCTCTTTGGCGGCATGGACGGACGCACTTCGGCCGATCTCGACATCTGGAAACCGGCCAGTGATTACGACCGCCGCGAACTGCAAGTGGCGGCGGAAAAAGCCGGACTGCTGTTCGATCCCAAGCAGACGCTCGAACCCGACCGGCCATATTTGCAACTCGTCGAGCCGGGCTTGACGCAGCTTGGAGAGTTTGAGCCGGTGTTGATTGAACGCATCGGACGGCTGCAACTTTACCGTCCGCCGGTGGAAAATCTGGTTGCCGCCAAACTCATCCGCGCCGAGCGAAAAGACCTGGGCGACATCCAGTTTCTGGTCAGCCGCCATCGGCCCGACTTGCAGCGGGTGCGCGAAATCATTGCCCGGTTCACCATGCCCGCCCGCGAACGCGCCACGGAAAACCTCGTCTATCTCGACGTGCTGGAAACCTGACCATGAATGCGCGCGAAGAAGAATTGATTGCCCGTGACCTGCTGGCCGACCCAGAACAGGTGAACGTTTTTTTCCACCAGAAGCGCTGGGCGGAACTGGCCGCGCTCGTGCGCTTTGCCCGGCGCGACGTGCCGCTGGAACTGGCGCAGACCGACCCCGCCCTCTATCGCCAGCTTCGCGAACAAATCACGCGCTTCTTCCTGCGCGGCGGCGATGTTTTGTCGCTCAAAAAACTTGAAGCGATGGCTCGCAACTGACTTCAGCGGCTTTTTTTTTGAACTTTCACCGGCGCGGGAATTTTCTATACTGTCGGCATGAACGTTTTTGTCACCGGCGGCGCCGGTTATATCGGTTCGGTTTGCACGGAAGAACTGCTCAACGCCGGACATCAGGTCACGGTTTATGACAACCTCACGGAAGGCCATCGTTCCGCCGTGGATTCGCGCGCGAAATTTATTTTTGCAAAGCCGGAAGTGGAAGGCGACATCCTTGCCGCCGTCAAATCGGTGATGCCGGATGCGATTCTGCATTTCGCTGCGTTCGCGCTCGTTGGCGAATCCATGACGAATCCGAAAAAGTATTTCCACAATAATTTCGTCAACGCGCTCAAGCTCGCGGATGCCGCCGTGGAATGCGGCGTGAAGAAATTCGTCTTCAGCTCCACCTGCGCCACCTACGGGCCGCCGGACAAAATTCCGATGACGGAAGATTTGCCGCAGCGCCCGATCAATCCTTACGGCGAATCAAAATTGATGTTCGAGAAAGCGCTGATTTGGTATCAGCAGATTTACGGTTTGGAATTCGTCGCGTTCCGTTATTTCAACGCCGCCGGTGCGAGCGAAAAATTTGGCGAACATCATCGCATCGAGTCGCATTTGATTCCGAATGTGCTGTTCGTCGCGCTCGGCCAGAAGCCGCATCTGGAAATTTACGGCACGGATTATCCGACGCCGGACGGCACTTGCATCCGCGATTATATTCACATCAAGGATTTGGCGCAGGCGCACATTCTTGGTTTGCAACCGGGCAAAAGCGGATTTTTCAATTTGGGAAATGGCGATGGTTACTCGGTGAAGGAAGTTATTTCGATGTGCGAAAAAATCACCGGCAAAAAAATTCCGGCGATTGAAAAACCACGCCGCGCGGGCGATCCGCCGCGCCTCGTCGCCGCCGCGAACAAAGCCATCACGGAGCTTGGTTGGAAACCGCAGTATCCGAAACTCGAAGACATCGTGAAGACGGCGTGGGCGTGGCATCTGAAACATCCGACGGGCTATGCGGATTAAGTCGTGCGCGAACAAGATTAAAATTTATTAATCTGCAATTCATTGGTTTTCAATTCTGATGCGTTAATATGCCTAATATGTCTTTGCCAACTAATTTTAACCCGTCCAGCGCCGCGCGTCCGCCGCTGGACATCGTCGCGCTCGTCAAGGCGCACGCCGGGGAAAATTACGAGTTGCACGCGGCGCACATAAATCCCGCCAACGTTCGCACGCTCAAAACCATTGGCTTTGACCGCTGCTACACGCGCGCAGAAGGCGCGTATCTGTGGGACGTGAAAGGCGCGCAGTATCTGGATATGTTGAGTGGTTACGGCGTGTTCGGGCTTGGCCGCAATCACCCAGAAGTGCGTCGCATTCTCAAGGAATTTCTGGATGCCGATTATCCGAGTCTCGTGAAAATGGAAGCGCCGTTGCTCGCCGGCCTGCTCGCTGCGGAATTAAAAAAACGGATGCCGAACGAATTGGACATGGTTTTCTTCACCAACTCCGGCGCGGAAGGCGTGGAGACGGCGATCAAATACGCCAAGTGCGCCACCGGCAAACCGGCGATTATTCATTGCAAAAAATCTTTTCACGGCTTGAGCAGCGGCGCGCTGTCGGTCAACGGCGATGATAATTTTCGCGAAGGTTTCGCGCCGTTCCTGCCGGATTGCCGCGCGATTCCGTTCAATGATTTGGATGCGCTCGAAGTGGAATTAAAAAAAGGCGACGTCGCCGGATTCATCACCGAACCGATTCAGGGCAAGGGCGTGAATCTGCCCGCGCCCGGTTATTTGCTCGCGGCGCAGCAGCTTTGTCGCCAGCACGGCGCGCTGTTTATTGACGACGAAGTGCAGTCGGGCATGGGTCGCACCGGAAAATTTCTTGCGATTGAACACGAAGGCGCGGTGGATCCCGACATCGTTATTTTAGCGAAATCACTTTCCGCCGGTTTTATTCCCGTCGGTGCGGTGCTGTGTAAGAAGTGGATTCACGAAAAAGTTTTTTCCTCGATGCAACGTTCGGTCGTGCACAGCTCGACGTTCAGCCAGGGAAGTTTTGCGATGGCCGCCGGTCTTGCCGCGCTCGACGTGATTGACCGCGAGAATTTAATTTCCAATGCCGCGAAAATGGGCGACTTCATCGGGCGCGGTTTGACGGCGATGATTCCGCGTTTTGAATTCATGAAGGAAGTCCGCTGGCGCGGTTTGATGACCGGCATTGAATTCGGTTCGCCGAAATCGCTGACGTTGAAAATCGCTTGGACGACCTGCCACACGCTCGACAAAAGTTTATTTCCGCAGGCGGCGGTGATTCCGTTGCTGGACAAACATCACATCATCACGCAGGTCGCCGGTCACAATGTGGACGTGGTGAAACTGCTGCCGCCGCTCATTCTCAAGGAAGCGGACGCGCAACAATTCCTCACCGCGTTCGAGGACGTGATGGTGCAGATGCACAAATTTCCCGGACCGGCGTGGGACGTGTTGACGGGCATCGGCAAAATGGCGTTGACGCAGCGCGCGCGGTGACGTCGGCGCGGCAAATTTTCCTTGCCAAACCCGCCGTGTCACAGGCATTTTCTGACATGGCAGCAACGCGCATTTCTCATCTCGACGACACGTTCTACAAAAAGGCGGACGCCTTCTTCACCGCGAACAGCAAGGTCGGGCTCACTTACGACGACATCACGCTCGCGACGCTTTACTCGGAAATCCTTCCGCGCAATACGCAGCTCGACACGACGCTCGCGGACGGATTGCAATTGAACATCCCCGCGATTTCGTCCGACATGGACACCGTCACCGAATCGCGCATGGCGATTGCGATGGCACTCAACGGTGGCCTCGGTCTCATCCATTACAATATGCCGGAGCGTGAACAGCTCTCGCAAGTGAGCCGCGTGAAGTATCATGTTCAAGGCTTGATCCAAGACCCGATTAAAATTTCGCCCGACCAGTTCATCGGCGACGTGCTCAAGTTAATTGAAGAAAAAAAATTCGGTTTCAGCACGTTTCCCGTCGTGGATGAAAAAGGCAAGTTGCTCGGACTGCTTTCCGGCCACGTCGTCAAGCCGCGTTACGCGACGAAGAAAGTCATTGATGCGCTTACGCCGCGCAAAGCGGTTCACACCATCACGAAAAAAGAACTCGGCAAAGATCCGATTGCGCGCGCGGATAAATTTTTTACGGAACACATCGGCATCCACAAATTGCTCGTCGTGGACGACGACGACCAGATGCTCGGCCTCATCACGATGAGCGATGTCGAGCGTATCACGCTCGAACGCAAGGCGCAGTTCAAGCCCGCGCGCGACGCGCAGTTTCGTTTGATTTGCGGCGCAGCGGTTTCGGCCACGCGCAATGCGTTTGGCGGACTCGACGAAAAAAGAATTCTCGAACACGTCAGCGCACTCGTCGAACGCGGCGTGGATGTCGTGGCCGTTTCCACCGCGCACGGCCACAGCAAAGGCGTGGGCGACACCGTGAAAGTTTTGCGCGACGCGTTTCCGAAATTGCCCATCATCGCCGGCAACGTCACCAGCGCGGCGGGTGTGGAGTATCTGGCCGACTGCGGCGCGAACGCCATCAAAGTCGGGCAGGGGCCGGGTTCCATTTGCACCACGCGCATCGTCGCGGGCGTGGGCATTCCGCAGATGACGGCGCTTTACGTTTGCTCGCGCGCGGCGGCGAAGAAACGCGTTTCCATTCTTGCCGACGGCGGTATCACGAAGTCCGGCGACATCGTGAAGGCATTGACGTTGAGCAGCGCGGTAATTTGCGGCGGCATTTTTGCCGGTTGCACCGAAGCGCCGGGCGAGGCCGTGGAAATCAGCGGCAAGATGTATAAACATTATCGCGGCATGGGCAGTCTCGCAGCGATGAAATCCGGCAGCGCGGCGCGTTACGGCCACGAGAAAGCCGACACTACGCGCAAGGTTGCGGCAGAAGGCATCGAGGCGCTCAAGGAAGTCAGCGGCTCGGTGGATCGCGTGCTCGCGCAACTCATCGGCGGCATCCAGAGCGGCATGGGTTATCTCGGCGCCAAAGATTTGGAACAGCTCCGGTCGAAGGCGCGCTACATCCGCGTCAGCCCCGCCGGCCAGCGCGAAGCCGCCCCGCATGATGTCGTGGAATTGAAGACGGGCAACTGATTGTGTAGAAAACCTCGCCGAGCGCGTTGCAAAGAAGCTGGTGTAGCGGCGTCTCGGTAGAGCGCCGCCGTTTGAATCGAAGAATGCGGTGGTCTGCCGACGCGCCGCTACGTCCGGCTGGCTTCAATCCCCACTATTGACTTGTGCATACCACAGCCATACATTGCAAACCATGAATCCGCTGGCACACGTCGAGGGTTTTGAGTGGGACGCTGGCAACAGCCATAAGCCGGCCAAGCACGGCGTCACGGTGAAAGAAACGGAAGAACCGTTTTTTGATCCGCGGGCCAGAGTTCAAGATGACGCGGCGCATTCGCAGGTTGAAACCCGCTGGTGGCTGTGGGGCGGCACAATGCACGGACGGCTTTTGAAAATCGCCTTTGCCGTGCGTCACCACAAAATCCGCGTCATCTCGGCGCGTGACATGAACAAAAAAGAAAGAGTATTTTATGAATCACAACCATAAGACCGTTCGCAAAATGACGGCGGCGGACGAGGCGGGCAGCGACATCGCCAAATCGCGCGCCGTGATTTTCCCCCGGCTCAAGCCGTCGCGCCGGTCCGTGACCGTGCGGGTGCCGACGCCGGTGCTGGACAAAATCATGGCCGTGGCCAACCGGCGCGGCTCGCGCTACCAAAGCATGATCAACGAATGGCTGTCCGAACGTGCCGCCACCGAGTTCAAGCGGGCGGCGTAAGCATTTTCCATCCGGTTCTGATGGAGCAAAGCCAATGAAAACTAAAAGCGGGAAGCGTCCATTGAAAGATTTCACCACGGTGGCTGGCCGCGCGCTCGTGCGCGCTGGTTTGGCCGCACGCAAGACCGCGCGGATGTATGGCACGCCCATTTATTTTCTGAGCGACGGCAAAGTGGTGGCGGAGAAACCTTGAGTCCGTTGGGGGAAAAATGGCAAAAAACTTTTCCAGTTTCAGCAAGGCGTTGCAAAAGGCCAAGACCGAAGAGGAGGTCAAGCACGCCTACGCCGCGCACTTTGGGCTGGATTACGACACAGAATTTCGACACGACCTTTACTCTCCGGAAATCTTTTTTGAATTCAAATTCTCCCGCAGTTTGCAGAAACGCGAAGCCCGCGCCGCCGTCATTGCACAGGTTTTGTATTACGTCCGGCGCTTGCGGCTCGGTTACGCTGATAAAATTGTTCCGCCGATGATTTGCATTGCGGACGGGCGGCAAGCGTTTTTTACCGAGACAAAAAAATGGCAGAAGTTTTACAGCCACGAGACAAAATACGATTGGGAACTCGCGCCCAGCCAACCCGATGAAAAGCTCGTTGCCGACCTCGCCGCATTTGCCGAGACGAACGCGATAAAAGTTTTTGATGTGCTGGATGAAGCTGAATACGAAATGTTCAGCAAGAATTTGGAAACCTATCGCAGCGCGCAGGCGGAACTGGATTTTCAGGTCAAGAAACTCATCACCGAGGAAAATTTTGAGGAGGTTTTTGACTATTGGAACCGTTGCTTCGGCGACAATGTCCGCAATGGAACCAAATCTTCTCGCTATTTTCTGTGCGACATTCAGCAAGGCCGCTCGGAATACGACCGCAAGGAAAACAAGGTTGTTTTCTTCATCGGTCCGGAAGAAAAGCGAGCCAAGAAAATTCTGCCGAAGGAATACGAATGGTTCTGGTCGAACTATGAAAAAGTCACGGACGCGGCGGCGGTTCGCAACATTCTCGCCAAGGTTGACCGGCTCACGGACGATCCCATCCGCCGCTTCACCGGCGAATTTTTTACGCCCGTCGCGTTCGCGCGCAAGGCGCACAGCTATATCGAAAAAGTGATCGGGCCGAAGTGGTGGACGAAGGGTTATCGCCTGTGGGACATGGCCGCTGGCACGGGAAATCTGGAATGGTTTCTACCGGCGGACGCCTACAAAAGCATTTATCTTTCCACGCTCGCACACGAGGACGTGCAGCATTGCCAGCGGGTTTTTCCGGGCGCGACGGTCTTCCAATATGACTATCTCAACGACGACGTGGAAAGCGTGTTCGATGACCAGTCGCTCTTTGACCGCGTATCTAAACGTCCGGCAAATTTGCTGCGCGACCTTTACGACCCGAACATCAAGTGGATTATCTTCATCAATCCGCCGTTCGCGACTGCGCAAAAAGCAGGACACTCTGGTGCAAGCAAAATGAGCGTGAGCGACACAAAAATCCGTCCGCTCATGCACGAATGGGGGCTGGGCGAAGTCTCGCGCGAACTGGCCGCGCAATTTCTTTTTCGCATCCGCCGGGAGTTTGCGGGCAAACAGGCGCACCTCGGCCTTTTCTATAAACTGAAATACATCAACTCCAATAACGACCAGACATTTCGCGACAAGGTTTTCCAGTATACTTTTGAGGATGGCTTTGTGTTTTCATCGGGGCATTTTTCCGGCACGTCTTCGACCAATTCATTTCCCGTCGGCTTTCTCGTGTGGGATTTGGCGAACCACAAAAAACTTGAGACGCAAAAAATTGAAGTCGCGGTTCTCAACGACGACATGGACAAAATTGGACGCAAGGTGATTACCTCGGAACACCGCGATAAATTTTTGAGCAAATGGATTGACCGCGTCGCGGCGACGGAAATTTTCCCGCCGTTCGGCAGCGCGATTTCCGTGAAGCGTGAGAATGACGACGTGCGTGACCGCGTGGCGAAAGGTTTTCTTGCGTCGCTGATGTGCAAGGGCAACGACGTGCAGAACCACAACTACGTCGCGCTGCTTTCCGGGCCGTATGTCAGCGCGGGCGCGTTGTCCGTTGTGCCGGATAATTTCGACAAGGCGATGATCGTTCACGCCGTCCGCAAGAACGTGAAGAAAAACTGGCTCAACGACCGCGACCAGTTTTTGATGCCGGAAACTAAGCCGAGCGTCAACTTCGTGCGGCAATGCACCGTGTGGAATCTCTTTGCCGATTCCAACAACACTGCTTCTTTGCGAAACGTGGTTTACAAGGGCGAGACGTTTCAAATCGTGAATCACTTTTTTCCATTCAAACATTCGCAGGTGAAGCAGTGGGAAGTTTCTGATTCCGAAATCACGCGCTCGTTCAAGGCCGACACCGAAGACCGGTTCATGGCGAACTGGCTGGCGGAACAAAAACTGGATGCCGACTGCGCGGAGCTTCTGGAAATTGGCTGCGAAATTTATCAGGCCTTTTTCAAAAATTTCAAAGACCTGCCGACTTCCAAGTTCAAGGTGGAACATTGGGACGCCGGCTGGTGGCAGGTGAAACGCTGTCTGGTTGAAGCTGGATTGGAAGGTGATTTGTTCAAACAAACCGAAATTCTAAAAAAGAAAATCGGCGCAAAGATTTCCGAGGAAGCCTTGCGGCTGGGAATCGTTTCTTCAGCTTAAAACGCAATCGGTTCGTTCAACTTGCCGCATTGCGTGCAGCGTGAGCGATCCACGTCCGCGTCGTCGGTGTAAACGAGGCCGCATTTGGCGCAGCGGAACACGCGGTCTTCGGGATGTGCGGGGCCAAAACGGCGACGTTCCAGTTCGGAATAAATCCCCACGCCGCAAATCGCCCCAAGCGTCAGCGCGACATAAATCAGCAATAGCGTGGCGATATTCATGGCGTGCTGACGGGCACGGTGTGCCAGTTGAAAATAATTTCGCCGAACATCAATTTATCCGCCGGCATAAATTGCAACGTGCGCGCCAGTTCCAACGCCTGTTGATCGGCGGCTTCGTAGCCGCTGGTTTCCAGCAGCACGGCGGAGGCGATGTTGCCGCTTTTATCCACGAGCAATTGCACGCGGCTCGGCGCGATGACATCGTTCACGACCAGCGTCGGCGCAGAAAGGCTGGTTAAGATTCGGCGTCCGGAAATTTCACCGGTGAGTTGCCAGGTGGATTTTTGCGGCAACGCGGTTTCGATGTCCGCCTCTGGCGCGATGATTTGTGGTTCCGGTTTGAAATTCAAAGCGATGGTCGCAAAACGATTCGTCTGCATGAACACATTGAACGCGGCGCCTAAAGCAGCGGCATTGGGCAATAGAAACGGCGGTGCTTCGGTGTAACGAAAAGACGGCGTCTCAACTGCGGGCGGTTGCGAAAAGGACGATGCGACATCTTCCGCGTGCGGCAGCGCGAACAGTGTCGGGTCGGTCAGCCGGACGAGTTCGCTGGAATTATCAGCGAGACGAAACACGGGAACATTGGTCGCGACGCGCGGCGCGACTGTTTTTTTTGCACCGAGCAAAAACACGAAGGCGAGGTGCGCGGCCAGCGCGAACAGGATGACTAGAATAGTTTTTTTCCAACTCCAACCTTTCGCCGGCGGCATGGACAACGGATGCGTTTCGGCGGACAGCGGGTTCATGGCCGGGCGGCGGGCAGCGTGGCGAGCACGAGATTCGTGATGGTGAGATTGGTATTGCCGGTTTCAGGCTGGCGCGCGAGCAGGGCGAGGTGCGCGAGTTCGTCGTAGGTCACGGCTTTGTCAGCGTGAATGACGAGCGTGAGCGGTTCGCGCGCGTCTTTGATGCGGGCGGCGAGTGAAGTTTTCAAAACCGCCTCGGTGACAATTTGATTTTCAAAATACAAACGGTTCTGGGAATCCACGGCAATCGCGACGACGGGATGATCAACGCCGGGCAAATCGGCGGCGGTGGGCGGTGTGAGATTCATCCGCAAGCCGGATACCGGCAGCAGCGCGGTGAGCAGCAGAAAAATCAGCAGCGCAAAAAAGACGGCGGCGAACGGCGCGACGTCAAATTGACTGCGGAGAATTTTGGCGGTGCGCGGAAATTTCATTTGCCGTTGCCGTTTTCGGTGACGATGTTGACGATTTCGGCGGCGGCGCGCTCCATGTCCAAAACGATTTTGTTCACGCGGCTCACCAGATAATTATATCCGGCGTGCGCGGGAATCGCGACGGCGATACCGCCTGCCGCGCAAACGAGCGCCTTCCAAACACCGTGCGACAACATCTCGATGTGCGCGTATAAACCGGCTTGATCAATCTGTCCGAAGACATCAATGAAACCGACAATCGTGCCGAACAAGCCGAGCAGCGGCGCGATTTGCGCGATGGTCGCGAGCAGATTTAATTTTTCTTCCAAGCGCGGGACTTCGATTAAACCCGCTTCCTCGACGGCTTCGCGCACGCGGTCGCGGCCAAGTTCGCGCGCGAGAATCGCCGCCTTGACGAGCCGCGCGACCGGTCCCGCTGTGGCGTCGCAAATCGCGATGGCCTCGACGATGTTGCCGCGTTTAATGACGGTGCGGACGCCATTCAGAAACTCGGCGGAATTAATTTGCGAACGATGACAAAACAGCGCGCGCTCCACAAAAACGACGGCGGCGGTGGCGGCGGCGATGAGGATGAGCCAGATGACCGGCCCGCCATTGGCTAAAAGTGTCGGCAGCATCGTGTTTGTATAGGGCTTCGCGCGCCAAGTTCAAAGCGAAAAAATTGCCGAGCCGCGCAAAAGTTGGTTTGCAAGTATCGGCAAACTTATTTCTTTTTCTAAATTCTGGCTTCTGATTTTTGTCTTCGCTATTCTTAATTTAATATGGCTATCGCAAACGAAAATGTTCTTGTTTTCTCCCGTTCACTTTTTGAACAACTTGGTGTCTTTCAAGGTTTCAGTGCTGATGCGAATCGATATCTGCAAGCCATTCTCAATCCCAAAAATAACAGTTTCATGCCCCGCGCTCAGGCTGAAACCAATACCAACTTCAAACAGGTCATTCCGTATGTGGTAATTACTGATGGAAAAAGTATTCTTCATTATGTGCGCGGCAAAAAGGCCGGCGAGCAGCGTTTGGTTGCGAAAGGATCTGTGGGCATCGGTGGCCATATCAACGATGAAGATTATAAGGAATCACTCCTTGCTTTTACATTTGGTATGCAGGCGTTTCAGGATGCTGTTAAGAGAGAAGTCTGTGAGGAGTTGACAATTCAAGGTGAACTAATTCCGCGCCCTGTTGGCCTGATTAACGATGATTCCACCGAAGTTGGTAGTGTCCATTTTGGCGTTGTGCACGTCTTGTTTTGCACGCCGGATCAGGTGAAGAAAAATGAACAGGTCATCACGCAGGTCGAGTTTGTTCCCATTGATGAACTCAAGGCGAAACGCGAACACATGGAAACCTGGTCGCAAATTTGTCTCGATAATCTTGATTCAATTTTAAGGTGATTGTTTTATGGAACCGCCGGATCGGAAAAAACGGATTCGCATCGCGCTCGCTGGCTTGGCGTTGGCGTTGGTGTTAATGGGATTTTTCTTCTGGCCGATTTTGAGAGACTTGAATCGCGACCGTCAGAACAGTGGCAATCATTCCAATGCTCCGCTGCTGATCTTCGGCGGATTTTTTCTCGTGATGGCTTTAGCCGTGGTCATCAGTGTCGTGCAAGGCATTCGCAAAATGGCCAAGCTGGAATCCACGCCACCGCCGCCGCGCGAAGATAAGCCTTGGCTGAAACGCCCCGACTGGGCGGCGGGAAAAATCAAATCCACCGCTGGCGCACAGGTGAAACTTTTCGCCATCATGGCAGTGGCCTTTTGCGGCATCGGCGGGCTGGCTGCCTTCGCCGCATTGCCGAAGGAATTACATAACGGAAATTACAAGGCACTCCTCGTGCTGATTTTTCCGGCCATCGGCATCGGTTTTCTAATCGCCATCGTGCGCGTGTTTCGTGCGCGCCGCCGCTTCGGCGATTGTTTTTTTGAACTCGCGCAAATTCCCGCGCCGCTCGGCGGCTCGCTGGACGGCATGATTCAAACCGGCACGCGCCTCCGGTTGGAACACGGATTGCATTTGAAATTTTCCTGCATCCGCCGCGTCGTCACCGGCTCCGGCAAAAACGAAAGCACGCAGGAAACGGTTTTGTGGCAGGCCGAAAAAGTTTTCAAACCCGAAGCTGATTTGCCCGAACCGGAACCCGGCCACAGCGGCATCCCCGTTTTTTTCAAACTGCCCGCCGATCAGCCGGAATGTTATGCGTGCGGACGCGAATCCGTTTCTTGGCGGCTCGAAGCCAAAGCCAAAATGTCCGGCCCGGATTTTTCCGCGACGTTTGACGTGCCGGTATTTCAAGTCGCTGGCGCCGCTGTTGCCGAAGAAGTAAATGAACCAGACCCGACGGCGTCACTGCAAATGCCCGTCGAAGAAATCCGCCGCGATGAAAATTCACGCATCCAAGTGAATGACGTTCCCGGCGGACGCGAATTTTTTTTCCCCGCTGCGCGCAATCTCGGCACGACGTTTTTCATGACGTTGTTCATGCTGGTGTTTAACGGCGCGGCAGTGTTCATGTATCGGGCGCACGCGCCGATTCTCTTTCCCATCGTGTTCGGTTTGGTTGGCGTTTTGCTAGTTCTCGGCACATTTAACCTTTGGTTTAAGTCCAGCCGCATCACCATCAATTCTACAAACGTCCAATTTACGAAACGCTGGCTGATCTTCAGTCGCACACGTGATTTTTCATCCGGCGACTACGCGCGGTTCGCCACGAAAATGGGGATGCAAAGCGGTTCCACCATTTTCACCGACATCAAACTTGTTCGCCTCGGCGCGGATGCAGACTTCGCGGACAAAATGAAAAAGTTTGAAGGCGGACAACAGGTCAACCAAGTTGCGATGGAACGTTTTCGTCAAGCCGCCGGGCCGTCCGGTGTGACCGTTGCCAACAGCATCGCCAACGCCGCCGAAGCCGAATGGCTTGTGAAAGAGATGAACAAGGCGTTGGGGCGTCGCGTATAAAAGTGAACCTCAAACTAAAAACTAAAAGTTCAAAATTTAAAACTTCCGCCGTTCCCGCTCGCTGGCGTCCGGAAGTTGAACACGTTCTCATTACCGACGAACAAATCGCGCGTCGCATCAAAAAATTGGCGCGTGAGATCGAGCGCGATTTTCGCGGGCGCGAAATGGTGGTTGTGTCGCTGCTCAACGGCACGGTGGTTTTTCTGGCCGATTTAATCCGCCAGTTGAATCTGCCACTGCGCCTTGATTTCATTGGCGTTTCCAGCTACGGCTCCGGCACAAAATCCGGCGAACTGGTTTTTACAAAAGAATTGCGCCTCGACGTGCGCGGTCGCGACGTGCTGCTGGTGGACGACATTCTTGATACGGGAAAAACCTTGAGCCATGTGTTGCTAAAACTGCGCGCGCTCAAACCGCGCCGGATAAAAATTTGTGTGCTGCTGGACAAACCCGCCCGTCGTGTGGAAAAAACCCAGGCCGATTACGCCGGATTTTCCATCCCCGATTTTTTTGTCGTTGGCTACGGATTGGATTACGCCGAGCGCTATCGCAACCTGCCGTTCGTCGGCGTGCTGCATCCGCACGTTTACAAAAAAGTTTAACCACGGATGGACACAGATAAACACGGATAAAACGGGTCTGACTTTCTTCGGTTGTGCTTCGTTAATTCGTTTCAATTTTACATCCGTGTTCATCCGTGTTTAGCTGTGTTTTCAATATGGCATTTCTTAACGACAATTATCTCAAACTCAAAGCGGGTTATCTTTTTCCAGAAATTGGTCGGCGCGTGAAAGCGTTTTGCGACGCCAATCCCGATGCGGCCAAACGCCTGATTCGATGCGGCATTGGCGACGTGACGGAACCGCTGCCGTCGGCGGTTGTTGTCGCGATGCACAAAGCCGTGGATGAAATGGCGGCACGCGAAACTTTCAAAGGCTACGGGCCGGAGCAGGGCTACGATTGGTTGCGCCACGCCATCGCGCAAAATGATTTTCGCGACAAAGGTCTCGATGTGGCGGACGACGAAATTTTTATCAGCGACGGATCGAAGTGCGATTGCGGCGCGATTCTCGACATCCTCGGCGCGAAAAATAAAATCGCCATCAGCGATCCGGTTTATCCCGTTTACGTGGACACGAACGTGATGGTCGGCCACACGGGCGACGCGAACGACGCGGGCGCGTATGCGAAGCTGGTTTATCTGCCCTGCAAGCCGAGCAATGGTTTTATTCCGTTGCCGCCGAAGAAACACGTTGATGTCATTTATCTTTGCTCGCCGAATAATCCGACCGGCGCGGCGGCCACGCGCGAACAGCTTGAGGCGTGGGTGAAATATGCGCTGGCACACAAGTCGGTGATTTTGTTCGACGCGGCTTACGAGGCGTATATCACCGAGCCGGGCGTGCCGCATTCCATTTACGAAATTCCCGGCGCGCGCGAGTGTGCGATTGAATTTCGCAGCTTCTCGAAGAACGGCGGTTTTACGGGAACGCGCTGCGCGTTCACGGTCGTTCCCAAAACTTTGCTGGCGCAAACAAAATCTGGCGAAGCGAAGCCGCTGCATCCGTTGTGGAATCGTCGCTCGACGACGAAATTTAATGGCGTCAGCTACATCGTCCAGCGCGCGGCGGAAGCGCTTTATTCGCCGGAAGGAAAAGCGCAGGTCGCCGAACTCATCAAACATTATCTCGGCAACGCGGAGATTTTACGCAAGGGCGCGAAGAAGGCGGGACTGAAGGTTTTCGGTGGCGTGAATGCGCCTTACATTTGGGTGCGCACGCCGAAAGGTGTCACGAGCTGGCAGGCGTTTGATAAAATTCTGGCGGACGCGAACGTGGTCATCACGCCCGGCTCCGGCTTTGGCTCGAAGGGCGAAGGCTTTTTCCGCATCAGCGCCTTCAACAGCCGCGCGAACGCCGAAGAAGTCGCGCGCCGCTTGCAGGAATTGAAGTGGTAAAATTTCAGCATTGCGGGAACAAATATTTTTGTTACTCTGTCTGCTCGTTTTTTACTGAAAACCCAACTAAAGAAATAATTTATGTCACAGCATCCCAGTCTGCGCGCGGTGTCCAAGCTCGGCGGCAAGCGCAATGTTCTCAAGCGTTTTGAACGCACGGCGCTCCTCGAAAAGCGCGGTCAACGCAAAGCCGGTGACAAAATCACCAGCCTCCGCAAGACCAAGCCGGAAGCGTAATCTATTTACGATTTTTGATTTACGATTTACGATTTGGCTGTTCGCAGTCCGCGTTTCAATCGTAAATCGGCAATCGTAAATCGTAAATCCTGTGGTTCGCCTCCAGAAATTTCTCGCCGATGCCGGTGTGGCTTCACGCCGCGCGGGCGAGCAATTTATTTTGGAAGGGCGCGTGGCGGTCAATGGCACGGTTGTCCGTCTGCTCGGAACGAAGGTTGATGCCAACCGCGATTCAGTGACGGTGGATGGCAAACTCGCCCGCGCGAAAAATCTGATTTATGTCGCGTTGAACAAGCCAGTCGGTTGCGTTTGTTCGCGCAAAGATGAATTTGATCGTCCGACAATTTATCAATTATTGCCGCGCGAATGGGAGACGGTGCAGTCCGTCGGCCGGCTGGATTACAACAGCGAAGGATTGATTTTTCTCACGAATGATGGACAATTCGCCCTGCGCCTGACGCATCCGCGCTACGGTGTTCGCAAGCGCTATCTGGTGAGCGTCGAGGGCGAAGTGACGTCGGCGATGTTGGAATCATTTAAGCATGGGATTTTTCACGAGGGTGAAAAACTGAAGGCGTTGTCGGCGCGAATCGTTTCCGGCACGCGTTCAAAAAGCGTGGTGGAATTGGAACTGGGCGAAGGCAAAAATCGCGAGGTGCGGCGGCTGTTTGAGTCGCAGGCGATCACGGTAAAAAAATTGCAGCGGACGCAGATTGGAAAAATCCGGCTCGGCGAATTGAAGCTGGGCAAATGGCGGACGTTGACGGCGACGGAAATTAAAACTTTAACTACTGATTTATGAAAACGAATTGCTGGCTGATTTTGGGAATGATGATTGCTACGACTGCCGTGGCGCAAGTGAGCACGAACGCGTTGCCGGAAATTCCCGCGCCCGCGATGGTCGCACCGGCGGCTCCGGCAGTGGTGCAAACCAATGCAGTTGCGCCCGCGCCCAAGAAAAAAGCGCCGGTTACACACAAGAAAAAAGCGGCGGCCAAGAAGATTTCCGAACCGGCGTCCGCGCTCGTCGCGGGATCGGCCACGGTGGTTTCGCCCAATCTCAATGTGCGCGGTCAGGCCGGTTTGAAAGGCGAAGTGGTCGGCCATTTGAAAAGCGGCGACACCGTCACGGTGATTTCCCAAATCAATCTCGACAAGCACGCCGCCGATGAACCGGCGCAATGGGCAAAAATTTCATTGCCAAGTGGCACGAAAGTCTGGGTGGATTCCAAATTTTTGGATGCAACGAACAAAGTTGTTTCTGTAAAAAAACTTAACCTGCGCGCGGGGCCGGGCGAAAATTACAGTGTGCTTGGCGTGATTGAAAAAGGCACGCCAGTCAGCGAACTTGCGGCCAAAGGCGCTTGGTCGCAGATTGAAACGCCCGCGAACGCCTTTGCGTTTGTCGCGGCGATGTATTTGAAACAGGAAGCTGCGCCGGTTGTCGAACCGACTCCCACCGCTCCGGTAGTGGTGGAAACGCCGATTGTTGTTCCGCCACCCACGGCCAGCACAGTTGCGGAAGCCCAGCCGGTTGTAGCACAACCGCCGACGGTTGCTGATGCAGCCGTTGCGGCGAACGCTTCGTCCGTCGTAGATACGAACACCGTTGCGCCGGTCGTGGACACTAATCCGCCGCCGCCGCGCGTGGTTTCGCATGAAGGTTATGTGCGTTCGTCCGGCAGTCTGGTGGCGCCGACCGCTTACGAGCTTTTCGATTTGGATAGCGGCAACGCGATCAATTATCTTTATTCGACCAGCACCAATCTGGACATCTCGCGCTACGATGGTTTTCAAATAATCGTGACGGGCGAGGAAGGAATCTCTGCCCGCTGGGCCGACACGCCGGTGTTGACCATTCAGAAAATTTACGTCGTCTCGACCAATTCACCGCCGATCCACCGTGTTTCCAGCCCCCGTGCAAGCCAACAACATCAGCAACGTCGTTGATGGACGCGCCATCGCGGCGCAAATCCAGCAGGAACTCGTGGTGCGGGTGGCGGCGTTGAAGCAACGCGGGATTGTTCCCGGCCTCGCGTTCGTGCGCGTGGGTGAAGATGCGGCGTCAAAAGTTTATGTCGGTCGCAAGGAAAAAGCCTGCGCCGAACTCGGCATCGTTTCTGAAACGCACATCCTGCCGGAAAAAACTTCCGAGGCGGAACTGCTCGCACTCATTGGCAAATTAAATTCCACTTCGCACCTGCACGGCATTTTGGTGCAAGCGCCATTGCCGAAACAAATTCGCGAATCGGTTGTTTTTTCCACCGTGTTGCCGACGAAAGATGTGGACGGTTTTCATCCCGTGAACGTCGGCAAACTGATGCTCGGTGATGACAGCGGCTTCAAACCTTGCACGCCTGCGGGTGTCATGGAATTGCTCGCGCGTTCCGGCGTAAAAACCGACGGCGCGGAAGTCGTCGTGCTTGGACGTGGCAACATCGTCGGCAAACCGATGGCCGCGATGCTTTGCCAAAAAGGCAAAAACGCCAATGCCACCGTGACGATTTGCCATTCCGCAACACGCAACGTAAAGGAACATTGCCGCCGCGCAGACATCATTATCGCTGCGATCGGCGTGGCGGAATTTCTCAAGGCGGACATGGTCAAGCCCGGTGCCGTCATCATGGACGTGGGCGTGAATCGCATTCCTGACGCAACTTCCAAGACCGGAACCAAGCTCGTTGGCGACGTGGATTTTGCAAACGTCCAGCCTATCGCCGGAAAAATCACGCCGAATCCCGGCGGCGTCGGTCCGATGACGATCGCGATGCTTTTGCAAAACACCGTGCGCGCGGCGGAGCTGGCGGCAAGCTGACCAGATTTTATGCCGACCGAAAATTTTCAAGCGAGCCGCTGGACCAGCGGGAACCATCTTTTCCCCACCATCATCGAAGTGTCGGACAAGGCCGTCATCCGCCACAAACGCTCGTGGTTCAGCAAGGACGAGATCAGCATCAGCATTTCCAAAGTCGCATCTGTCCACATCAAGACCGGCCTCATCTGGTCGGACATTTTGATCGAGTCCAGCGGCGGCAGCGACCCGCTTGTCAGTCATGGTCACAGAAAAGCGGACGCCCAACGCATCCGCGCACTCGTCGAGGAGGCGCAAGGAATTTCCACCGTGGACAAAATCAAATTGTCCTGACCGTTTTATTTTTTCCCGTTCGCTTCAAACTGTTAGTCTTCGCACTTCATGGCCGACCGTCTGCCCATTTACGAAATTGAAAGTGAAATTATCGCGCAGTTAAAAACTGACAAGCGATTGATTTTATCCGCGCCGACCGGTTCCGGCAAATCCACGCAAGTTCCGCAAATGCTTTTGAAACACGGCTTGCTCGGTGACGGACAAGTTGTCGTTTTGCAACCGCGCCGACTCGCCGCACGTTTGCTCGCTGCGCGCGTCGCGCACGAACTCGGCGCAAAACTTGGAGAGGAAGTCGGTTATCAAATCCGTTTTGAAAATGTCACGTCCGCGAAAACGAAAATTCGTTTTGTGACCGAAGGCGTTTTGTTGCGCCAGATGATTGACGACCCGCAACTGCGCGGCGTCTCGGCAATTCTGTTTGACGAATTTCACGAGCGCCATCTTTACGGCGACATCACGCTCGCGCAAACGCTCGACCAGCAGGAGAAATTTCGTCCCGACCTCATGCTCGCCGTCATGTCCGCGACGTTGAACGCGGGCGAGTTGGAAAAGTATCTTTCGCCGTGCGCGAAACTTTCATCCGCAGGTCGGATGTTTCCGGTGGAAATGGAATACGCCGAACTGCCCGCCTACGTTGACAAACGTCCCGTGTGGGAACAAGCGGCGGACGCATTCAGCCAATATGTGCATCGCGGCGGCGAGGGCGACGTGCTCGTCTTTATGCCCGGCGGTTTTGAAATTGCCCAGACCATCGAAACCATTCGTAATACGAGCGAAGCGAAAGGATTTATTCTGTTGCCGCTGCACGGCGAATTGCCGCCGCGCGATCAAGACGCGGCGGTTGCGCGTTACGACAAGCGTAAAGTGGTCGTCGCCACCAACGTCGCCGAGACGTCGCTGACAATTGACGGCGTGCGATTGGTGATTGATTCCGGCCTTGCGCGCGTGGCACGTTACGACGCGAATCGCGGCATCAACACGCTGCTGATTGATAAGATTTCCCAGTCATCTGCCGACCAGCGCGCCGGTCGCGCTGGTCGAACTGCGCCGGGCGTGTGCATGAGGTTATGGTCGCGCGAGGAACATTCGCATCGCGCCGCGCAGGAATTGCCGGAAATCAAGCGGCTCGATTTGTCGGAAGTCGTGCTGACTTTGAAAGCCTCCGGCGTGGAAGACTTGCGGAAATTTCGCTGGCTGGAAAAGCCGGATGAAATTTCGCTGACACACGCGGAAGAATTGCTGGCGGATTTGGGCGCGCTCGATAAAAACAAATCCATCACGCCGATTGGCCGGAAAATGCTGGCGTTTCCGTTGCACCCGCGTTACGCGCGAATGTTGCTCGCCGCGCAGGAATATGGCTGCGTGTATCAGGCGTGTCTCGTCGCCGCACTCACGCAAGGACGCGATTTGCTGCTGCGTAATTGCGGCAAGGAAGTTGAAACTGCGCGCGAAGATTTACTCGGTGAAAAAGCGTCGTCGGATTTTTGGATGCTCATGCGCGCGTGGAGTTTTGCGTTCAATAATCAATTTCGTTTGGATGCTTGTCGTAAGCTTGGCATCCACGCCGTCACCGCGAAACAAGTCGGACCGTTGTTTGATCAATTTCTTCGCATCGCGAAATCCGAAGGTCTCGACACAAAACCCAACGAGGTGAAGGACGAAAATTTGCAGAAGTGTATTCTCATCGGTTTTAGCGACCGCGTGGCGCGGCGGATGGATCAAGGCACTTTGCGCTGCGAACTGGTTCATGGACGACGCGGTGTGCTGGCGCGCGAGAGCAT
>DATCFH010000011.1:0-25234 GCA_036509625.1 Verrucomicrobiia bacterium
ATACCAAAACGCGCGAAGTGATTTCCAAAAATCGTGAATCGTCCCAACACAGGCGCGGCAACCAACAGCGGAATAAATGGCGCGGGAAAAATCTTCGCCGCCACATCCATTACGCGCCCAATGCTGCCAATTGTCGGCGACGAATCAAACGTGGAGCAAATTTTGTAGTGAACGTGCCGCGCGCCAAGTTTTTTTAATTTCAAAAATGCCGGACGCAATTCCGTTTCCATTTTTTCCGGCGTCAGCGAACGCGTCCTGCCTGCTACGCCAACCGCTTGCAGATTTTTGAAACGCGCCAACTGCTTTTTTGTCGGCGGCTTGATGAACAGCGCCGCGCGAATTCCCGCATTCGTCAATTGTTCCAGCGCATCGGTCGAGCCGGTGAAATCATCGCCGTAAAATGTGAGCTGAAGTTTGTTCACGCGCGAAATTCAATTTTTCCCGCCAAACTTTTCCACGGAAATTTTTAGTTCGGGATATTTTTTTACGGCTTGTTCGAGCGTTAAACCCTCGACCGCCGCCGCCCACCATTTTTGCAACGAGCGCACACCCGCCGCCGGGCCGTCGGGATGCGCCATGATGCCGCCGCCAGCCATGTAGAGTAGGTCAACGGTCTTGGTGCGGCGAAACGTTTCGCAAGCCTGTCCGCCCCATTGGCCGGAGGAAACCACCGGCAAAATGGACATTCCACCGAGCAGCGGTTGCGCGCACGCCTCCATCGAACGCACAACCGAATCGTCGCTTTCCCAAAATTTGTTCGCGATGCCGTTGACGTGAATTTGATCCACGCCCGCGAGCCGCCAGATTTTTTGATATGCGGTAAATTCGATGCCGAGCAACGGATGCCGATTCAACATTCCCCAGCCATTGCGATGCCCGTGAATCGCCAACACACCGTGGTCGCAAAAAATTTTCGCGCCCGCGAGGCCAACGCTGTTCAGCGAAATCATCGCGCACGTTCCGCCGGACGAAACAATTTTTTCGTAATGCCGCTGCATCGCGTCGAGTTCGTCGCTGACGTTAAAAGCATACATCACCTTTTTGCCAGTGCGGTCGGCGTGGGCGTTAATCACGCGCATGATGGCATCCACGCGTTCATCAAACGGTGAGTGCGGCGGATTCACCATCAGTTCGTCGTCCTTGATCAAATCAATTCCCGCTTCGCACAAAACTTTCACCAGTTCCGCCGTTTGCTTTGGCGACATGCCAATACTCGGCTTGATGATCGTGCCGATGAGCGGACGATTTTGAACACCAGTCAATTTTCGTGTTCCCGCAATTCCAAATTTCGGCCCGCGAAAATGTTTCGCAAACGACGGCGGCAATTCCACGTCCATCAGTTTTAACCCAGTGAACGCGGTGATTTCGTAAAGATTTCCCTGAATGGTCGAAACGAGCGTGGGCAGATTGTAACCCATGTTTTCGAGCGACCATGACACAACAACTTCCGCTCGCTGAAATTTTCCTGAAACTGATTTTGCGCCGGGCAGACTCGGCGCGGTGACGATTTCGAGCGGCGTGATTTTTTCCACGCGCGCGGCGAAGCGTTGTTTCAATTCTTCCGTTTCGCCCGGCACGGTCACGAACGTTCCCGACGATTGTTCGCCCGCCAAAGTCGCAGCGGCTTTTTCCACAGCCAGCGGCGTCTCAATGAAATATGTAGCAAAGATTCTTTCCATGCGCGGATTGGCATGAGTGTGCCGCTTTCTTGTAGCTAATCCAAGCTTGGGCGTCATTGAAAAACTGCCGAAAGGCTTTGGAAAAACGCCAACAATGTCCGCATGATTGCTTGTTGCCGTCGAAAAGCGTAAAACTTCTGCACCGCATGAGATTTGAACCGGAGCCAACCAAACGAACCGAGTTACGGAATCAAATTCTCCGTTCGCTTGGTTTCTTGCTGTTCATTTTTTTGGCGGCCAGCGCGCGCGCCGACGCGCCGGATTGGGAAAACGAACAGATTCTCCACCTCAACACCGAGCCGCCGCGCGCAACTTTTATTCCGTTTGCAACGGTCGCCGAAGCGCTTAACAACGATTTTACCAACTCACCGTTTTATTTTTCACTGAATGGAGAATGGAAATTTGGCTGGTCACCTAAACCAGAACTTCGTCCAACAAATTTCTTTGAAACCAACTTTGACGATTCGACATGGACAAACATTGCCGTGCCATCAAATTGGGAAATGAAAGGTTTCGGCACGCCGATTTATCTCGGTTCCGGCTATCCGTTCAAGATTGACCCGCCGCGCGTGACGGGCGAACCACCGACGAATTGGACAGCGTTCGCGCAGCGCGATCCGGTCGGCTCGTATCGCAAAACTTTCAAGCTGCCCGAACAATGGGATGGCCGCCGCATCTGCATCCATTTCGACGGCGTGGACAGCGCATTTTACATTTGGTGCAACGGCGCGCGCGTCGGTTACAGCCAAGGCAGTCGCACGCCGACGGAATTTGATTTGACCGATTTCGTGAAGCCAGGCTTGAACCAAATCGCGGTCGAGGTTTATCGCTGGTCGGATGGCAGCTATCTCGAAGACCAGGATATGTGGCGCATGAGTGGAATTTTTCGGCCCGTTTATCTTTACTCGGCCGCCGCCGCGCGCATTCGTGATTTCACCGTGCGAACGGATTTGGATTCCAATTATTGCGACGCAATTTTGCAAATCAAACCGCAACTGGCGGCTGAAAAAAATCTGTCGCTGTCGAACTGGACAGTTCGCGCACAACTTTTTAGTGGCACGGGCGTCTCGCCTGTGTGTTTTGAGAACAGCGAATCGTGGACAAATCTTGAAACTCACGGGCGAGACGCCCGTGCCACTACAATATTGAGTCACGCCGCCGAAGAAATTTTGAATCCGAATTTCAGCGCGAAAACTCTGGATGCGCGGGTGCCGCAACGCGGCGAACCGAAATTCGCCTGGCTCGAAGGCAAAATTAAAAACCCAGCGAAGTGGACAGCGGAAACACCCAATCTTTACACCCTCGTTCTAACGTTGAACGATGAAAAGGGAAATGTGATTGAAGCCGACAGTTGCCAGATTGGTTTTCGGAAAATTGAAATCTGCGATGGCCAATTTCTCATCAACGGCCAGCCGATTCGTTTGCGCGGCGTGAACCGGCACGAGATTGATCCCGATACCGGTCACGCGCTGACGACCGAACGCATGATTCAAGACATCACGTTGATGAAGCAGGCGAACATCAACGCCGTCCGCACCTGCCATTATCCCGACGCCCCGCGCTGGTATGATTTGTGCGACCGTTTTGGTCTTTACGTTTTGGACGAGGCGAACATTTGCACGCACGGCACGCGCGGATTTCTGGCGAACGATCCAAGCTGGACCGGCGCATTTTTGGATCGCGCACAGCGCATGGCTGAGCGCGACAAAAATCATCCATCTGTGATTATTTGGTCCATGGGAAATGAATCGGGTTACGGCCCGAACTTCGCGGCCATTTCCGGCTGGCTGCATGAATTTGATCCGACGCGCCCGGTGCATTACGAAGGCGCGCAGACCGAAACCGATGCGCCGGAAATCGTTGATATCATTGGCCGGTTTTATCCGCGACTGGCGACGGAAATCTACGCCAAGCAGGACGATCCGTGGAATGTGCGTTGGGATAAAACATTGGAAATCGCGCAACGCACAAATGATAATCGTCCCGTTTTGGCAACGGAATACGCACACGCGATGGGCAATGCTGTTGGCAATTTGCAGGAATACTGGAACGAGATTTATTCCAATCCGCGAATGCTCGGCGGCTTCATCTGGGAATGGTGCGATCAGGGTTTGCACAAGAAATTGCCGGACGGAAGAATTGTCACGGCGTTCGGGGGCGATTTTGGCGATGTGCCAAACGCCGGCGGTTTTGCAATCAAAGGTTTGGTAAATGCGGAACGCGAAACTTTTCCGAAATACTATGAAGTCAAAAAAGTTTATCAGCCGGTTAAAATCTCACCGGTGAATTTGCAACCGGGAAATGTTACGGTGAAAATCACGAATCGAAATTCGTTTTTGAACCTGACGAATTATGAAGCGCACTGGTCAGTCACAAGCAGCGACGGTGAAAAAATTCAATCGGGCGGTTTGAATCCAGTTGATTGCGCTCCGGAGAAATCGTGCGAACTTAAAATTCCCGTTGAAAAGATTCACGATGTAAAATCCGGCGAAGCATTCTGGCTGCGCGTAAGTTTTCACGCGCGAACCGATTCGCTCTGGGCAAAGGCCGGATTTGAAATCGCGTGGCAGCAGATGAAGCTGGACGTAAAAACACCGGCAGTTGTAAAAATCAAAGTCGGCGGCTTGTCGGCGTTGAATCTGATTCAAAACAGCGACTTGGTGAGAATTGATGGAACCGATTTTTCCGCCGCATTCAGCAAGTCGGCAGGAACTTTGACTTCACTGGTTTTCAATGGACGCGAAATGCTGGTGCCGAACGAAATCGCTGGGCCAGTTTTACAATTGTTCCGCGCGCCGACGGACAACGACAAGGGTTTTGGCAAATGGCTGGCGCGCGATTGGCGCGAGGCCGGCGTGAGTAATCTGGTTTGCCATGTTGATTCGTTTGAAATTGAGAAGACGAAATCTGGTGATGTAAAAATAATAACCATTGCGACAAGCAACGCGACAAGCGGCGGCTACAAATTAAACACGATCTGGACAATTCGCGGTGATGGCTCGGTGGAAATGGACAATTCATTTGAACCGTTTGGAAATTTGCCGTTGTTGCCACGCGTTGGGATTGTGCTGCGGCTTGCAAAAGATTTTGAAATCGTCCGCTGGCTCGGTCGCGGACCGTGGGAAAATTATTCCGACCGCAAAGACGCGACGGACATGGGCGTGTGGAACAGCACGGTGACGGAACAATATGTTCCTTACGTGCGTCCGCAGGAAAACGGCAACAAGGAAGACGTGCGCTGGTTGGAATTGACGGACGCGAATGGAAACGGCGTGAAAATTTCCGCCGCAGAAAGTCCATTTTCATTTTCCGCGCTGCATTTCACGGCGGCGGATTTGTCATCCGTGCGGCACAATTACGAATTGCAACCGCGCCCGGAAATCATCCTGTCGCTGGATGCAAAGATGAACGGTTTGGGCAACAGCAGTTGCGGTCCGGGGGTTTTGGAAAAGTTTTCCGTGCCGCCGACAAATTACTCGTTGAAGCTGCGCTTCACCGCCAGCGGTTCGAAATAAAACGCGCGTTGGTTTTCACCCGCGCAGCCCGACCATTTGCATCAGCCGATCCGTTTGCGTGTAGGCTTCCGCCACCCATTCGACGATGCGTTTCGGGTCGGGCGAATATTCGAGTTCGATGGAAACGACGCCGTTGATTTTCAATTCCTTGATGGCTTGCAAATACGGCTCAAATTTCACGATGCCGCGTCCGGGCGGAAGATCACCGTGAACTTTGCCATCGCAATCGCTGATGTGAACGTGAATGGCTTTGCCTTTCAATTTTTTCAAATCCAGCGGACTGCTGTCGGACAACACAAGATGACTAACATCAATGTTCGCACGCACGCGCGGATGTTTGCATTCGTTCACAAAGCGCACCATTTCGTCAATGTTGTTGAGCAAACTCAGGCGAAATGGTTCCAGTTCGAGCGCAATGTCAACGTTCTTTTTGTCCGCGTAATCGCCGATTTCGCGGCAGGTTTCGACGGCCCATTGCCATTGCGCGGCCGGCGGAATGACTTCGCGTTGCCAAATATATTCACCCAGCACGAGCAGAATATTTTTCGCGCCAAATTCGGCGGCGAGGTCAACGAACTTTTTGCAGCGCGCAACGTGAAAGGCGCGGACGGGATCGTTGAAATCAATCAGCCCCGTAGCGACGACGACGAGCGAAATGATCGGCAGATTTTCTTTATCGCAAGTGCGCGCGATGAGGAGCTTTTCCTTTTTGGAAAGCGTCATCGCTTCCGTAAAAATGTCCACGGTGTCGAAGCCAATGTTGGCGATGTGTTTGAGGCCGGTGGCGGTGTCCACGCCGGCCTGACCGAACGCGCTGTTGATGATGCCGAGTTTCATGGTTGGATTAATTTGGTTTTGGTTTAAGAAATAATTTCCGAAAGTTTCACCAGGCGTTTTTGTTCCGCACTCAAATACGCTGCGTCCACGAGCGCCATGGTTTTCAAATTGTCGCGCCCACCGATGGCCGGTTCTTTGCCGGTTTCAAGCGCGATTAAAAGCTGTCCCATCGTTCCAGCGAAAGCATCGGGAAACCAGCTTTCAGTCCACTTCGGTTCGTGAAAAGTTTTGTCGCCTTTCGCGGCGTAACGAATGCTCGACGCGCTCGTGTAAGGATCTTTGCACCAGCCGAGATCGCCAATGGCCAAGCCGTTTAAGCCTTCGATGCGCCATTTTATGCCGATGTCGCCGGGACAATTTTCCTTCGCCGGGCCGGTCCAAGTATCATCAATCGCCACGCAACGCAGGCCGTTTGCGTATTCGAGAATGTGGGTGCAGATGCCGTCCGTGTGCGGAAAATTTGTGCGCGGGTCGGGGCGCGTGCTGCAAAAAATATTTTCCGGATCACCAAACCAATAACGAAAACAATCAAGGTGATGAATGGACATAACGCGCAACGTGGCCCAGCCAAGTTCCGCCTGCCACGGCATCCAGTGTGGAATACCGCGCATATCAATCGTCGCAAAAACCGGCTCGCCAATTGTGCCGTTCGTGAGCAAAGTTTTTCCGGCGCGCACCGACTGGTCGTAGCGCATGTTTTGATTCACGGCGAGCGTGATACCAGCTTGCTCGCAACACAAGACGGCTTCGAGCGCTTCGGCGTAATTCATGCCCAAAGGTTTTTGCGCGAGGATGCCTTTGACGGTTTTGCGTTCGCACGCGGCTTTGATGAGCGCGAACTGCGCGTTCGGTGGC
Source organism: Verrucomicrobiia bacterium (assembly GCA_036509625.1). Taxonomy (GTDB): domain Bacteria; phylum Verrucomicrobiota; class Verrucomicrobiia; order Limisphaerales; family UBA11358; genus UBA11358. The sequence continues at coordinate 6,887 of DATCFH010000011.1, forward strand.
ACGGCGATGTCGAGCACCTCGATGGATTTGTCGTCGAGTAATTGTTCGTAGCTATCGCAAACTTTCGGAATGGCGTGGCGCGCGGCAACCTTCGCCGCATTTTCCCGCGAGCGCGACGCGATGGCGATGGGATTAAAACCGGCCTTGCGATAACTCACGAGATGGCAATCGCTCACGATGAAGCCGCTGCCCAAAATGCCGATGTGCGCATCTTTTTTCTGCGGCAGCGGCGGATGAAGGTTCAAGTCCATCGCGAAAAAAATTTATCGGGCGATTGAAAAAATATGCGCGGTTGTCTGGCGATATGTCACGCCCGGACGCAATACAATGTCGCCGAGCTGCGGCGCATTGACGCCGTTCGGATAGTTTTCGCATTCCAGACAAAGCGCCGAGTGCTGGCCATAGCGCTGGGCGGATTTTCCAATCAAAGTGCCGTCGAGCGAAACGCCGGTGTAAAGTTGCAGGCACGATTCGGTGCTGGAAATTTCCATCACGCGTCCGCTGTGCGGATCAAAAACTCGCGCGACGGGCGCGAGCTTGGAATTGTCGCGGCGAATAAAATAAACGTCGCCGTGATTTTTCCAGAGGCCGGGCAACGCTTCGCCAATGCGCTTGGCGCGCGTGAAATCATTGGCACGTCCGGCGACGGATTCGCGCCGGTCGAGCAGCGTCATCGTTTCGTCCGCAGGCGCATAATCGTCCGCGAAGATTTGCAAAACGTGTTCGTCAATCCGTCCGCCGCCTTCGCCAGCCAGATTAAAATACGAGTGATTCGTCAGGTTCAACGGCGTCGCCTGGTCGGTGACGGCTTCGTATTCGATGACAAATTCATTCGCGTCCGTCAGCGAGTAAAAAACACTCACCTGAACATTTCCGGGATAACTTTCTTCGCCAGCGGGAGAAAAATAACTCAAGCGCAGCCGTTCTTTTTCGTCCGAAATTATTTCTGTGCACCAGATGCGTTTGTCAAAACCGGCGTTACCACCGTGCAGATGATTGGGCGAATCATTAATCGCGAGCGAATAATCTTTCCCATCCAGAGAAAAATTTCCGCGCGTCAATCTGCCCGCAACGCGACCGGTGATACAGCCGAAAAACGGATGGCCGGAAAGGTATTGTTCCAGATTATCAAAGCCGAGAACCACGTCAGCCAGTCGGCCATTTTTATCCGGCACATGGAGTTGCGTGACGATGCCGCCGAAGGTGATGATCTTGAGCGAAAGCCCATGGACATTGGTCAAAGTGTATTCATCAATGCGCTCGCCCGTCGGCATTTTTCCGAATGCACGTTGTTGAATCATACACGTTGCTTGGCGGCCTCAAAACATTCGCGCGCGATCTGCGCATACACCAGCGCCTGCGCGTAACGATCTGATTCCTCGCGCAGCGTGCCGTCGGGTGCGGGAAATTTCCGGCCGTAATAAATGTAGGGCGCGAGAATTTCCGGCGCAAAAACCAGATAGTCCCCCGGCTTGGCCGAGGCCAGAAAACCCGCCATCGCGCGCGTCCACATTTCGCGGAAGTGCGCCATGAAATCGTGGATGCCAAAAAATTGCGGCACGTTGGATTTGCCGTCGCCGACATCCACCTGCATGCACGCGGTATTGCCGATGCGTCCGTGCAGGAAGCGCACGCGCTCAAAAATCGGCTGCATCGCGCGCCACTTCGCTTCGAGATCGCCGTAGGGAAGTTCCTGACCGGTGTAAAAATGGCTGAAGTCGCCGTTGAAACGCACTTCGGGAATTCGCTGCGTCAATTGAATCGTGCGCCACGCGTCCTGCGTGATCGTCGCGCGATGCGTTTCGATGTAGAGCGGAAAATCAACTTCGTCCGACGCTTTCAAAATAGAATGCACCAGCGCATCCATTTCAACATCGCTTTCAAAACCGCAACCGACGTGAACCGTTCCGGCTTCGTGACCGAGCGATTTTAATTTTCGCGCGAGTGCTTCTGCATCGGTTAGCAAACCCACTCGACCGCTGCCCGCAGAGCCGATGCCGATGTGGCGGCAAAGTTCGGGATCCCCGTCTTGAACGCCTTCAAAGCCTGCTTTCTTCAAGCAGGCCAAGGCTTCCGCACCTTGCAACTGCGGCCAGATGGAATGCGCTGGCAAATTCACGAGCGTGCCGAGGTTGAGATAAATTTTCAACCGAGGCGGCTGGCTGGAACCATCGTTGAGATTTTTGGGCATGATTAAAATTCGTCGAACGCGATTTGTTTGGGCGACACTTCCAATTCTTTCAGCATCTGGATCGCCGCCTGAATCATCACCGGCGGGCCGCACAAATAAAATTCCGCACGGGCGGGATTGGAATGCTGGTCGAGATGTTCGCGCTTCAGGACTTCGTGGATCAAACCGGTGTGCGAAGTCCAGTTGTCTTCTGGTTGCGGTTCGGACAACGCAAGGTGATAGCTGAAATTTGGAAAGCGTTTCGCGAGGTCTTCAAAATAGTCGCGATAGAAAACTTCCTGCAACGAACGCGCGCCATACCAGAAACCAATTTTGCGCGTGCTGTTTTGTGTTTCAAGCAGATTTGAAATGTGCGAACGCAACGGTGCCATGCCGGAACCGCCGCCGAGATAAACCATCTCGTTCTGCGTGGGCTTGATGTGAAATTCTCCAAACGGCCCGATGGCGGTGACGGTGTCGCCGGATTTCAAACGATGGACGTAAGCCGAGCCTGCGCCCGCGTTGCAAGCCTGCCCGCGCGGCGGCGTCGCGATGCGCACGTTGAAACGAAACTGTTTGTCCACCGCCGGATTGGTCGCAAACGAATAATTGCGACGAATCGGAACTTCATTTTCGCTTTTGAAATCAAAGACGTGCTGCTCCTCCCAGACTTTTGCGAATGGCGGTTTGACTTCAATTTCGCGGAACTTAATTTCCTTGTAAGCCGGAATGTTCAACTGCAAATAATCGCCCGGCTGATATTTCATAATGGATTCGGTGTCCGCCGGTTCGAGAACAAGTTCCTTGATGAACGTGGCGACGTTGTCATTGCTGACGACGCGAAAACGATAAGTTTTTTGCGACGCAGCGGCAGCGGCTTTTGGCGGTGTCAAGTTGATGAAGATTTTCCCATCGGTGACGCGCACGTAAAAAGTTTGCAGGCCGATGCAAACCGGCTTGCGTTTGGGCGAACCGTCGGTGACATCGAAACGACCATTGTGTTTCGGACATTCAATCAAATTTCCCTTCACCAAACCGGCGGCGAGATGGGTGTTGCCGTGCGTGCAGATGCCGTCGGTAGCGTAAAAATTTCCATCGGCGGTGCGATAGACGGCATAGGTTTTTTTGTCGCGATCAAAACGCACGACGCCTTCCACGCTCAAATGATCAGCGGCGCAAACTTCAATCCAGCCGTCAATCATCGGTCGGCCATCGCCGCTGATGACTTCCTCGTTCGGCGGCGCTTCCTTGCAATCCGTCGGCGTGGGAATGGCGCGTTTTACATGATACGCCGGATCTTTTATTTGGCGCAGCACGGCGGGAATAATTTCGCGCCAAGCATCCAGCAAACCGTCATACGGCTTGGGCATATCGGGTTTGACCAACTCGTGAAGCTGCGGTAGCGCGTGATACGGCACGAGCGGGAACATGTGATGCTCGACATGATAATTCATGTTCCAATAAAAAAACCGGTTGATTGGATTCATGTAAACCGTCCGGCAATTCAGGCGATGGTCGAGGACGTTTTCCGCGAGACCAGCGTGCTGCGTGTAACCGTAAATCGGCATCAGCCAGCAACCCCAAAGATTCGGCAAACCGATAAACATCAACGGCAGAAAACTGTGCTGATAAATCGCGAGCGCAAAAACGGAACCGTAAATCAAAACGTAAATGCGCGCGTGAAAAAATACTTTCGCGTATTCGGATTCGGGAATGTAGGTGCGTTCCGCTGGCGTCAATTTTCCAGTGCAATGCAGCAACACATTGCGCGCGTAAGTCGGAAAGTTTTGAATGTTGAAAAAACTAAAAAAAAGCGTCTTCAAATCCGGCGGACGCGGCACGGCGATTTCGGGATCGCGACCAACGATGATGGTGTCGCTGTGATGCCGCGTGTGGCTCCAACGCCACGGCGTAGATTCGCGCAGCACCATGAAGGACGCGATTTCGTAAAGCGCATTGTTCATCCAATCCGTTTTGAACGCCGTGCCGTGGCTGGATTCGTGCCAGCGCGAATCCGAGGTTGAGGCATAAATCACGCTGTAGATTCCGAATGGAATGATCGCCCACCAACTGCCCCACCAAAAACAACCCCAGACTCCGGTTGCGATGAGCAGCGCAAACCAGATAATCGTATCGCGAATTGCCGGTCCGTCGCGACGGCCGAGCAGTTCGCGCATTTTCTCTTTCGGAACCGGCGAAGCATACCAAGTCGCCTCGGCCAGTCCGTTTTCAATGGCGAGGGCGGTGTCTTTGCCGACGAGACTGTAATCGCTTAATCGAATTTCACTCATGCTGTTCAGTTCCGCAGCCGGTTAGTCAGTGGTGTTTTACGCAAGGTAGTGCAAACCATCCGCAGGACAAGCCGAGAGCGGCGGCAGCGCACCAATTGACAGTTTTCTTAAAAGAAATGGTAGATTTAGCAAATAGTCTTTCAAGATGAATCAGGTAAGCTTCGCGCATGAACACCGTTCCGGCCAATCCATTGCTCGGCGTCGGGCTGCACGCCATCGGCGCGCTTTTTGCCGCGACTTGCTACACGCCGCAAAAAAAAGTGCGCGGCTGGTCGTGGCAATCTTACTGGCTCGTGCAGGCGTCTTTTTGCTGGCTGTTGCTGCCGATTATCGGCGCGTGGCTGACGATTCCTGATTTGATCACGGTGCTGCGCGAAGCGCCGACGAGCGCGATGTGGCATTCGTTTTTTCTCGGCGCGGCTTACGGCATCGGCGGCACGGCCTTCGGAATTTCAATTCGCTACATTGGATTTTCGCTGACTTACGCCATCGCGGTCGGACTTTCGGCTGTTTTGGGAACGCTCATTCCGCCGCTGGTCAAAGGCAATTTGGCCAACGTGCTGCACAAGGTCGGCGCGGATTGGGTGATGGCTGGAATTCTCGTGGGCGTTTTAGGCATCGCCTGCGCCGGTTGGGCGGGCTGGTTGAAGGAAAAAGATTTAACCGCGCAAAAAAGTCGTGGCGAATTTTCCTTGAGCAAAGGTTTGTTTCTTTCGCTGCTTGCGGGCGTGTTGTCGGCGGTTTACGGTTTTGCGCTGGAAGCGGGAACGCCCATTGCCGATGTCGCCACGGCGCACGGCGCGGGCATTTTTCGTGGCAACGTCGTTTATATTTTTTCCAATACTGGCGCGTTTTTAACGGCGGCGATTTATTGTCTCTGCCTCCACGCGCGGCACAAAACAATTGGCGAACTCGTGGAACTTCCCGCCGGTCCGGAAAAAGCGGCGTTGCCCGTAAATTTTCTGATGGCCGCCGTCACCGGACTTTTTTGGTATGGCCAATTTTTCTTTTACAACCTCGGCCATGTGAAGCTCGGTGAGAAATTTGCGTTCTCAAGTTGGGCCATTCACATGATTATGCTCGTGCTGTTCAGCACCCTGCTCGGCGTCATTCTGCGCGAATGGCGGCAATGCCGTCGCCTGACGCACACCACCGTCGGCTTCGCGCTGCTGGTGTTGGTGGTGGCGGTCATCTTGCTGACGTATGGCAACCACATCGGCGACCTCGCGACGAAATGATTTTTCCGACACGCGCTGATTTTGCAGCCTGACATTGCACGGAACGGCAAGTTCGTTTAGTTTCGCGTAATGCAATTTTTCGGCAAGTTAAGTCTGGTCACGCTGGCGGCAACCGCGTTACTCGCGGTCAACGGCTGTCTGCCGTCCGATTCCAACTCACTGGACGAGGAAAAGGAACCACACTTTGTTCTCGGCAAAAGCTGCGTCAACGCGATGGATTACACCGGCGCGATCGAGGCGTTTGGCGAATCGCTAGAGGCGAATCCACATTCGGCGGCGGCGCATTTTCAACTCGCCTGTTTGTTCGACCAAAAGGAATCCGATCCCGCCGCCGCGATTTATCACTATCAGGAATTTCTCCGGCTGAATCCAAAAGCCGACAACGCCGAGGTCATCCAGCAGCGCATTTATAGTTGCAAACAACAACTCGCCGCCGATGTGTTGCCGTTGCCAAGCGCGCCTGCCGCGCAAAAACAATTGGAAGACCTCGCTGAAAAAAATCATCAGCTTCAGGACGAAAATGAAAAATGGCGCGCGTATTACGCCGCGCAACTCGCCGCGCAAAAAAGTTCGCCGACGACGTTGCCGAACAATCTTGCGACGGCCGGCAATCCGACGCCGGATGACATTTCCACCGCGCCCGCAAACGTGCCCGCGACCAAACCGGCAACGACCGCGCGCGCAGCCGCACCCAAAACGCGCACGCACACTGTTGTTGCTGGCGAAACACTTGCCGCCATCGCGCGCAAATCCGGCGTGAGCGTTGCCGCGTTACAAGCGGCCAATCCCAGAGTCACACCCAAAAAACTGCGCGTCGGCCAAACCTTGAATTTGCCGCCGCAATAAATTATTCCCGTAATTTTCATGCCCGCCCGCCTGACATTTCTCGCCATCGCCGCCTTCTGGCTGACGATGAATGTCCTGCTCTGGCGCGCGGAATTTGGCGTGCACAGCGGCGAGACGCCCGTGCCCATTGAACTGATCTGGCGCAAAATTTTGACGGCGCCGGACGCGTCGTCCTTGAGCGTTTATCAAAACCGTGACCGCACGGGCTATTGCGAATTTTCCACCAGCATCGGCCAAGAGATGGCTGCGATGGATGCAGGCAGACCGCCGCCCGAAGGACTCATCAAACGCGCCGGCTACCAGATTCATCTCGCCGGCAACATCGCACTTGATAACTTCACCAACCGCATAAAATTTGACGGGCGCGTGCAATTTTCCTCCGCGCGCGCGTGGCGCGAAGTAAATTTCAAAATCAGTTCGCGCACGACCGCAGTGGAAATCCATTCCCTCGCCACCAATAATCTGGTGCATCTAAAAATCACCAGTGGCGGCGCGGTGCTGGAAAAAACCCTTACCTTTGCCGAGCTGCAAAATCCCAACACGCTGGTGCGCGCGCTCGCGGGCAATTTTGCGGACACACTTTTCAGCATGATGGATTTGCCGGACGTTGCGAGCACCTCGACGGCGCAAAAATTGGAATGGCGCGCCAGCCGCACCCGCGTCAAAATCGGCACGGAAGCCGTGCCGGTTTATCGCATCGAAACCGATTTTCTCGGCCACACCATTTTGATGGACGTCAGCACGCTCGGCGAAATTCTGCGCGTGGAACTGCCCGGCAACATCAGCGCCCGCATTGATGAATGGACCAAACCATGATTGAACTCGACCAGCTTGTAAAAAAATTCGGCAACCTCATCGCCGTCAACGATGTCTCGCTGAAAATTGCGCGCGGTGAATTTTTCGCCGTGCTCGGCCCGAACGCAGCGGGCAAGACGACGACGATAAAACTGTTGACTGGCTTGATTAAACCCACGTCCGGCTCCGCGCACATCTGCGGTTTCGACATCCAAAAACAACCGCTCGAAGCGCGGCGGCGGCTCGCTTACATTCCCGATTTTCCGTTTCTCTACGACAAGCTGACCGCGTGGGAATTTTTCCGATTCACCGGCCAATTATTCCAGCTCGACGCCGCGCACATCACAAAAAACTCCCGCGAACTCGTCGCGCGCTTTCACCTCGCGGAATTTGTGGATCGTCCGCTCGAAGGACTTTCGCACGGCACACGCCAGCGCATCGCCATCGTGTCCGCGCTGCTGCACGACCCGGAAGTTTTTGTGATTGATGAACCGATGGTCGGCCTCGACCCGCAACACGCGCGCGTGGTGAAAGACGTTTTGAAGGAACGTTCGCTCGCGGGCATGACCGTGCTGGTCTCCACACATCAACTGGAGATTGCCGAAGAAATGGCCGATCGCATCGGCATCATAAATGGCGGCAAACTCATCGCCGTCGGCACGCGCGATGAACTGCGGAAACAAAGCGGTTCCGCCGGCGCGCTGGAGGAAATTTTCCTTTCGCTCACCGCGGCGGCGGACGCGAAATAAGTCAAACTGCCTTCTTCACCGGCACTTCAGGATTCACCTGCGCGATGGGTTTTTCGCCATTCATCGCGAGGATGAGATTTTTTACGGCGCAGGTGGCCTGACGCACCACGCTTTCGTAAGTGCGCGAACCGACGTGCGGCGTGCAGACGACGTTCGGCAGCTTGAGTAACGGATGATCCGCGGCGGGCGGTTCTTCATCCAAAACGTCCGTGCCGTAGCCGCCGACCTGACCGGATTTCAACGCGGCAATCATATCGTTTGTGTTCACGATTTCGCCGCGCGCGCAGTTCAAAATTAAAACGCCTTTTTTCATTTTCGGAAATGACTTCGCAGAAATCAGGTCGCGCGTTTCCGGCGTAAGATTCGTATGCAGCGAAAGATAATCGCTCGCGGCAAAAACTTCGTCGAGCGTGGCGGCGCGTTTCACGCCGTGTTCATTGGCGAATTTCTCATCCCAATAAACGTCGAAACCAATCACATGCATACCAAATGCCTTCGCGCGAATGGCGACTTCCTTGCCGATGCGACCGAGACCGATGATGCCAATGGTCTTTTCCAAAAGTTCATGACCGGTCTTGCGTTTCCAACCGCCGCTGCGCGTGGAGTCGGTGTGGTAGAGCAGATTTTTTTCGAGCGAGAGCAGCAGCAGAAACGTGTGCTCGGCAACGGTGGTGTGATTCACGCCGGGCGTGAACAAAAGTGGAATGCCGAATTCGGTGCAGGACTTCACATCAATCTTGTCCACACCAATGCCATATTTGCTCAAGACTTTTAATTTTGGCCGCGCCTTTTCCAAAACTTTGCGCGTGATGGCGTCGTCGCCGCAAATGTAGCCGTCCACATCGCCGACGAGCGCGAGCGTGTCCGCTTCGTTCAACGGCCCGCGCGCGGTGATGATTTTCCAGCCGGTTTGTTTGAGCAATTCATGGTGCGCGCCGGGCGTGTCTTGAAACGAAGTGGTGGTCAAAAGAATTTTCATGGTGAGGAAATGATAAAAAAAATCAGCCCCGGCGCAATGGCGGAGGCTGAACAATTTTTGCTTTATGGATTGAGATTTCTGCGCTTCAACCGAGGCCGAATTCGGAACGCGCCATCGCGCCGATTTGTTTTTCCGCCGTCGGCGTGAGACTCGTGAACAACATGGAAATGTGATAGCCGGTGTGCTTGCTGCCCGCGCAACTGACCACGACGCCGTGACAAGAAACGTGGCTGCCGTCGTTCGGCGATTGCAGCGTGACGGTCATCTCGGACCATTCGTTGAACGGCGCGGGGCTGCAAAATTCGATCCCGCTTTTGTGAACAGAAACTTTGTCAGCACACAGCTCCAATGAAGATTGGCGACCCGCGACACTGACTGAACTTCCCATCGAACCCAGACTTCCGATTTTCTTTGCACTCATAAGTAATTCAAGCTAACACGTCGGCGGATGCCGTCAAATTTAAGTTTTACCATTCAATGACCGCCGCGCCCCACGTCAGGCCGGCGCCAAACACCACGAGCAAAATCATATCGCCCCGCTGGATTTTTCCCGAATGCACCGCTTCGTCTAACGCGATCGCCACGGACGCGGCGGACGTGTTGCCGTATTTGTGGAGATTGATAAAAAGCTGTTCTGGCGTGGCTTTCAAGCGTTCGCCGACGGCGTCCACGATACGCTGGTTCGCCTGATGCGGAATGACGCACTTGATTTTGGTGATGTCAATTTCGCAACGGCGCATCGCCTCGTGCGCGGCGGAAACCATCGCGTTGACTGCGTTTTTGAAAGTTTCTTTGCCGTCCATGCGAAGATAGTGCATGCCGTTCGCAACCGATTCCGGCGTCGCGGGACACGCGCTGCCACCGCCGGGCATCGAAAGCAAATCCGCCTTGTTGCCGTCCGCGCCCATGACCGCAGTAAGCAAACCGTGGGAATTTTCGCGATGCTGCAAAATCGCCGCGCCCGCGCCGTCGCCGAAAAGCACGCAGGTATTGCGATCTTTCCAATTCACGATGGACGAAAGTTTTTCCGCGCCGATGACCAAAACCGTTTCGTAAGTGCGCGACAAAATAAATTGCTGCCCGATTTCCAGCGCGTAAATAAAACCAGAACAAGCCGCTTCAATGTCGAACGCCGCCGCGCGTGCTGCACCGAGTTTGCGCTGCACGAGACACGCGGTCGAAGGAAACGGCATATCCGGCGTCAACGTCGCGACAATAATTAAATCAATCTGGTCAGCAGTGATGCCGGCCATTTTCATCGCGCGCTCGGCAGCTTTGGTCGCGAGGTCGGACGTAAATTCATTTGCAGCAGCAATGCGACGTTCCTTGATTCCCGTGCGCGTGGTGATCCATTCGTCCGTGGTCGCGACCATTTTTTCCAACTCGGCATTGGTCAGAATGCGTTCCGGCACATACGAGCCGACGCCGGAAATGGAACAGGGACGACCGACAAAATTATGTTTTGCGCGCGGGTTTTTCATGATTTGGCCGGTTCAGTTTCGGCGTCGAGAATTTTATTGGCCGCCGCGATGTCGCGGGCGATCGTCTGGTTGATCTGCGTTTTCACCGCGTTAGCTGTAACGCGAATGGCGCTTGTCACGGCGCGCTCGCGCGCAGACGCATGCGCTTTGAAAACAAGTCCGTTGAAGCCGAGCAGCGGTGCGCCGCCGTAAACTTCCGGATCCATGCGGCGGCGAATGGAATGAAACGCGCCTTTCGCGAGATACGCGCCGAGCTTGCGCTGCGTCGAGTGCATCAGCTCACGCTTGAGCATCGAGAACATTCCGACCGCAAGACTTTCGCACGTTTTCAAAACGATGTTGCCGACAAAACCGTCGCACACGACAACGTCAACGTGATCTTTGAAAAGGTCGTGTCCCTCAACGTTGCCGATGAAATTCAAATCTAATTTTTTGCAGAGCTTAAAGGCTTCCAACGTCAAATCGTTGCCTTTGGAATCTTCCGAGCCGATGCTTAAAATGCCGACGCGCGGATTTTTGCGCTTCAAAACTTCGCGCGAATAAACACTGCCCATCACGGCGAATTGCGCGAGGTGCAGCGGCTTGCATTCCACATTTGCGCCGGAATCAAGCAGGACAAATTCGTTGGTCGGACGCGGAATAACCGTGGCGATGCAGCCGCGATCCACGCCTTCGATGCGTCCGACTTTGAACGTGGCCGCCGCGAAAATGCCGCCGGTATTGCCGAGGGAAACGAGTGCGTCCGCGTTGCCTTCACGGACGAGTTCCGCCGCGCGGGCGATGGAAGAATCTTTTTTCTTGCGCAACGCAATCGCCGGTTTGTCCTCCATCTCCACGACTTCGCTGGCGTGGATGATGCGGACGCGGTGATCCCGAAAGCCGCGCGGAGGCAGCGCGGCGTGAATGTCGGCCTTGTTGCCGACGAGGTAAATACTGGTGATGTCCTTGTTCTCTTCCAGCGCGGCTTTCACGCCGGCGAGGATGACACCGCAACCGTGGTCACCACCCATGACATCAACGGCGATACGCATGATTGATAGTTTTTAGTTTTTAATTTTTAGTTTTAAGTTAAAAAAACCGCTGCCGGTCGCTTCAACTCAAAATTCAAAACTTAAAATTAAAAACTGATCACGCGCCTGCCGTGACAGTCAAAACCTGGCGGCCTTTGTAAAAGCCACAGGCCGGACAAACGCGGTGCGGCATCGCCGGCGCGTCGCATTGCGCACATTTGCCGAGTTGCGGCAGTTTGAGAACGCTGTTGTAAGCGCGGCGCATTTTCTGCCGGCTCGTTGACGGTTTTCTTTTTGGAACGCCCATAAATTTATTTAATTTTCAGTTTATTCAGTTCAGCCCACACGTCCAAAACCGGCTTTTCGGCGGCTTCGGCGTCGGGAACAACGCTTTTCTTCTTCAATCCCGCACACTCCGGCTTGCACAACGGATGTTGCGGAAAGTTGAGTAGCATATCTTCCCGCACGAATGGCGTCAAGTCCACACAATCGTTCTCTACGGACACCTTGTCGTCACCTTCCAGCGGCAAATGCACCGCCCAATCGGTCACTTTCAACTCGGTTTTGAACTTTTTCAGGCAACGCCCGCATTCGCATTCCAGCGGCAACGTGAGCGAACCGGTCGCGAGCACGGCGTCGTGCAGCAATTCCACCGACAAATCATAACGCAACGGCTTTTCGGCGCGGATCAAGTCGTCCGCCACGCCCAAATCCAGCTCCGCCAGCGACAGTTCACCTTTGAGATGAATACCGTCTTCTTCCAAATGGCGAAGATTTATTTCGAGCATAAATTTTCAGTTTTGAGTTTTTAATTTTTAGTTGAACAACAATGTGAAAATTGTTCTGCCAACTAAAAACTTAAAATTAAGAGTTAAAAACTATTTTCCCGGCTTCAATTTATTCTTCAGCGCGATTTGCACATTCGGCGGCACAAACGAACGCACGTCGCCGCCGAGCCGCGCGATTTCCTTCACGATACGCGAACTCAAAAACGTGTAAGTGTCCTTCGGCATCATGAAAATCGTTTCAATATTTTCATCCAACTTGCGGTTCATCAGCGCGAGCTGAAACTCAAATTCAAAATCGGAAACGGCACGCAATCCGCGCACGATGGCCTGCGCCTTTTGCGCCGCGACATATTCCACCAGCAGGGTGCTGAATGAATCCGTCTCCACATTCGGCAGTTTGGCCACGGCCTTTTTCACCAGCGCCACGCGTTCAGCCAGCGTGAACAGTGGATGCTTGCTCTCGTTTTCCGCGACGGCGACGATGACACGGTCGAACAATTTTGCCGCGCGCTGGATGACGTCCAGATGGCCGTTCGTCAGCGGATCAAAACTGCCGGGATAAATCGCGGTGCGCATTTCAGTTTTTAATTTTAAGTTTTGAATTTTGAGTTAAACCAGCATTTTATCGCCGCGCCAACGATTCAACTTAAAACTAAAAACTCAAAATTAAAAACTTTTTCCACTATTTCCACGCCACCTCGTAAATGCGGACGGCGTTCTTGATGCCTTTCACCTGCACGGGAAACAGTTCGGTGCAGGTCGCGGCGAGCGCGGGCGCGTGGCGCAAAAGCTGGTTGTAAGTTGTGTCGCTAATGATGATTCGCCCGCTGCCGGAAACGCCTTCGAGCCGGCTCGCGAGATTCACTTCGCGCCCAAAAACCGTGTAGTTCAGGATGTGTTGATTTGAACCCATCAAACCGACCGTGACCGTGCCGGTATTGATGCCGGTGCCGAGTTGCAGTGCGACGTGCAACGGTTTCGGCGGCTGGCCGACCGCGATGCGGGCGCGGTTGTCGAGTTCCCGCGCGACATTTTGCGCGAGCCGTTCTGCGTTCAAGTGATGGATGGCGCGTTGCGCTGCGATGGCTGCCTCAACGGCCGCTTTTGCGTGCCGCGCGTTGGGCGTGGGCGCATTCCAAAACGCCATCACGCAGTCGCCAATGTATTTGTCGAGTGTGCCGTTGTGATCCTTTACCGCGTCGGCGACGGCGGCGAGATAGAGGTTTACGATTTCCAAAGTCTCGCGCGCGGACTCCTCGAAATATTTTTCCGCTGTCGCCAAATCCACGTTGTTGGTGCGGACATATTCGGCAACGTCCTCTTGCAACTGGTCGGTAAAGGTGGTGAAGCCGCGCACGTCCGCGAAAAAAACGGTGACTTCGCGCCGCGCGCCGCCGAGCGAAAGTTTTTCCGCGCCGAGCAATTCGTTGACGACATCCGGCGAGACGATTTTGGAAAAAACGGATTTCACGCGGCGCTGTTCGCGTTCCTCGAAGACGACGCGATAAGTTACGAGGCTGATGTGTTCCACCAACATTGCGCCAACGACCGGGAAAATCAGCGGCAGCCACAGCCGGAAATGGATGAACGCAAAAAATGTGAACGCGGTGTAACCGGCAACCAAAAAAAAGGTGGCGACGGAGGCGGTGAAGGCGCGCAATTCCCAGGTCAAAACGGCTGTGAGCAGGCCGAGCAAAATGATGATGGCGTTGGTTTCACTTGTGCCAGCGCGGCGGATGAACTGGCCGGTGATGACGGAGCTGGCGATGTTCCAGTATTTACTGACCAGCAACGTGTCGTGGTCAAGTGGCGTCGCGCCGCGGTCAGTCAGATTGATACCCTGCGTGGCAGAACCGACGATGACGAGCTTGCCGCGCAGGTCGGCGCGCAGGTCGTTGGTTTGGCCGAGCAACCGTTGGTGATCCTGCGCGAGCAGGTCTTCCACGGGCAACCGCATGAGACGCGGGTCATTGGGCGTGAGCTGCCAGTTCACGAGAAAATACCCATCGGCATCCACGGGAATCACGCGCTCAATTCCGTTCGCGCCGCGCAGAATAATTTTTCCGCCGGGCAAATCCACGATGGATTTTGCGAGGTCGAGCTTGAGTTCCTGCGCGGCGAGTTGGATGCCCATGTGCCAGATGCGTTCGGTGGTGAAGGCTTTGGCCGTGGGCGCAACGCCGGGCGGAAGTTTATCCACGCCAAAATCGGCGAGGGTAAAATTATTTTCCGCGTCCACGGGGATTTCAATCGAGTTGGCCAAGCCGGTCTGCGGCAAAATAATTTTCCCCGGCACGAAAATGGCGTTGGTCAAATTGACGGCAAGTTCAGGATTGTCCGCGATTTGTTGGATGAGCGGATGCCAGTGGCGCACGTCGCAAAAAGGTTTTACGCGGCGCAGAATGCCGTCGGTGTCGGGCTTGCTGGAAATGTCGCCCAGGGTCAGTGCGTTGGTGGCGAAGAGGGGCGGCGGGGTGAGTTCCGGCGTGGTGGCAAGAATGATATTCCCAGCGCGGCGCAACTGGTCGGCGAAGAAATCATCAGATTCTTCCAGCCCGCCACCGACCAACTGGACGGGAAATTGATCCGTCCGCAGTTCGCCAAAAAGCACGTCGAAGCCGGCGGCCTCGACGCCTTGCGCGGAAAGTTCATCCACGAGCCGACCGTAAACCTGACGCGGCCAAAGCAGGCCGAAACGGTAGCCAAATTTCCCACTTTTGACGGCCTTGATGCTCGATTCATCGATTGCGACAAACGCCAGATTTGTTGCCACTGGCGCGGGAAACTGGCACGCCGCCCGGACGCGCAGATCGTAGGTCATGCGTTCGAGCCGTTCGGGGAAATCCAGATGCAGCGCGCGCACGCCGCTGACGAGCGCGAGGACGGCCAGCGCAATCAGGAGCGGCGTGAGTTTGGGGCGCTTGAGCTTCACGCTGTTGGATTAAACAAAAAACCAGCGCAACTCAAGGCTGCGCTGGTTTCAAAGAGAATATAATTTCCAACTTTAAGGAGCGCCCGGCACGCTAATATCTATCGTGCCATCCCCGGTGCTGGAGAACTAGTCCTCCGGTTGCCCACCACTCTGACTGTGGTGATGGCCACCGGTGGCACCGTGCGTGGGCGATACATAACATTGAGTGCCATCCCTGGAGATGAAGAAATTAACCGGAGAATAAATCGTCTGCAACGCATTGAATAAATTCTGCATCATGGTAATCACATCACTGCTGGCGAGTGTTAACGCTCCAGTGGCTGGATTGTAGCTGTAGCCGACCCCGACCACGGTGGTTTGGGGTGCGCCACCACCGGGCGGCGTCAGCGTCAGCACCACGCCGCCGCCGGTGCTGTGGGAGACGGAAACTGCGCCCCCAACATCAACGCTAAACTGGGTGCCGCGCACACCGGCAATGCCGCTGGGCAATTTAATGTAATAAGTGGAAGCACCATTAAGTTTTTTGACGCTGGCGAAAATTTTGCCTTTTTGTAAATCGAGCTCGGTATCGCTGACCGTATCCGAGCCAGTGTCAATGACGTTGAGTTTATTAATAGCCAGAGTGGTATCGGGAGTAAGGCGAACTACGTTTTGTTCCATCGCCGGAGCAAAGCTGGCCATGCCGCGCACCTTCGCGTCTTGGGGGAGGGCGGGGTGATCTGGCTGACCTGAAACTTGCTGGGCATACAGCGGCAACTGTATGTCTTTGCCGAGCACGAGATCGGTCGCGCCATTATTCCCAGTGCGGACGATGGCGCCCACTGGCAGGATTTTCCCGGCGACCAGCGGTTGCCACTGGCCGTCACCGAGCGAGTAGCTGACGATGCCTTCCACCCGCACAGCGGTGGCAAAACCGGCTTGGCCGGTCTGTGCACTCGTTTTGATAGCTATGCCCAAAACCAAGCCGCACATGATGGCAGCGAGAAGAGTCTGAATTTTTTTCATAAAAACTTTTTACGCGGATTTTTGACTTTCCAAAATATAGCTACGGACAGCCAGCGTTGTCAATGGACATTTATCTCAATAACCAGACGGCAATGGCGATTTTTCGGCGGCTTTGGCGGCCAGTTTAGACTGGCAGATGGCCAGATAATTTTTCGCAATGTCATTGTTCCAGTCCAGTTTCATTGACCGGTTGAACCATTCCTGCGCGGCGGCGTAATCGCCGGTCTGGACGTAGTGCCAGCCGATGTTTGCCAGCGTGTAATAACCGTTGGGATCACGCGCTTCGGCGGCGCGATAGGCCGGTTCCGCCTCGCGCGATCGATCTAACAAGTCGAGACACATCCCCGTGCGGAGAAAACTGTAACCGTCATGCGGGTTTAACCGGATGGCGCGGGCATACCAGGCCAAACTTTCTTCGCCAAGTGCGATGGCATCACCGTCGCCAGCCTGACTTTGCAGCCGATAACATTCACCAATCGCATAAGCCGTCGCAAAATTTTTCGACTCGCAGGCGAAAGCTTTTTTCAAAGCCGCTGTGCGTTCCACTGAAAAAATCGGCTGTTCGTCCGCCTGCGCCAGCCAATACGCCTCGCCGCCCAACCGCCACGCCTGCGCCAAAAAATAAATCGCGACCATGCCCAGCGCTGTCGCCAAAATCAATTTTAACGGCAGTTGCGGACGAAACCAAAATTGCTCGGTTGCGTAACGCGCGTTGCTCGCGACAAGTGCGAGCAACACTACGCCCACGAGCGCGTTCGCAGGAATATGCAGATTAAAATCCATCGCCGAATGCACCGCCAGTGCCGCCAGCCCGCACACCGCCCCGATAAAAAAAGCGAAGCGGTTGCTTTGCCCGCTGCCAAAATCATTTTCCTCGCGCCGCACGTGCGGCCACGTTTTTCGCAACCAGAAAATAAAAATGCCGATTCCCACAAGCACGATGCCGCCGCCCACTGCGCCCCAGTCCGCCAGCAAATTCAGGTAGTCATTATGCACCCGATCCGGGCGGCCTTGCACCCACTCTGGCCGGTATTCTCGAAAGCGATAATCATAGTGTCCCGGCCCCACGCCGCACCACGGATAGTCCGTCCACATTTGCACCGCCGACCGCCACAACAGCAGCCGCGAATCCGCGCTCGTATCCACGACCTGCAAGCTGGCGGCTTCATCCGGCGCGGCGACGCGGCGCATATAGCCAAATGTTTTGGACAAATAATGCGAAGTCAAAAATCCGCCACCCAGCAATATCACCGCCAACAACACCGCCGCCTTCAACCGGTGATTGCCATGGCCAAGTAAAATTCCCAGCAGCAAAATAATTCCCGCCGCCGCCGCGATCCAGCCACCGCGCGAAAACGTCACCGCCAAACCTGCCGCCATCGCCAGCGCCGCGTAACCGAGCAAAATCCGCGTCACGATGTTCACCTTGCCGACCAGCAGATATGCCAGCGCCAACGGCAGCAGCATCGCGAGCAGGCATGAAAGATTGTTCGGCGAAATGTAAGTGCCGGAAGCCCGGTTGAGGTAAGGAGAAACTTGATTCCAAACCACATTCGAATTGCGTGTGAGCTGCACCACCGCGTAACACGCCGTGAATGCGCCCACCGCAATGAGCGTGCCGCTGACGATGGAAATTTCTTCCTGTCCGCGCAAATTATTCAGCACCGCGAAAAATAAAAAGCCGAACAGCAAAACTTGAATCGTCTCCAGCCGCGCGACGTATTCGATGTCCGCCGTGAAATGGCGCACCACCGCGTAAGCCATGAACGCCAGCACCACCCACGCCAACGGTGGCCAGAGCAATTTGCCACGCGGATTCAACCACAGCCGCGCGCCCCACAAAATAAAAACCGCAGCGGCGGCGATTTGCACCACGAGAAAAGCCCAAGTATCCACCGCACCAAACGCCAGCGGCGCGAACACGAGCATTCCCAGCACGAGCGATAAAATTCCGCGCTCGCACCACCAGTCCAGATTTTTGCGGGTCAAAACCATTTTTGCGGGCAGATTTTTACCATGGATGGACACGGATGCACACGGATAAAAAACTGAAACAGCCGCAAA
>DATCFH010000012.1:0-9802 GCA_036509625.1 Verrucomicrobiia bacterium
CTTCCGCCACTTCCAATCGTCCGGCCAACGGCCACGCAGCGGGCGCGAGCAATCCCGTTTTTGGTGCGCCGATGGTGAGCGTGACGGTCGCTTCGATAGCCGCACCAAAAGTTTCGCCCGTGTCCGCGTTCAGGCCGGAAGGAACATCAATCGCCAGCACGGGAATTTTTGCGGCGTTGATGGTGGCAACAATTTTTTGCCACGATTCAGAGAGCGGCCGGTTCAAACCGATGCCGAAAAGTCCGTCCACAATGAGCGCCGGTTTTTCCTGCAAGGCGGATTCGAGCGGCAACAAATCCGTGTCCGGCAAAAACATTTCCAGCACTTCGGCGCGACGACCTTCGAGCTGCTTGGCGGCGGCGCGGGCGTCATCGCCATTGTGACCTTTGCCGATGAGAAAAAGAATCGTGTCGCCCGCGCGCGTGAGCTTGCGCGCGCGCCGCGCGACACGTTTGCCGACGCGGCGGATAACCTCGGCCTCGGTCTGACCGGTCGCCCAAGTGGCGCGTTCCCATGCGCGCATCTGCGCGTTGCTGATGACTGGAATCGGCATGGCGCGAGCGTGGCAGAAATTATTTTTCGGCGAAAGCGGAATGTCGCGCCCGCGCATTTCTGCTATTGCAAATTTTTATCAAAGCAGTTGAAATGTGGGTCAACAAAAAATTAGGAGTTCAATATGGCCAAAGGAAATAACAGTCACAAAAAAGAAACCAAGAAGAAGAAAAAAGAGAAGCCCAAGGCGGCGCCCGCAACCCGGCGCGGCACTTGAGCGGATCTGTTTTAATTTCGCATTAAAAAAATTGCGATCATTGGTGGCGGGCCGGCTGGTTTGCGCGCGGCGGAAGTCGCGGCGGCGGGCGGCGCGTCCGTGACGCTCTACGATGCCAAGCCCTCCGTCGGCCGAAAATTTCTCGTCGCCGGTCGCGGTGGATTGAATCTTACCCACGCCGAACCGCGCGAAATTTTTGCCACGCGCTACACCGGCGCGGAATCGCCGCCGGAATTGTGGTCGTCGCTCCTCGCGGAATTTGATGCCGACGCATTGCGCCAATGGGCGATCAAACTTGGCGTGGAAACTTTTGCCGCGACGAGCGGCCGTGTTTATCCGCGCGAACTCAAAGCTGCGCCGTTGCTGCGGCGTTGGGTGCAACGCTTGCGCGCCGCCGACGTGAAATTCGCTTTGCGCCATCGCTGGGTTGATCTGCGGCCAACCGGCGCGCAGTGGCAAATTGATTTTCAAGTCGAAGATGAAGTTCGCACTTGCGAGGCTGACGCGGTGATTCTCGCGCTCGGCGGCGGCTCGTGGCCGGAGACCGGTTCCGATGGCGCGTGGACTTCCGTGTTGGAAAAACTCGGCGTAGGCATCGCACCGCTGGTCGCCGCCAATTGCGGCTGGGAAATTTCCTGGCCGCCCGCGTTGCTCGCGCAGGCGGAAGGTCAGCCGTTAAAAAACATCAATGTTCGCGCGGGCGCAACGATGGTGATTGGCGAACTGCTCGTGACCAAATACGGATTGGAAGGCGGCGCAATTTACCAACTCGGTTCAGCTTTGCGTGCAATGTCCGAGCCGGAAATTACGATTGATTTCAAACCCGCGCACACTGCCGCGCAGCTCGTGAAAAAACTCGGCAACTGTCCGCGCAACTTTCTTGCCGAAGCGCGTTCGCGCTGGAAGTTGAGTGCCGCCGCCTTTGCCATTTTGGAAAATCACGAGCCGTTCACTTCCGCCGAATCGCTCGCGGCGACGGTAAAAAATTGCGCGGTAAAACTTCTCCGCCCGCGTCCGCTGGCCGAGACAATTTCTTCCGCCGGTGGCGTGCGTTGGCGCGAACTGGATGCTGCGCTCATGGTGCGCCGGTTGCCGGGGATTTTCGTCGCCGGCGAAATGATTGACTGGGACGCGCCGACCGGCGGCTATCTGATGCAAGGTTGTTTTGCGACCGGCACGCGCGCCGGTCGCGGTGCGTTGGAATGGCTGCGCAAAGCCGTGTAAAACCGTTCCGCCTTCGCGCTTGCCTAAAAACTGCGGCGGCTTACGATTCGCTCATGCGCTCACCAGTAGCCCACAGTTCCGGGACAAGGCCATTCCGAGCGAATTTTGATGAGCAACCTCATTCCATCCACTTCCGCGCCCGGCGGTGAATTTCTGTTTTACCAGACGGAAGACGGGCGCACGCGGCTGCAAGTCCAGTTTCAGGGCGAGACGGCGTGGCTGTCGCAGGCGCAAATGGCGGAGTTGTTCCAAACGTCTGTTCCGAACGTGAGTATGCACATCCGCAACGTGTTCGCGGAGGGTGAATTGCCGGCGATTTCAGTTGTTAAGGAATTCTTAACCACTGCCGCTGACGGGAAAAATTATGTCACGAAGTTCTTCAACTTGGATGTCATTATCTCGGTCGGTTACCGCGTGAAATCGCCGCGTGGCACGCAGTTCCGCATCTGGGCCACGCAGCGGTTGCGCGAATATATCGTGAAGGGTTTTGCGATGGACGATGAGCGGCTCAAACGCAAGGGCGGCGGGCAATACTTTGAGGAATTACTGGCGCGCATCCGCGACATCCGGTCGTCGGAAAAAGAATTTTGGCGGAAGGTGCTGGAGATTTACGCGACGAGTATTGATTACGATCCGAGTGTGGCGTCGTCACAACAATTTTTCGCCACGGTGCAGAATAAGATGCACTGGGCGGCGCACGGTCAGACAGCGGCAGAGGTGATTCACGCGCGGGTCAACGCCGCAAAACCGCAAGCGGGCATGACGAATTGGGTGGGCGCGAAACCGAGCAAGGCGGAGGCGGTCATCGCCAAGAATTATCTGTCGCCGGAGGAACTCAATGCGCTGAACCGCATCGTGGTGGCGTATCTGGAACTGGCGGAGGTGCAGGCGTTGAACCGGCAGCCGATGTATATGCGCGACTGGCTGGCGAAGCTGGATGATTTCCTGCGCTTGGGCGGGCGGGACATTCTCAAGCATGCGGGGAAAATTTCGCACGAGCAGGCGGCGCAGAAGGCGGAGTTGGAATTCGAGAAGTTTCACCGCGCGCAACTCGCCGAGCCGTCGCCGGTGGAAAAAGATTTTGATGCGGCGGTGAAGGAGTTGAAAAACGTGCCGTCGGCGAACCGGAAGAAAAAGCGGCCATGAGCGAAGCAAACCAATACTGCCAGAGACCGTTCTGATGCCAAGCGGTTGAAGACGGTGCGGCTATTCAAATTTCCCGCCGACCTTTAGCGGAAAGCCCGTGAGAAATTGTTCGGTGGTCAAACGCTTGCCGCCCTCGCGCTGCAATTCCAAAATCCGCAGTGCATTTTCACCACAACCAACGACGATGCCAGTTTTGTCCGCCGATAAAATTGTTCCCGCAATGCCAGATTTTTCCACGACTTCAACTTTCCAAATTTTCAGTAATTGCGGCTTTAATTCCGTTTTCAAAAACGTGAACGCGCCCGGCCACGGCGTGAAGGCGCGCAGCCGGTTCCAGATTTTTTGCGCGGGCAAATTCCAGTCAATGCGTCCGTCTTCCTTTTTAATTTTGGCGGCGTAAGTTGAACCTTCCGCCGGTTGTGGCTGCGGTGAAAGTTTTTCGGCAACAAAATCCGGAATTGTTTCGACGAGCAATTCCGCGCCGAGTTGTGCGAGGCGGTCGTGCAAAATTTGTGAATTATCCGTCGCCAAAATCGGTGTGCGGCGCGTGGCCAAAATCGCGCCGGTGTCCAAGCCGGCGTCCATTTTCATAATGGTTACGCCGGTTTCCGGTTCGCCATCGGCAATCGCCCATTGGATTGGCGCGGCGCCGCGATACTTCGGCAGCAAAGACGTGTGAACATTGAGGCAACCGTGTGTTGGCAAATCCAAAATCGTCTGCGGCAAAATTTGTCCGTAGGCGACAACGACAATTAAGTCCGGTTTTAGTTCGCGCAGTTCGCCGATAAATTTTTCATCGCGCGCTTTCAGCGGTTGCAGCACGGGCAGGTTTAATTTCTCCGCGAGAACCTTTACCGGCGAGGGCGTGAGTTTGAGGTCGCGGCCTTTGGGTTTGTCCGGCTGCGTGACGACGGCGAGAACGGAAAAGTTTTTATTGCCAGAAAGTGTTTCCAAACTGGCGCAGGAGAGTTCCGCCGTGCCCATGAAGATGATCCGCAACGGCGTCATGCGCGCTCACTTTTTTGCCGCGATGTGCAAAATGTCCGACAACACTTTGGCGGGCGACTGGTCGGCATTGATGTGGTGAACGCATTTGCGACCGTAAAAATTCAAGACGGGCATTGTCTCCTCTTCGTAAACTTTGAGGCGTTCGCGGATGATGTTCAAGTTGGCGTCGTCGAGGCGGTTTTCCTTGATGGCGCGGCGTTGAATGCGGTGGATGAGGCTTTTTTCATCGGCGCTCTTGAGATAGAAAACGGCGACCACGTCGAGAATGTCGCGCAGCATTTTCGCCTGATGAACATTGCGTGGAATACCGTCAAGCACGAGCGTGTCCTGCGCGGGATGAAACCGGCCAACCTTGGTGGTGTTGATGATATTTTGACGCCAGAGTTTGACCGTTGTCGCATCCGGCACGAGCTGGCCGCGACCGGAATACTTGATGAAAATTTTCCCCAGCGGGCTGTCCGCGCGCAGGTTGCGGAACACGTCGCCGCACGCGCAGTGGAAAAAATTCGGGATGACGCCGAGGACTTTTCCCTGCGTGCCTTTGCCCGCGCCCGGTGCGCCGAAGAGAAGGATGCTGCGGTATTTCAAGCGGTTTTGGGGATGAGTTTGATTTCCAGAATGTCGTTCAGCGCCACCGTCACCTGACCGGACGCGACGGTTTCAAGCATCACGTCAGTGGCCGCGACCTGCAAAATGTGTTCAACGACCAAGTGCTGCGTGGCCGTCTTGACCTCCATCGAAAATTTCAGCGCGTCGCCCTTTGGCTCGCCGACGAAGCCCGCAAACTTGGTTTCCACGAAGCGTTTGTTGAAGGTGAATTTGCCGCGTGCGAAAATCTGCGGTTCCGGTTTCTTTTCTTCTTTGTGCCACGACGCCTCGACAATCTGGATTTCTTCCGGCGTGCGTTGCGCGGCGGCACCAGCCGTGCCAGCGGGTGCGGCAAAATCAGTTTCTTCCGGCGGAGCGGCCACTTTAATCGGCAGCGCCAGAAAAATAATCGGTCCGATAATGGGCAGCACTGCTGACAAGCCAACCACCTGTGCCACCGGACGAGCGCGGACGATGGCTACTTGAATTGCCGCATAAAGATTGGCCGCGTAAAGCACCAGCAAAATAAACAGTCCCAACGGCGACCCGAGCAATCCGCCAATCAATGACGGATTTTCCGGACGCGTCAGCCGCGTGACCGGATTGATTTGGATTTCCGGTTTGGCCGGACGTTGCGAGGCGTCGGGTTCGATAAACACCTCGGCATACGGTTTGATTTTGGGATTGGCGACAAGTTGTTTCAAGGAATCCTGCGACAGGCGCGACCAGAGCAAATTCGTCGCCGCGTAAGTGTCGCCGGGCAGACGGAGGAGCAGGCCGTTATCATCGGTCTTGGTGATTTCGCCGGTAAACGTCGCGCCGTCCGTCAGCGTCAAGGTCTCCGCCGCCGCCGCGCCAAAGGCGACGACCAACACCAGACTGAAAAGGAAAAGGATTTTGCGCACGCTGTTTATCTAACAAACACGGCCAGCCGACGAAAGCAAATTCAGCCGCCCGGTCAATGCCGCTGGGCGATCAGTTGAAATGAACGGGTTGTTTGAGCCAGTTCAGGGTGACTTTCATTGGGAGAAATTAAATATTCGCAAACCAATTTTCGTCCACGGAGATTTTTTCAATCAACTCTGTGGCAATTCCAAGCTTTAATTCCTTTAACTTGTCAGCCAACAAATCGCCGTCAATTAAATCAATCGGCGGTGCGCCATCACGAACAGCTTCTTTAATTGCGTCGCGCGAAAATGTTCCAGTTGTGATGAATAAACCTTTGTCAGCGCGGCCAACCATCGCGCCTCGAAAGTCGCGAATTTCATTTGAAGGAACGACGCCTTGCCATTTCTTACATTGAAAAACCACATGGAAATTTATGAAGCCGTGAATTCGAGCGATGCCCTTGCCGTCAATGCCGCCGTCACCGCTGCGACCAGTGACTTCAACTTGAATGAAACCAGATTCACGGAGCAACCGTTGGATGAGCCGCTCGAAAGCGTCAGCAGAAAGTTTTTTTGTAAGCACGTTGTGAAGCTCGCCCCGCCATGACTGAACTTCATCCGGCTCTTCTGCATCTTGCGCGTTCGCATCTTGAGATGGTTTGGGCGAGCGCAACTCCCGGTCTTTGCGGACAGCATCTCGAACAAATCGTTGAACTTCTTTTGGCTCTACTTGAGCGACAGACTCTGCCTTTTTAGTCAGCGCCCAAATTCCACGACTGGAGATTTCCAAAAGTCCAAATTTTTTAAGATAGGTTCGCGCCCAAGCCAACTGGTATTGAACTTCCGTCTGATTGGTAGATTCAGGGTCGTGCAAAACCGCAAGCACATCATCCGGCATTTTAAGAGTCTCAATGACCTTTTCGTAAATTTCATCAATTGACCCTGACCCGCCCAATTCGCGAAGAGCGCCGATAACAGGATTCATCAATTGATCGTAGCGGGGAATTTTAGTCATAGATTTAATTAAAACTGTTTCAGGAACCGCACGTCATTTTCGTAGAAAAGGCGGATGTCGTTGATGCCGTAGCGCAGCATGGCGATGCGTTCGATGCCGAAGCCAAACGCCCAGCCGGTCCACACTTCGGGATCGTAGCCGACGGTCTCGAACACTTGCGGATGCACCATGCCGCAGCCGGCGATTTCCAACCAGTCTTTGCCCATCTTTTTCACGAGCGCGTTGGTGAAATCAATCTCGTAGCTCGGCTCGGTGTAGCTGAAATAATGCGGACGGAAACGGATCTTCACGTCGTCACCCATGAGTTCCTTGAAAACAAATTCAACAGTGCCTTTCAAATCGCCGACGGTCACATTTTTATCCACGTAAAGTCCTTCAATCTGGTGGAAGGTGGGATTGTGCGTGGCGTCGGCATTATCGCGGCGATACACGCGGCCCGGCACGATGATGCGCACGGGTGGCGCTTGCATTTCCATCACGCGAATCTGCACGGACGAGGTGTGCGTGCGGAGCAGGCGCTTGTCCGTCGTGTTCAAATAAAATGTGTCCTGTGAATCGCGCGCGGGGTGGTCGGCAGGCGTATTGAGCGCGTCGAAGCAATGATACTCGTCCTCAATCTCCGGCCCGTCGGCGACGGCAAAACCGATCTTGCGAAACGCGCGGACGATGTCGTCGGTGACTTGCGTGAGCGGATGCAATTTGCCGAGCGCGCGGCGGCGTCCGGGCAGCGTGAAATCCGTCGGCTCTTTCGGCAACGCGGCTTTCAGTTCAAATTCTTCGCGGCGCGCAACGAGCGCGGCTTCGAGTTCGACCTTGGCGGCGTTGATGAGTTTGCCGGCGGCGGGTTTTTCTTCTTTCGAGAGCGTGCCGAGCTGTTTCATCAGCGCGGTGAATTTGCCGTTCGGCCCGATCCACGCGCCTTTGGTTTGTTCGAGCGTGGCGAGGTCAGGCGCGCTTTTAAATTCGGTCAACGCGGTTTGTTTCAGCGGTTCGATGTCGTCAAGAAATCCAGCCATAATAATTTCCAAAAGTTTAGCTGCAAAAAGGCGCAAAAGTCACAAAAGAAATGCAGCGAAATTTTTTGCGCTTTCTGCGCCTTTTTGCGGCAATAAAAAACGGGCGAACTTTTCAGTCCGCCCGTCGAGAATTTGTTTCGGTTTCGATTACGCCTTCGCCAAAACCGCACCGGGCTTGGACTTGAGCGCGTTCTTCGCGATGTTCACGATTTCGAGAAACGCGGCGTTGTCGGTCGCAGCCAAATCAGAAATGATTTTGCGGTCGAGTTCGCACTTGGCAGCAATCAAACCTTCGATGAAACGGCTGTAAGTAATGCCAGCTTCGCGCGCGGCGGCGTTGATACGCGCCTGCCAGAGGTAGCGATAAACGCGCTTCTTCGTGCGGCGATCGCGGTAGGCGTATTGGCGGCCGTGGTCAACGGCGTCGGACGCGTAGCGGTAAAGTTTGGAACGTTTGAGACGGAAGCCTTTGGCCGCCGTCAACATCCGTTTGCGACGTTTGCGGGAAGCGGGAGAATTTGTTACACGCATAAAATTAAACGATTTTCAGTGGGTCGGTTAAATCAGCCGCGATGGCTGAACGGCATGCATTGCGTAATGCGATACATATCCGTCTTGTCCAAAACAGCGGCCTTGCCAAGATGGCGGCGACGCTTGGCGTTTTTGGTTTGTGCCAAGTGACGGCGACCCGCGCGGGCGCGCAGGACTTTGCCGGTGGCGGTGATCTTAAACCGCTTCGTAGCGGCTTTTTTGGTCTTGATGCCTTTGGGACGACGCATAATAAATTAGTTCTAAAAAAGGTCGCAAACTATACGCGGGTCGCGAATGGGTAGCAAGCGCAAATTAAAGTTGAATCGGTTGTCCCCAATTCGGTTGGCTATTTCCGTGCCTGTAACCAATAATTCCGGCCACACGTCTTGCTGATTCACACCCAATTCTGAAATATGAAATCCTCTTTTCTCCGCCAGCTACTTTGGTTGCTGCTGCTCAACGCCGGTTTGCACGCCGCCGAAATGACCGGCCAAAATTATTTCAATGTCCGCAGTTTCGGCGCGGTCGGTGACGGCACGAACCTCGACAGTCCGGCGATTGACAAAGCAATTTCCGCCGCCGCCGCCGTCGGTGGTGGCACGGTGCTCGTGCCCGCAGGAACTTATTTGAGCGGCTCGATTCATTTGCAGAACAACATCCATCTGCTCATTGACGCGGGCGCGACGATTCTGGGCGCGCCGCAAAAACTGAACGCCTACGATTTTACCGAAGCGTGGCCGAGGAACAATCCGTATCAGGACGGCGGGCATTGTTATTTCCACAACAGTTTGATCTGGGGCGAAAACCTGACGAACGTTTTCATCAGCGGCAATGGCATGATCAACGGCGGCGGTCTCGTGCGCGGCGACGGGTTGCTCAACAAAATGGTCGGCTTCGGCAGCGAACTGAAAAATACCAGCAACTACGGCGCGGAAGTAAAAGACGGCAATGTTCGCCTCGGCAACAAAGCCATCGCGCTCAAGCTCTGCAAAAATGTTTTGATCCGCGATGTCACGATTTTTCACGGCGGCCATTTTGCGATTCTCGTCACCGGCTGTGATAACCTGACCGTGGACAACGTGACGATGGATACCGACCGCGACGGCATTGATATTGATTGTTGCCGCAACACGATGGTTTCCAATTGTCGCATTAATTCGCCGAACGACGACGGCCTTTGTCCGAAGAGCACCTACGCGCTCGGTGAAATTCGGCCGACAGAAAATCTCACGATTGTGAACTGTCAGGTTTCCGGATTTCTGGAAGGCACGTTGATTGACGGCACGATGAAGCCCGCCAAAAATGGTTTTGGCCGCATCAAGTTTGGCACCGAATCCAGCGGCGGTTTTCGGAATTGCACCGTGGCGAATTGCACCTTTCGCAGTTGTCACGGTCTCGCGATCGAAGAAGTGGACGGCGCAATTTTTGAAAACATCACCATCAATAATCTCACGATGATGGACGTGCGCGATTGCGCCATTTACATCACCACCGGCAAACGCAATCGCACACCGGGCATCACCACGAACAGCCGCATGAGAAATATTTTAATTTCCAATGTCATCGCTGACAGCGTGGACAAGATGAGCGGCATACAAATCACGGGTTTGCCAGAACA
>DATCFH010000013.1:0-5627 GCA_036509625.1 Verrucomicrobiia bacterium
AAAAAAAGTCCGCATCCCCACGCCGCTCCGCAAGTTGACCAACAACGAGGAGCTGGTCGAAATCAACGCCGCCACCATCGGCGAGGCGCTCGTCGAATTGCAGACGCGCTTCCCCGGCATCCAGGAACGCCTCGTGGATGAGCAAGGCGAGGTGCGCCGCTTCGTCAACGTCTATGTCAACGAGGAGGATATCCGCTTCCTCCAAAACCGCGAGACGCCGCTCAAAGACGGCGACGAAATCAGCATCATCCCGGCGATTGCGGGCGGCTAGAAACCAAAGGAAGGAGACGACGTGAGGAGTCTCTAACTTTTTTGAAAACGGCAATTTGAGACTCGTCACCTCGTCTCCTACAAAAACAAATTAAAACTTATGGCCACGCCCAAGAAAAAAATCTCGGCTACGAAATCGAATTCGCCCACGCAACAGCGTTTGTGGCTGATGTATCCGCCGAAGCTGATCAAGAAGCCGTTCATTTACGAGGTCGGACATAAGTTCAAGCTCGTAACGAACATCCGTCAGGCCAGCGTGACGGACGAAATCGGCATCGTCTGCCTCGAACTCGACGGCGCGCGCAGCGAAGTGGCGGCGGCAATCAAATGGCTCGTCAAACAAGGCGTCAACGTAGAGCCGGTGGAAATCGGTGTGATTGCTGGTTGAAAACTTAATGAAGTAGGAGACGACGTGAGGAGTCTCTAACTAATTTTGAAACTGGAAAATTTGAGACTCGTCACCTCGTCTCCTACAATTTAATAAACGGCGCGGATTTATTTCCGCGCCGTTTTTTATTTTAGATAGCGCTGGCGGCGCGGCAGCGCCGCCCTACCTCCCTTTGGTAGGGCTGACCTGCCGGTCAACCGGGTGGCGAAGTTTGTATCGCGCCTCCAAAAAATTTCCTTAAACTTCGCCGCGTGTTAAAGCCGTTTCTTCACTGGATGGATAGTCAGGGCGTGTGGTCGCCGTGGCTGTTCCTCGCGCTGTTTCTCGTGGCGTCGTTCCTGATGATCTGGCGGCTGGAAGCGATGAGCGCGGGTGGCTTTGAAGGCACGGTGCTGGGCACGCTCGTGATGCCGTATTGTTCCGGCATGGGCAATTTAATTTTTGCTTTCATCCTCGGCCAGACTGGCGGCAGCGGCGCGGATGTGATGACCAATTCGCTCGTCAACAACGTCACCAACATGACGCTCGTGCTTGGATTGCCCGCAATCATCTGGGGCATCAACGTCCTGCCGAAATCCAAATCCAGCGCAGCCAAAAAGAAAAAATCCGAGGTCAAGCTCAAGGCGCAAGTCGAAGCGAAGGTCGAGGCGAAAACTGGCGGCAAAGGCGGCAAGGAACATGAATTAAACCGGCTTTCGCTGCTGCTCACGCTGACAGCAGTTTTATTTTTCACCGGCGCGGTCTGGGCGCTCGGTCGCAAAGGCAGTTTGAACTTCAACGACGGTTTGGTTTTGGTCGGATTATTTTTATTCTGGCAGGTGTTCCATATTTTTGAAGTGTTGAAGGCGAACGTGCGTCAGGGCAAATCAAGTTTCAATCTGATGCTGCCGGTGAATCTCGCGCTGCTCGCGGTCGGCGCATATGCGATTTACATCAGCACGGAATGGTTGGTGGAATGGATTTCGCACATCCACACCGGTTTCGTCAGCGCGAAACATCTCGGCTGGTTGAGCGGCTGGCTGATGGTTTTGCCGAATGCGCTGCTCGCGTTTTATTACGGCTGGCGCAAACAGCCGGCAGTTGTTTATGCCTCGCAGGTCGGCGACGCGCACATTTCCATTCCGCTCTGCCTCGGCGTTTACGCGCTGTATCACACGATGGCGATGCCGGCATTTTTTCAGACGGGAATGTTTCTGCTGCTCGGCGCGACGTTATTGCACATGGTTTTTGTCGCGGTGTTCGGACGCTTGCCGCGCTTCGCAGGTTTTGCGCTAATCATCGCGTATGGTTACTTTCTGAAAAAGGGTTTGCTCGGCTGAACTGGCGGACAACAATGTCTTAATCCTAATCTTCATCGTAATCGTAATCGCCGGAAAACGAGGATTAAGATTACGATGAAGATTA
Organism: Verrucomicrobiia bacterium; assembly: GCA_036509625.1. Taxonomy (GTDB): domain Bacteria; phylum Verrucomicrobiota; class Verrucomicrobiia; order Limisphaerales; family UBA11358; genus UBA11358. The sequence goes on from DATCFH010000013.1 coordinate 2,063, forward strand.
GGATTAGGACGCTGACTGTGTGAATGAAGGATTGAACTCCCCTGCCCGCCCGCCATATAATCACCACGAAATTTCTGATGAGCGCATTTCAAATCATCTTCACGCCGACCGCCGCGTCTGAACTGGCGCGGATGCCGAAAGAATTACAGTTGGAAATCCTCGGCGACTTTCGCGGTCTGCCGCAGCAAGTCGTCGGCAGCGAACTCGAAGACTTTGGCGAACTGCAAAGTGACGGCCACACGTTGCACCGTTTTCGCATCGGCGATTACCGTGTTTATTTTGAACGCCACCAACTCGGCGTGCTCGTCCACCGCATCTTGAGCAAAAACACGCTCAAGGATTTTTTCTTTCGCTCCGGCATCAAGGTTGCCGAGGATCAGGCATTGCAGGAAAATCCGAAATTCTGGGAACTCATCGAAGCCGCCAAAAGCTCGGAAGCAAAATAATTTTCCGGCGAACACTTCGCGCGGAAATTTTCCATTCTTGCACTGAAGCGGATTCGATTTATTCTTTTCGCGCTAAAATTTTATGAACTACAAAATCTCCCAACGCGCCGCATCACTCGCTCCATCACTCACTTTAGCCATTGATTCCAAGGCGAAAGCGATGAAGGCGGCGGGCGAAGATGTCGTCGGCTTCGGCGCAGGCGAACCGGATTTCGACACGCCGCAGCATATTAAAGACGCGTGCGCCAAAGCACTCGCCGCCGGTTTCACGAAATACACGCCGAGCAGCGGCATTCCTGAATTGCGCGAAGCCATTGCCGCAAAATTTTTGCGCGAGAACGGACTCACCTACAAACCATCGCAAATTATCGTGAGCTGTGGTGGCAAGCATTCCTGCTACAACGTCATTCTCGCGACGTGCGAACCGGGCGATGAAGTCATCATTCCTGCGCCGTATTGGTTGAGCTATCCCGAAATGGTCAAGCTCGCGGGCGCGACGCCGGTCATTTTGACGACGACGGACAAAACGGAATTCAAAGTCACGCCGGAACAATTGCGCGCGGCCATCACGCCCAAAACGCGCTTGTTCGTTTTGAATTCGCCGAGCAATCCGACCGGTTCAGTTTACACGCCGGAAGAAACCAAGGCGCTCGGCGATATTTGCGTGGAGAAAAACGTCCTCATCATGAGCGACGAAATCTACGAGCATCTGCTTTACGATGGCGCGAAAGTAAAAAGTGTCGCGAGTTTTTCGCAAGCGCATTACGACCACACGATTATTGTTCACGGTTTGGCGAAAGCATATTCGATGACCGGCTGGCGTTTGGGTTTTCTCGCCGCGCCGGAACCGATTGCGAAAGCCATTGACGCCGTGCAAAGCCACAGCACGAGCAATCCAACTTCGTTCGCGCAAAAAGGCGGCGTCGAAGCTTTGAACGGTTCACAAGAACATCTGCCAATCTGGCTGGCGGAATACGACAAGCGCCGTCGTTACGCGCACGCCAAACTGAATTCCATGCCCGGCATCACTTGCGTCAACGCAAAGGGCGCGTTTTATCTGTTCCCGAACATTTCTAAAACCGGACTCAAGTCCGCCGAGTTCTGCGCGCGCTTGTTGGAACAAGAAAAAGTCGCCGCCGTTCCCGGCATCGCGTTCGGCGCGGACGATTACATCCGTTTGAGCTACGCGACCAGCCTGGCGAACATTGAAAAAGGTTTGGAACGCATGGATAAATTTGTCCGCACGCTGGTGAAATAATTTTTCCTGAACACTGTGAGCGACGTTCAAACCGAATCCGCCTTTCAAGACACGCTGATCATCATCAAGCCAGATGCGTTCTGGCGCGGCTTGCATCAGCAAGTTGAAAATCGCCTCAAAACATTGGGGCTGGACGCAGTTACGGAATGTCTGCTGGCTGGCGGCGAAAATCTGTCCGAGGAAAAATGGCGCGAGTTTTATTTTCCCGCCATCGGCAATCGTCCGCCTTGTCTGGAAGGAACGTCAAAATATATGGCGCACGGGCCGGTGAAAGTCATCCGCTTCAAAGGCGTAGCCGCCATCCAAAAAATCCGCCGGCTTGTTGGCGCAACGCGTCCGTGGCAGGCGGAGGCGGGAACGATTCGCGGCGATTTCTGGCCGGGCGCAACAGAAGCGAATGCCGCGTATCGGCTGAAATTTCAGCAGCCGGGCGATGACCAGTTTCTCTTCAACATGATTCACGCCTCGGACTCGGAAAAAAGTTTCGCCCGCGAAATCGCTTTCTTCAACCAACTGCAGTCGTAGCGGTCGCGGCGGTTTCAACTGGAAAAAAGGTTGGAAAGAATTGCTCCGATGGATGAATATGTCCGCATGGCCGACGAGCAAGACAACACAATCGCTTTGGTTTCCGTGGCAAAAATCCAGCGGGACTGGGCGGACTTGACGTTGCGCGTGGCGCAGTCGGAGACGGAACGCGGCGCGTTGGAAGCGGAAAATAAGGCGCTGCGGACGTTGCTGGAACGCGTCATCGAGCATCGCCAAAAGTCCCACAGCGAACTGGTCACGCTGCTTACGACGCTTGTCAGCAAACTTCCGCTCAACGATGTCGGCGTCATCGTCGCGCGTCTGATGGAACACAACCAGCACGTCACCGAGGTCAGCGCCAGTTTGATTAAGGGCAAACTTGAGGACAATATTCTGCAACCCGCGCTGCTCAAAAATCTCGACAAGACGAAGCGCGATCTCGCCGAGGCGGCCAAGACGGAAGTGACGACGTTGATAAAATTGGAAACGCCATTCGAGCCGTGCGTGCTGCAATCTTTGCTCGATAATCCCGACAGTTTTTTTACGTCCGCCATCGTCCGTGCCAGTCGCAGTTTCGTGAAAGGCCAGTTGCCGCGCGAACGCATTCTCAAAGAGTTCGGTGCGGACGCATTGGTTTTTTTCAAGGACGTGACGACGGATGTGAAGTTTAATCCGCGCCCGAAGCCGGAAGAAATCATGCTGGTGTTCAAGCCGGAGTTCGCCGAATTGCTCGCGCAAAATCCCGCCAGCGGTCAGCGCAAGGAACTGGAAGTATTGCATAAAAAAGTCCAGCAGAGCCGCGAGAATAACGAACATACGCGTGCACAAAAAAAATCCTTCCTGCGCCTCTCGTTTTTTCTCGAACTGCTGCACTACTACGAAAATCAAAGCACGGAATCGCCGGACGTGGTTTTCGCCCAGCGCCTGCCGCCATTGATCGAGCAACTGGTCATCACCGGCGAACACGATACGCTGGACGAAAAATTATTGCTCGCCGCCGAAGCGCTGCTCGCGATGATCATCAATACCGATCATCGCAAGGCCGTCGTCAACAACATTGGCAAGGCTGGCGGCCTCGCGCGCACGTTGCGTTATACGCTCACGTTCCGCGTGGAAGAACTTTCCGACGCGGATCCGCTGACGCAGGAATGCATCAAACATTTGATTCCGCAAGGCGCTGCGCCCACGCCCGCCGCGCTGGCCACCGTGCTGCGGTTGTTCAATCCGCATATGCAACAAGCCTGTATCCGCGCCATCAACGCGACCGACCGGTTGCGGAAGGAAGACGCGGGAAAGCTTGGCCGCGCCGTCGCGCAGGAACTCGGCCTCAAAAAAA
>DATCFH010000014.1:0-7032 GCA_036509625.1 Verrucomicrobiia bacterium
ACTGCGCTTTAACCGGCGCAGGGGATGAGTTAAACAAATATATTTTAGGCATCGGCCAGCGCTGGGGAACTTGGAACGAAAAAATTCGTCCGGGCGAAGGCGCGATGATTGCCAGCCTCGTGCGCGCGGAAAATTCCGCAACGCCGCTCGCGCGCGTGACCACCGTGCGGCTCGGTCGCTGGCGCAAACCGTTTGACGCGGAACGTGAAGTTGACTGGATTGCGTCGTCGGTGGATTTGAAAAATGTTGCCGTAATTTTGAGCGGCGCGGGCGGCTGGCTGGAACTTGAAGAAAAATATATTGCCGTCGCGGCAGCGTTGGCGGCGCGCGCCGGACGTCCGCTTGAACATCAAACTTACAAACAACACTGCGGCGAATTTCATTCGGCCTCCGCGTTTGGATTTTCCGTTGCGGTGGAACTGGCGCGCGCAAAAAAATGCGGCGTGCTGCTTTACACGCTGTCGCCGCGCGGCGGCAAAGCGTTATGCTGCGTGCAGCCATGAGCCGGTTTCACATCACCTTAATCATCGCCTTGCTGCTCGCGGTTATCGCACTGGCGATGAGCAGTCTTTTTTTATTCGTCGCGACAATCGTCGCATTGCTCTTTCGCGTTGGACTTGGCGTTGCCATTCCGCAGATGAACTTCTTCGGTCCGTTCATTTGTCGCGGCGACAATTCTCAAAAATGTGTCGCGCTCACCTTCGACGACGGCCCGGACGCGCGCTCAACTCCTGCGTTGCTGAATTTTCTTCGTGATGAAAAAATTGAAGCAACTTTTTTTTGCATTGGAAAAAATGTTGCAGCTAATCGTGAACTGACGGCGCGGATTTTGCGTGAAGGACATTTGCTCGGCAACCACACTTTTAATCACAGCAACTTCACAAATTTTTTTACTGTCGCCCGTTTGCGCGACGAACTTATTCAAACGCAGACCGCCATTCAAAACGCTGCGGCCATTGCGCCGCAATGGTTTCGTCCGCCAATGGGTTTGTCCAATCCGCGCACGTTTCGCGTGGCGCAAGAATTGGGACTGAAAGTCATCGGCTGGTCGGCGCGCGGCTTTGACACGGTTTCCGCCGACCCGAAAAAAATTGTCGCGCGCATTGTCCGGCGGCTCGAACCGGGCGGCATCATTTTGCTGCACGACGGCAACATTCCCGCCGACCGTTTGGTGCTGACGGTGAAGCTGTTGTTGGCTAACTTGCGCGAGCGCGGTTACGAAGTGGTGCGGCTGGATAAAATTCTCAAATGAAAATAATTTTCACCATTGCAGCGGTCATGCTTGCGTTCGCGATGTTCGCGGCGGATGATGGCGCGCTTCAGCCCGTCGCCGATCCGCAACCGATCCTGCAAGATTTGCAGCGCAAAATGTCCTCGCTCGGCTCGGTTTATTTTGAACTGACGCAGGAACGGCATTTGAAATTATTCACCGATCCGTTGATGAGCGAAGGCGTCATGTTGATTGCGCGTCCCGATCAGATTCGTTGGGAAACTACTGCGCCGTTTCAATCCATCCTGCTTGGCGACAAAAAATCGGTGGCGCAATTTGAATGCACCGACGGCAAATGGGAAAAATTAAAACTGGGGTTTCCGCAGATGTTGCAGCGCGTGATGGGGCAGATGTCATTGATGAATCAGGGAAAACTCGATGCGCTGACGGACGATTACACGATTTCTGTGGCGACAAACAGCAGCGTGGCGGTGGTGACGCTTGTGCCGAAGGATCAAAATGTGCGTGGAATGTTGTCATCGCTGGAGGTGAAGCTGCGGCCGGATTTTTCGGCGACGCGCGAAGTGGTGATGAACGAGCCGAACGGCGATTTTACGCGCATCATTTTCCACAACGAAAAACGCGGCGTGAAATTTCCGCCGGGAACATTTGACCAGACCAAGCCGGTGGAAATCAGTGTTGTCCGCGCCAGCGTGAGCCATGCGCCATAATTTTTTAATCCTTCTGCTCGCATTGCTGGCGGCGGGTTGCACCCCGCAAAAATTTATTGTGCCGACGCCGCTCGCGCATCCGGCCACGCTTTTTCCCGCCGACGCGTTTATCACGCAGCGCGGCGTGCTGACGGTGCGCGGCCGGCAATTCACTTTGAACGGTTACGTCGCCAAAAGTAAAACGCGCGGACTGCGCCTCATCATGACGGAAAATTTCGGCGGCGTGCTGGCGGATGTTTTGGTGAAACCCGACGGAAATGTGTTCGTGCTGAAAGCCGCGCCGCCGTTTCGTCCGGCGTGGGTGAAAAAATATATCGCCGCCGATTTGCAATGCGTTTTCGTTGACCGTGCGGGAACGAATTGTCCTCTGCAAATGTTAAGTCAGACGCATTTCGTCATTGAACGGCGCGGGTATAAACTGGATTTGCGGACGGTGGAAGTGAAACCCGGCGTGCAACCGGCAGAAATGTTTGATGAAAAATCAGGAGGCAAACCGTGACAATGCAAAGTTCAATTGCCGCCGCGCGCATTGGCGAGCCGCAACCAAATGCGGACGGTGCGACGATTTTTGAATTTCGTTTTGCGGCGGACGGTCCGGTGTTCGCCGGACATTTTCCCGGTCGTCCGATTTTGCCCGGCGTCTTTCAACTGGAAATGGTTCGCGTCGCTGCCGAAGTGATTTTGCAAGGTGCGCTCACAATTCGCGAAATCCGCAAAGCGAAGTTTCAACGCCCGATTTTGCCCGGCGAAATTGTGCGGCTGGCATTGAAATTATCCAATCAAACCGGCATGATTATGGCGCACGTGCATTTTTCTGTCATCGGTCAACCAGCGGGCGAAATGATTTTATTATTGTGGCAAAACCAAAGTTAAAAAAATGGCTCAAGCGGATTTTTTTCAGCGCGATTTTTCTCGCGCTGGCTGGCTGGCTGTCGGTGATTTTGATAATTCGTCACAGCATCGCCAAGCCGCCGCCGTTGCCGGCGGACGTTTCGATCATGTCGCTCAAACCCGAAACCCACGACGGCAAAACGTGGCTGGGAAAATCGTGGGTCGGCCAGCGCGAGGGATTGACGGTGATTTTTCTGAAAGGTTCGCCGTTTGAGATTGGTTATGCGGATGGCGTGTTGATGCAGTCCAAAATGCACACACTGGAAAATGGTTTTCTCGAAATGATCCGGGGCTATGTGCCGCAGCATTGGTTCATGGAAGTCCTGAAAAACTACGTCATCTATCGCAACCGCCACTTGAGCGATTTTGTGCCGGTGGATTATCGCACGGAAATTTACGCCACGACGCTCGGCTGTCCCGACATCCATCCCGAAGAGGGAAACTTTTACAACCGCCTGCTGAATTATCACGCCGCGCACGATGTTTCCTACATGATGATTGACAATCCGTTCATCGCCGCGCGCGCCGGTTGCACGGCGTTCGGCGCGTGGGGAAATGTGACGGAAAATCAGCATCTAATCACCGGGCGAAATTTCGACTGGGAAGCCGCCGAAGTTTTTAGCCGCGATCGCGTGGTGGAAATGGTTGAACCGGACAATAAAATTCCTTTTATTTCCGTGTCGTGGGCGGGTATGGCGGGCGTGGTTTCGGGCATGAACCGCGCGGGCGTTTCCGTGACGCTCAACGGCGCGCCGTCCAAGTTGCCGAACACCACGGCCACGCCCGTCGCCATTGTTGCGCGCGAAATTTTGGAGCGGGCGCACAACCTCAACGAGGCGCTGAAAATTTTGACGGATGCAAAAGTTTTTGTCTCGACCATCTGGCTCGTTGGCAGCCGCGCGGATGGGAAATTTGTGGTCGTCGAAAAAACTCCGGCGGTGACCAACGTGCGCGAACCGGCGGGCGATTCGATTATCTGCCCAAATCACTTTGAAACGCCGGGACTAAAAGATGACGCCCGCAACACCAATTACATGGCCGAGGCCACTTCGGTTTCGCGTGAAAAAAGGATGAAAGAATTGCTGCAACAGGCGCATGGCACGCTTGATGCCGTGCAATCGGTAAATATTTTGCGCGACCGGAAACTGCCCGGCGGAATTTTTGCCGGCAACGATCATCGTGCGACGCTGAACGCCTTTATCGCCACGCACGCGACCGTGATGGATTTGAGCGACGGTATTTTCTGGGCCGCGTCGCCACCAAACCAGCTTGGCAAATTCGTCGCATTCGACGTGGCGGATTTTTCCAAGGAACTGCCGGATAAAACCATTCCGGCGGACGCCGTGCTGGCCGATGGCGAATATGAAAAAGCCAAACAGGCGAAACAATTTCTCGCGGACGGCAATCTGGCCTTGAAAAATAAAAACGCGCAAACCGCATTGGATTTGGCCGTCCAAGCCGAATCGCTCAATCCCGGCTTTTATCGAAATGCAATGTTGCGCGGGCGCGCGTTGCTGGCGTTGGGCCGGAATAACGAAGCCACGACGGCCTTTGAATTGGCGCTGGCCGAGCATCCGGCGTTTTTGAAAGAGCAGCAGCAAATCGAAGAATTGTTGCAGCAAGCGCGCACTCCAAAATAATTTCATCATGCCGCCAACCAATCAAGTTTCACGCAAACTGGTTTTTATCCAGTCGCTGCTGGGCATTGGCGCGTATGTGGCGATAGCGCTGCCATTTTTGCGGCGCGCGCACGGCGTGAAACGGCTGCTACCGGCGCAACGCTATTTATTTGTCGCCAACCACGTCAGCTTGCTCGACACCATTTTGTTGGGCGCCATCTGCTGGCGTTCCGGCAATTATCCAATCCTGACGCTGGGCGATAAAAATGTCTGGAACGCCTCGCGGCTCAAACGTCTCTTGAGCCGCCACATTGGTTTTCTGGTGGAGCGTGGAAAACTCAATCCGCATTGTGTCCTGGAACTGCAATTTTTTGGCCGCCAAAGCCAGCACATGAACCTCGTGGTTTTTCCCGAAGGCACGCGCGGCGATGGCGTCACCGTGGCCGAATGTCAGCCGGGAATTTATTTCATCGCGCAGGCAGCCCGCGTGCCAATCGTGCCGGTATTTATCGAAAACATGCACCTGGTTTCCACGAAAACCGGCGGGTTCCATCCCGTCACCGGCTTTCGCAAAGTTGAGCTGCATTTTGGCGAACCGATTCCTCCGGAAAAATATCTGGCCCTGCCGCGTGAAGAATTTTTGAAATTGATCCGCGAGAAAATTGCGACGGCGCGGCAACCGCAATCCGCCGCAATTTCCACCGCCATTAAAACTGCCGGAGTTCCCGCTTCCCATCCGCCGCCGCTGGGTTGAAAAAACAGCCGGAGCGATTTTCTCGTTCCGGCTGGTTGCTGACATTGACCCGGGCAATGGTTAGCCGAGTTTCCAAATGGAAGTTGTGCCACGACCAGAAAACCATTGCCCGGTGGCGACTGGTTACCACCAGCCGCAAAACTGTCCCTTGGTTTTCAAGTCGCCATCAGCGACATGGTGGCGCTCCAATCACTATATTGTGTCGAGCCGCCGACCGCGCGGATGCGCACATTGTAGATGGTTCCCGGCGTGAGATTCGTCAGCAGGATGCCCTTCGTGTTGGGATAAATGCCCGCCTCCTGCCACGCGCCCGCGCCCGTGGAAAATTGCACCTGATACGCCTTCGCATTCGTCACCGCCTGCAAATAAACGGCGAGCTGCGTGCTGCTGGAATTGTCCAAGGTGAATATCGGCTGACTCAATGGCGACTGCGTGCTGTTGGGAATCACCACGTCAAAGCCGGAGGATAGCACCTGCGACATCGTCAGGTTGGCCGCGACACTTTGGATATACGCCGCCGTCTGGCGCAGGGCGGAGATCAGGGCATCCCGCGCCTCCGCTTGGGTGGCAGTCGCTATCTTGCCGCCTTGCCCCGCCGCTGTGATGGCATTTTGAAATGCCGTTTGTCGTGCCGTCAACTCCGCGATGCTCAATGGCAGCGCGGGGAAGAGCAGGTTATTTTTAAGGCAAACAATCACCAGAATGGCCAGACTGTTCACGTCACTGTTCGGGAAGCTCGCAAAAGAGAGCGAGATGCGTATGTTCTTTTTCATTTATACCCTAGGTTTCCCCATCTGAAAATAATCTGCCGGACGAAATTGCCCGGCAAACTATGCACACCTGGCATCAAGCATCGGCCATGCCAAAACTTAAATTTAACTTATATCATTCATTATTAAATTTTATTGGTGATTTTCCGGGGCAACTTGCTTTGCTTTTAAGTCAAAACGCTTTGCTTTTGAACCAAAACACTTTGCTTCTGCGTCAACTTACGATGCTTTTGAACCAACTTGCTTTGCTTTTGGAACAAACCGCGATGCTTTTGAAGCAACTCGCTTTACCTTTGGATCAAAACCCGTTGCTTCCGTGACAACTTACTTTGATTGCGAGGCAACTCGCGATGCTTTTGAACCAACTTCCTTTGCTTTTGAACCAAAACCCTTTGCTTTTGAGTCAACTTGCTTTGCTTTTGGATCAACTCCCGATGCTTTTAGAGCAAAATCCTTTGCTGCCCGGCCATTTTACGCCGTAAACACGGCGGGGAGCTTAATAATGGGACAGACTGTCCATAAAAATTTTATTTCCATGCCGCAGGCGACGACGTGAGACGTCTCAAATTGAAAATCCGCAATCCGCAATCGCCAATCCGAAATTAAAATAAGACTCGTCACCTCGTCTCCTACAAAAATGACATGGCCGGATGCCTGGTGGCTGTCTGCAAAGACTGGCCGACGGCAAAGACCCGGCCAAAGGCGGTTTGGGGTGGACGAACGGGGCAAAGGGCACGGAATACCCCAAAGAGATTTCATCATTCAGCCCGGCGTTGACGGTCCGAGCCGGACTGGCGAGGAGCGGTTACGCTGGGTGGTGATCGTAAAATAATTTTTACTCCAACGGGGTTTCATCCGTTTTGACGGGGGATGATTCAACCCGTTCCGGGTAGAAAATTTTGTGGGACGATTACCCAAGGTAGCGCTATTGGCCCGTCCGGCACGGACCGCGCAACCTTGGGCTGAATGATTCAATCCCGTTGGGATTGCGAAACGGTTTTTGGCGCGACGCCGAAAACGGCAACCGGGACGCGTGCGCTCCCCGGCAAAGTCCCAG
>DATCFH010000015.1:0-2324 GCA_036509625.1 Verrucomicrobiia bacterium
GTTTTACGGCGGCGGAATTTTTCGGACGCGCCCAGTAAATCATGCCGATGTGTTCGTGCGTTTCGTTGATGCGATGGATGTCGAGAAAGCGCGGCGCGATGAGCGCGCGCGTGCCGGGCGAAGTCGTGGGGGGACGTTCGCCAAGCAATTCCACGTCGAGGCCACTCTCTTCTTTCGCCTCGCGCAATGCGGCAATTTCCGGATCTTCGTCCAACTCGATATGCCCGCCGAGTGGTAGCCACTTGCCGAGCTTGCGATGATGGATGACGAGAATTTTCGCGTCGTGAACGATGAAAATCGCCACGGTGAAATCAATTTTTTCGTGGATGTGAGCCATGGCAATTTACGATTTTAGATTTGCGATGGACGCGCCATAAAAAATTACGAGCCCGACTTTCATCGGACTCGTAAATCGTATATTGCAAATCGCAAATGAAAAATTATTTCATCTTGTCGAAATTCTTCTGCAAGATCTGCCAGTCTTTCATGCCGACGGTTTTGCTCTGGTAGGACTTGATGATTTCCGCTTCTTTGGCGTTTTTGGTCGGCTTGCTGGTCTTGTAGAAGATGCCAAAGTGACCGGGGAAATCCGTGCCGGCGAGTTTGTAAGCCGCGAGTTCGTCGGCGACATCATGGCTCTTGGGAACTTCGTTGAACACGCCGCCTTTGCGCGGGTTGCTCGCATCGAACGCGCCTTCGTAAAACTCGACGCATTCGCTCAAACATTCGATGAAGCTGAAACCGTCGTGATCCATTGCGGCTTCCATCATCGCCAAAACATGATTCGGATTCGTGGAGGTGGTGCGTGCAACGAACGTGGCACCGGCAGCGATGGCCTGTTTGAGCGGATTGATCGGATAATCCACCGCGCCCCAGATGTCGGTCTTGCTCTTGAAGCCGAGCGGCGACGTGGGCGAAGTCTGTTTCTTCGTCAGGCCATAAACCCAGTTGTCCATCACGCAATAGGTCATCTTGATGTTCTTGCGCGCGGTGTGGTTGAAATGATTTCCGCCGATGGAAAACGCGTCGCCGTCGCCGCCGAAAACGAAGACGTGCAGGTCGGGACGTGAAAGTGAAATACCGCTGGCGAACGGCAACGCGCGTCCGTGGATGTAATGCGCTCCGTGCGCCTGCACGAAATACGGAAAGCGGCTGGAGCAACCGATGCCCGCGACGGTAGTGATCTTCTCGTGCCACATCTTGCGCTTTTCAATCAGCTTGAAATACAGCGCGAGCACGGAAAAGTCGCCGCAGCCGGGACACCAGGTCGGATGGTCGGCGGCGATTTCTTTTTTGGTCAGCCCCTTGCGTTCCTCGGTCGGAGGAGTGGTGGTGCTGACGGCGGATTTTTCGAGTAAAGTTTCGCTCATAAGTTTTGGCGGTTGAAATTAAATTTTGCTCAACCCGGCGGACAAGTTGGTTTTAGTGCGTTCGAGAATTTCCTTCACCTTCCAAGTAAGGCCGTCGGTTTTGTTGATGCCCTGAATCTTCGGATCGCAATAGCGGGCGCGCAGAATCGCGCCGAACTGGCCGAAACCGTAGAGTCCTTCGTCATTCATCTCGACGACGAGGACGTGGTTGAAGCCGGAGAAAATATTTTCCAGACCGTTCGGCAACGGATTGATGTGCTTGAGATGAATCGAGGAAACACTGTCGCCCGCCGCGCGCGCGCGATCCACGGCTTCCTTGATCGGACCTTCGGTGGAACCCCAGCCGACGAGCAAAACATTGCCTTCGGACGGGCCGTAGATTTTCGGCACCGGCAACGTCGCGCCGAGCGCCTGCAATTTTTTGCGGCGTTTGGCGGTCATTTGCATATGCAATTTTGGCGAGCCGGTCGGATGGCCGAGTTCGTCGTGTTCGAGACCGGTGACAATTGGATACTTGCCGCTGTTAATTTTTGTGCCCGGCGGAACGTGATGCGAAATGCCATTGGCGGCGGACAAATCGTAAGGCTTGTGATCCGCAATCGGCGTGAAATCCGGCCCGATGTTCTGGCAAACTTTTTCCAGATTCGGTTCCACAAACGCTTCGATGCGCGTGGCGATGCCTTGGTCGGTCAGCAAAATTACCGGCACAGAATATTTACGCGCGATGTTCACGGCTTCAATCGCCATGTAGAAACAATCTTCGACGTTCGCCGGCGCAATGACAACGCGCGGCGCATCGCCATGACCGCCGTTGACCGCGATGTTCAAATCGGATTGTTCAATGTTCGTGGGCATTCCCGTCGAAGGTCCGCCGCGTTGCACATCAATGACGACCAGCGGCATTTCCGCCATGATCGCCCAGCCGAGCGCCTCGGTCTTGAGCGAAATTCCCGG
>DATCFH010000016.1:0-20899 GCA_036509625.1 Verrucomicrobiia bacterium
AAACTTCCAAATCGTCCGCCGGAAATTTTGGCGCGCGAACTTTACGACGTTGAAAACAAAGGCAAGAGCGAGCCGAGCGGTTCGCAAGACATGATTGGTCTCGTTTATCCGGGCGTGAACCGCTTGGATTACGACTTCAAGTTTGAAGGTGGAATTTTTCCAGCGCACATCGAATCGTGTAATAAAATCAAGGTCGCGCGCTGGCTGGAAAAAGTTTTGCATTTGATTCCCGTCGAGCCACGGCCGGATGGCTACAATCCGCTTGGCGTAAAAAATCTCGATCCAAAATGGGTCGCCAAACTCGGTCAGTCGGGAAATGATTGTTTCAACGCGATTGTGAAAATGGATGCGAAGGCGCTCGGCGCGTCGCTGAATCTGAACATGAAGTGCTGGGGAAAATTATTGCCGCACGTCGTTCGTCATCCGTTGCTGCGCGTGGAACTGATGCCGATTCTGGCGGCGTATAAAAAGCAATATCTCGGCGCGATGTATTCCGGCTGCGGCGGCGGTTATCTGATTGTCGTTTCGGAAAAACCGGTGCCGGGCGCGTTCAAGGTGAACGTGCGGACAAAAAATAATCAACCACAGATGGACACAGATAAACACGGATGAAGCGTAGAAAAGACTTTGACGCGAATTGAATTCGCGCAATTCGCGTCAAAAAATCCGTGTCCATCAGTGTTAATCCGTGGTTAAAAATTTATGAAACTGAAGCAAATTAAATTCGCCGTGCTGTTGTTGGGCGTCTCGCTCGCCACGGCATTCGCGCAAACGAATTCTTTGAACTTGTCGCCCATCGCTCCGGGGCCGTTTAAGGCGGATTGGAATTCGCTGACAAATTATGCAACGCCGGAATGGTTCCGCGACGCGAAGTTCGGCATCTGGGCGCACTGGGGTCCACAATGCGAGCCGGAACACGGCGATTGGTATGCGCGCAGTATGTATGAGCAGGGCAGTGGCGATTACAAATCGCATCTCGCCGAATACGGCCATCCGTCCACGAACGGTTTCAAAGATGTGATTCACGAATGGAAGGCGGAAAATTTTAATCCCGACAAGCTGCTAAAATTTTACAAGGAAAACGGTGCGAAGTATTTCATGGCACTGGCCGCCCATCACGACAACTTCGATAATTTCAATTCCAAATACCAGCCATGGAATTCCGTCGCGGTCGGGCCGCACAAAGATTTAATCGGCGGCTGGGCGGCGGCGGCGCGCAAAAACGGGTTGCGTTTTGCGGTGAGTGTTCACGATTCGCGCGCGTGGTCGTGGTATGAAGTCGCGCAGGGCGCAGACAAAACCGGTCCGCTCGCTGGCGTGCCTTACGACGGCAAACTCACAAAAGCCGACGGCAAAGGTTTGTGGTGGGATGGTCTCGATCCGCAAGACCTCTACGCGCAAAACCACGCGCCGGGCAAAAAATTAAACTGGGACTGGGATCCGAACAAAGGCAGCAGCGTGCCCGACGCGGCTTACATGGAAAAATTTTACAACCGCACCAAGCAGCTTTGGGACGATTATCACCCCGATCAGATTTATTTTGACGATAGCGTGCTGCCGTTTCATGGCGTCACGGATGAAGTTGGTTTGAACCTCGCCGCGCACTTTTACAATTCACGTCTCGATAAAAACGGCCACACCGAGGCTGTGATGAACAACAAAATGCTCGACCCGATGCAACGCGAGGCGATGACCTATGACATTGAACGCGGCAAGGCGGACAATATTTTGCCGTTGCCGTGGCAGACGGATACCTGCATTGGTTCGTGGCATTATGACCAGGCGATTTTTCAACGTCACGGCTACAAATCCGCCGCGTCCGTCGTGCGGATGCTCGCGGACATTGTGAGCAAAAATGGCAACCTCATGTTGAGCGTGCCGCTCCAGCGCGATGGCACGCCGGATACGGACGAAATCAAAATCGTCAGTGAAATCGGTGCGTGGATGCGGGTGAATGGCGACGCGATTTACGCGACGCGCCCGTGGAAAATTTATGGCGAAGGCCCTTCAACCATCACGGCGGACAAAGGACAATTTGGCGGCCAGCGCGACGTGCAGAAAAAACCGTTCACGGCAGAAGACATCCGTTTCACGCAGTCGAAGGATGGCAAAATTCTTTACGCCATCATTCTCGAAATTCCGAAGGATGGCAAAGTCACCATCAAATCGCTCGCCAGCGGCGCGACGAATTGGCCGGGTAAAATTGGCAGTGTGCGACTCGTTGGCAGCAGTTGGTGGAGCAAATTGAAATTCACGCGCGATGAAAATGGCCTGCACGTTTCACTGCCAAAAAACTTTGCTGGCAAAATTGCATTCGCGCTGAAAATAAAATCGTAAAAATGTCCGCGCCAAAACAAGTCGTGGTCAGCGGCGGATTTGACGACCTCAAGTCGCGCGACCTGCGTTTTCTCGAAGAGGCCGCAAAGCTCGGTGAACTCACGGTTTTATTGTGGCCGGATGAAATCGTGCGGGAACAAACTGGCAAGTCCCCGAAGTTTCCGTTGGTGGAGCGGCTCTATTTTCTCGAAGCGGTTCGCTATGTCAGCCGCGTGATTCCCATCAGCGAGATGACCAATCCAAACGAACTACCGACGGATTTGCACGCCGACATTTGGGCGGATGTCGCAGCAAATGAAAATGCCGCGCGCAAAAATTTTGCCGCCGAAAATAAAATCGCCTACCGCGTTTTTACGGCGAACGAGCTGAAAGATTTTCCTGAACCGCCGCCAATGCCGTCCGCGCCTGGCAAAAAGAAAATTATCGCCACCGGCTGCTACGATTGGTTCCACTCCGGCCATGTGCGTTTCACCGAGGAAGCTTCCGCTTACGGCGATCTTTACGTTTGCATTGGCAGCGACGCGAATGTGCGTTTGCTCAAAGGCGAAGGACACCCAATGTTATCAGAGCAAGAACGTCGTTACGTTCTCGGCTCAATTAAATTTGTGAAGCAGGCGCTCGTCACCACCGGCTCCGGCTGGGTGGACGCTGACCCGGAAATCCGCCGGTTGAAACCGGACATTTACGTCGTCAATGAAGATGGCGACAAAGGCGGCAAACGCGAATACTGCGCGGAACTCGGCATCGAATATCTCGTGCTCAAGCGCGCACCCGCGCCGGGTTTGCCCAAGCGCAGCAGCACCGATTTGCGCGGCTTCTGATTCAGTTTACGAATTTATTTTCCTTCAACCAGAACAGACAGTCGCCCGCCCACGGATGCGGATTCGCAAACGGAAATTTGTCTTTCAGCCCCATGCCGTGCCCGCCTTTTTCGTAAATGTGTAAGGCAAAAGGAACGTGATTTTTCCGCAACGCCTCGGCGAACAGCATTGTATTTTCCATCGGCACGGTTTTGTCCTCGAACGTCGTCCACAGAAAACACGTCGGCGTGTTGGTCGTCACTTGCAGTTCGTTGGAAAGTAATTTCACAAGTTCCGGAGAAGGATTTTTGCCGAGCAAATTATCGCGTGAACCTTTGTGCGCGAATTCGCCCATTGAAATCACGGCGTAACAGAGAATCCCCAAATCCGGCCGCGAACTTTGCCGCTCAATTTTGTCGGCGGAATTGGTGTCGCCAAAATCAAAATGCGTCAGCAGCGTCGCCGCCAGATGCCCGCCGGCCGATGAACCCATGATGCCGACGCGGTGCAAATCAATTTTGTAATCGTCCGCGTGCGCGCGCACCCAGCGCACCGCGCGCGCGGCGTCATTGATCATCGCGGGATGACGATAGCCGTTCGAGCCGAGCCGGTATTTCAGCACGAAACAGGTGACGCCGTGCTGGTTAAGCCAGAGCGCATAATCATTGCCTTCGTGCGGCGCGAGATGCGCGTAACCGCCGCCGGGACAAATCACCATGGCCGCGCCGGTGGCGTTGGATTCGCACAAATACGGCGTGAGCGTGGGAATGTCGTTGGATGAAGTGCCAAGCGCGCCAGGTGCGCCTTCGGGCCAAAGTGGAATGGCATTTTTCATTTCAGCACGCGCATTAAACAACGCGGAAAGCGCCACCGCGAGAACGAACAGTTTTTTCATCAGAAAATTTATTTTTCAATTTTAGCCTCGCCGGTTGCGATGTCCAACGACCATTTGTGCGGTTCGGGCAACGACATTTTTCCGCCGCCGATTTCAATCGGCATCCACAAGTAGCGCGAATCCCATTGTGTTTCCGGCTTCCAAATGTCGCCCATGAAAATCACCGACGTGGTTTTTGTGCCGACAATTTTCAGCAGCATCGTGGATTGCGCACCGTAAGTATTTTTCTCCGGCGGCGCGATGTCTTTGAATTCCGACCATGGGCCGGCCAGCGATTTTGCCGTCGCATATTTGTTTGGGTTTGCATTCCAGCCAGTCAACTCCGAGCCGAGAACGTAATAAAGCCCGTGGTAATGCACCAGCGCGCCGCCTTCCATGGGTTCAGGAATCAAACAGATTTCCTTTTCGACGCTCAAATAATCATCCGATAATTTTGCGATGCGAAATCCAAAAGGACGATCTTCAAAAATCAAATACGCGCTGCCGTCGTCATCCACAAACTGGCCGATGTCGCGGCTCTCGTGACCGAGCGGGCGGAAACTTTTCAGGAACTTGTAATCGCCGTTCACCGTGTCACAAGTCGCCACGCCGACGCTGGCAGCCTGATAACGCCCGTTGTCCATGTGGAAATACATCACAAATTTTTTTGTGGGCGCGTTGTAAAAAACTTTTGGCCGTTCGAGAATCATGCGCCGCCCAAAATTTGTCGGCGCAACCAGATTCAAAACATCTCCGCAAAATTTCCAGTCCGCAAGATTCGTCGAGGAATAGCAACTGACGTGGCAACTGCGCCAGTCGAGATTTTGCGCGCGATCTTCGCCAAACCAATAAAACGTATCGCCGACTTTCAAAATCCCGCCGCCGTGCGCCTGGATATGCTGGCCGCGATTGTCCGGCCAAAGTTCGCCGGGCGTGAATGTTTCCGCCGCTTTCACCGCGAGGCAAACCAGCAAAACCGCCAGCGCCAGCGCGGATTTTTTTGTGGAACAAAATGATTTCATGCGAAGTGAGACGCAGTTTATTCGTTGCGGTTACACATTCAATCTTGAAGCACCATTCTAAATTGGTGGCGGCGTTGCTGCCGCAACGCCGTGCATCGCCGCAGCGATGCACCCACCACCTCAAAATTAAAACACCACTATCGAAGCGCGCGTTTGACGCTGCCGCCTTGTCGCTTTAATTTTAGCGCGTGTTTGAACTCGTTTCCGATTACGCGCCCGCCGGTGACCAGCCGCAGGCGATTGAAAAACTGACCGCCGGAATTATTTCCGGCGCGAAGCACCAGACTTTGCTCGGCGTCACCGGTTCGGGAAAAACTTTTACCATCGCCAACGTCATTCGGAACATCGGCAAACCGACGCTCATCATTTCGCACAATAAAACTTTGGCCGCGCAGCTTTACGCCGAGTTCAAAAGTTTTTTTCCGAACAACGCCGTCGAATATTTCGTCAGCTACTTCGATTTTTATCAGCCCGAAGCCTACATCCCGCGCACCGACACCTTCATCGAAAAAGATTCCAGCGTGAACGACGACATCGAGCGGATGCGCCTCTCGACGATGGCCTCGCTCT
This sequence comes from Verrucomicrobiia bacterium, assembly GCA_036509625.1. GTDB lineage: Bacteria > Verrucomicrobiota > Verrucomicrobiia > Limisphaerales > UBA11358 > UBA11358. Next base: position 5,604 of record DATCFH010000016.1, read on the forward strand.
TCACGCGGCGCGACGTGATTGTCGTCGCCAGCGTCTCGTGCATCTACGGCATTGGCAGCAAGGAAGATTACGCCGCGCTCATCATTCCCGTGCGCGTCGGCCTCGAACTCTCTCGCGAACAATTTTTGTCGCGCCTCGTGGATATGCAGTATTCACGCAACGATATTGCATTTGAGCGCGGCAATTTTCGCGTGCGCGGCGACACCGTTGAGGTTTGGCCCGCCGGTCGCGAAGACGGTTTGCGAATTGAATTTTTCGGCGACGTCATCGAAAAAATCACGCGCTTCGAGCCGTTGACGGGAAATAAAATTGAAGCGTTGCAGGCGAACACAATTTTCCCCGCGAAACAATTCGTGACGACCGGCGACAAAATGAAACGCGCCATTCTCGCCATCCGCGAGGAATTGGGAATCCGCATCGCGGAATTTGAGCGCGATGGAAAATTGCTCGAAGCGCAGCGCATAAAAATGCGGACGGAATTCGATTTGGAGATGATGGAAGAAATGGGCTTTTGTTCCGGCATCGAAAATTATTCGCGCCACATTGCCAATCGTCCGCCCGGCTCGCGCCCGACGACGCTGTTTGATTATTTCCCCGACGATTATTTGCTCGTGCTGGACGAATCGCACGTCACCGTTTCGCAGATTGGCGGAATGTTTGAAGGCGACAAGTCACGCAAAACCGTTTTGGTAGATCACGGTTTTCGTTTGCCGAGCGCGCTGGACAATCGTCCGCTGAATTTTCTGGAATTTCAAGGAATGCAAAACCAGACGATTTACGCCAGCGCCACGCCCGCGCCGCGCGAACTTGGCTGGTCGCAAGGTCACGTTGCCGAACTCGTCGTGCGCCCGACCGGACTCATTGATCCGCGCGTCACCATCAAGCCGCTCAAAGGTCAGATTGATGATTTGATGGAAGAAGTCCGCAAGCGCGGCGACAAAAAAGAACGCACGCTCGTCACGACTTTGACCAAGCGCACGGCGGAAGAACTCACGGATTACCTGCGCGACATCGGCATCCGCGTTCAGTATTTGCACAGCGAAATCGGCGCGATTGAACGCGTGGAAATTTTGCGTTCACTTCGCAAAGGCGAGTTTGATGTGCTCGTCGGCATCAATCTTTTGCGCGAAGGTTTGGATTTGCCGGAAGTTTCCCTCGTCGCGATTTTGGACGCGGACAAGGAAGGTTTTCTCCGTAGCGAAACCAGTTTGATTCAGACCGCCGGACGCGCTGCGCGGCATTTGAATGGCGAAGTTATTTTGTATGCCGACGTGATGACGCAGAGCATCCAGAAATTTCTCGCCGTGACCGAAAAACGTCGCGCGCGGCAAATCGCTTACAACACGGAACACAACATCACGCCGCGCAGCGTGAGCCGCGCCGTCGAAGAAAGTCTGGCCGTGCAGGAAGATCAACACGCGGCGGCGATGGGCTTGCTGCGAGAGACGACGACCGATTTGGACGTGACCGAAACCATCCGCGAACTCGAAGGCGAAATGTTGAAGGCCGCCGAAGATTTGCAGTTTGAAAAAGCCGCGCTGCTCCGCGATCAGATCAAGGAACTCAAACACATGATTGACGGCACGAAACCGGAAGCGAAGCCGGTGAGCTATCGGAAATCAAAACGTGGACGGAAATGATTCTCGTCGCGACCGCAAAAACCTCCGCTTGCCTAACCAATCGAAAAGAGTAAATTGCCGACATGAGTGCGACCCAAGTTTTGGAGCAAGTTGAAAAACTTCCGTTTGAAGAACAACGCGAAGTCTTCGAGCAGCTCCGCGAAAAATTCGACGACGAACTCACGTCTGAACAAATCGCTGAACTCGAACGTCGTGCCGCCAGCGCGCGGGCGCATCCCGAACGCTGCCGCCCGATGGAAGATGTTTTCGCCGACATCGAAAAACGGTATCGCGCCAAGCAATGATATTTCGGGTTATCTTTGAAGCGGAGGCCGAAGCTGAACTTAACGAAGCGATTGCTTGGTATGATTCGCAGACGGATGGCGTTGGGCAGAAATTTTCCAGCGAGGTTCACTCGAGTCTTCACGAAGCCGCCAAAGCCCCGCAACGATTTCCTTTTGCCGGGCCGACTACCCAAAAAATCAAAGTGTTTGATTGGCCGTATTCAATTTACTTCACACTGCTTGAAGATTCAGCTCGACTCATTGTGGTTTCTGTTTTCCACGGCAGCCGGAATCCCGCCAAACTTCGCCGCCGACTGAAATAAATTTTTGACGCGCGGCTCTCCGCGACCAGATCAAGGAACTCAAACACATGATTGACGGCACGAAATCCGAAGCGAAGCCGGTGAGTTATCGGAAATCAAAACGGGCGCGATAGAAAATGATTTATAGATTTAGCTTACTCGTAGTTTTTTCCGTTTTCTTGCCTCTGTTACGTCCTGAACCATGTTGGCAGCGTTGTCGAATTGATTAATGGCTGATTGAAACGTCACCATTGTTAGTGTTCCAAGGATAAGAAGCCAAAACGAACAAGTAATTGTTTCCTTTAGTGGTCTGTGGCTATCTACATCGCTACACAAAACATACAATGAACCAAACGCGAGTAGCCCGACGAATAAAAAAATGCCGAAAACCAAAGCAAGGTCTTTGCAGACGCCATTGTTTCATTTCTTGAAGCGGAATTTTACGAGAGCTTTTTCATTGTTGCGCTCAAATTCTGCCACTCGCTCATCGGTGTAAATTTCTAACGGAATTGTTTTCTGTTTCTTGTTGTTAATCACTTTTTTCATGATTTAGCATTTTACACTTTCATCAAATATGCAAGATGTGAGTTACTTCGCCGCATTCGCGCCTTTGACGCGAAGCTGAATTGAATAAAGCGATTCCGTCGCGGTGATGAAAAGGGTTTTGTGGTCAGCACCGCCGAAACAAACATTGGCCGACCATTTTTCCGGCACGTCAATGTGGTCAATCTGTTTCCCCGCTTTGTCAAAAACCGTCACGCCATGGCCGGTGAGATACAGATTTCCTTCTGCGTCAATCGTCATGCCGTCCGAGCCGAGCGCGCAGAAAAAAGTTTTGTTCGTCAGCGCGCCGTCCGCCGCGATGTCGTAGCGCCACGTCTGGCCATCGCGAATGTCCGAGACGAAAAGATTTTTGCCATCCGCCGTGCCGGTGATGCCATTTGGCTTTTTCAAATCGCTCGTCACTTGCGCCAAGGTTTTTTTGTCGGACGAAAGATAAAAAACCTCTTCATTCGTCAGCGCCATCATTGTGTGATCCCACCATTTGCGGCGGTAAAACGGGTCGCTCAAATACATCGCGCCGTTCGGCGCGATCCAAACATCGTTCGGGCCGTTCAGGTATTTGCCATTAAAATTTGTGACGAGAACCGTGACGGTTTTGTCCGGCGCGATGGACCAAAGCTGATTGTGTTCGTCGGTGCAGGCGATGAGATTTCCCTGCGCGTCAAACATCATGCCGTTCGCGTAGCCGGACGGCTGGAGAAATGTGGAAAGTTTTCCATCTGCGTTCCATTCCATGATGCGGTCGTTCGGCTGATCCACGAAAAATAAATTTCCTTTGGCGTCGCACGTCGGGCCTTCGGTGAACGCAAAGCCGCCGGCGAGTTTTTCTAACTTGGCAGCCGGCGCGACGACAGGTGCTGCGCCAACCACGAACGCCGCCAAAAAAAGTGTGATGGACAAAATGGTTTTCATGCGTGGGAAAAATCTGGCGGGAATCGGCGCGCAACGCCAACAAAATCGTTTCTTGTTTTTCCAGCGGTCGTGGCGCATCTTGCGGGCGACTTTGACGATGAATCCCCAAACCAAAAAAGCGGTGCGGTTTTTGCAAAGCTGGGTCATCAACACCGCAGCGGTGCTGGTGGCGGCGGCGATTCTGCACAACCACATCACCTACGAGAACAAGCTGCAAAACCTGCTCATTGCCTCGTTGTTATTGGGGATTCTCAACGCCTTCGTCCGCCCCATCTTGATGCTGATTGCGCTGCCACTGCTAATTTTCACGCTGGGATTGTTCACGCTCGTCATCAACGCGCTGCTGCTTTATTTCGTCGGCCAGTTGCTGGAACCAAAGTTTCATGTGGACAGTTTTCGCTACGCCTTTTTCGGCGCGCTCATCATCAGTGTCATTTCCATCGCGCTGAATGTGCTGACCGGCAACGCGCGGGGCAGTATCCGCATCCAGCGCGGCCCGCCGCCCGGTCCGCCAAAAAATCCCGGCGGTGGTGATGGCCCGGTGATTGATGTATGAAAAGGTTTTTAGTTTTTAATTCTTAATTTTTAGTTGAGCAAGCAGTGAGACGGCTGCTTCAACTTAAAATTAAAAACTAACAATTCAAAACTTGATAAGCCGCGCGTAAAGTGGGAATTCCCTGCGCGTTAAAATCCCGCTCGAAATCCGTCGTGATTTCCGTGAGTTCAATGGGCGATGTAACTTTGGAAAAATCCTTCGCCGCGTCAAAAACTTCGTTCATCTGGTGGAAATAATCCGCGTCGTCCGTGCGTAAAAAAACGGTGCCGCCGGGCGCGAGCGTGCGACACGCGAGCGCGGGAAAATTTCCGTTGATAAGGCGATGATGGCGGTGCTTCTTCTTCGGCCACGGATCGGGGAAATAAATGTGCAGCGCGGCGGCGGCGTGCGGCGGAATCAAGTATTGCAACAAGTAAGCGGACTCAATGCGGATGCCGCGCAGATTTTCCAATCCAAGCTGGCTGCCTTTGCGATGCAGTTTCTCGATGCGACCGAGCAGCCGTTCAACGCCGATGAAATTTTTCGCCGGATTGCGCCGCGCGTATTCGACGAGAAAAGAAGCGTCGCCGCAGCCGAGTTCGATTTCCAACGGCTGTGGTTGCGGAAAAAGTGTCGCCAAGTCCAGCGGTTCGACGATGGAAGGCAGTTGGACAACAAGATGGTTTGGCTTTTCCATTTTGGAATTGGCAGTCGAAAACCCGAAAGTTTTTGAAAATGGTCGGGGCGGTGAGATTCGAACTCACGACCTCTTGCACCCGAAGCAAGCGCGCTAGCCAGACTACGCTACGCCCCGACACTTGAGCCGGAAATCATGCCATGCAAAATCGGAAAAGCAATTGGAAATTTGACAATGATAGCGGACTTACGTTTATGGGATAACAACGTAAGTCGATGAAGATCTGTTTGCATCACTGGTGCACCAAAGATTCAGCGGAAATAATGCCGTATGAATTTTCATGTAGCGCGCGCTGCCGTCCGCAAAAGCATAGTTGGAACCACCGGTGTCCGTGCCCGGCCCGCGACTGTCATGGCGACCCTGCTCCAAAATACCGTCAAAATCGTTGCCCCCAGTGCCTTCGTTTACGTCCATGTAGTAATCCTCATGGCCGGAACTTTTTTCACCAAGAATAACTGTGTCGCTGCTCTGAACGATGGCACTTTCCTTCATGCTGTCGCCGGGGTTCATGCCAATAGGATCATTGGTCGAAGCATTCTGAAAATAATCATTCCAACCGTTAATAAAATAACTGCGCGAATTTGTGTCAGCAATGGTTTGGTCGTTGGGATCATTGGAAGTCGCTGGCGTGTTGGTCGTTTCACTTGGGCAGAGCAGCATTTTCAGGTTCTTCCCGTAGTTGTCATAAAATTTGTCCGGCCAGCGGCTGCTGGACACGGCCTGTCCATCATAGCGCGGCGGATAATTCCCTCGGTTGTCGTCCACATACATATGCGCGGCCAGACTTAATTGCGTAAGACCATTCAGGCACGAGATGCGCTTGGCCGTTTCCTTCGCCTTGGCAAGCGCAGGCAAAAGCATTGCCGCAAGAATTCCAATAATGGCAATGACGACGAGCAGTTCAATCAACGTGAAAGCTCCGCGCGCGCGAAAATTATTTTCGCGTTCACGTTTGCCGGAATTTGGGTTTTCGACTATTTTCATAACCATTGCTTTCCCTATTACGTCTGGACAATCAGTTCGACGCGGCTCAAGCACGCGGCGTTACACAATTATCATGAAAAAACACTGGTTTCTTATCCTGGTCGCAGTGGTTTTGGCGACCGTCTATGCCGTCTATTTCACCGACTGGTTCGCGCCAAAAATAATCCACATCACAAGCACCAACGCCCGCGTCAACCGCACCGCGCGAGCCGTCCGCGCCATCAATCCCAACTCCAGCTTGCTCGCCCGACTGGTCAATCTCGCCAACGCCAACGCGGCTGATGTTTCGCCAACCATTCCAATTATTTTCAAATTAGGCCGGCCTTACAAACTCAAAGAACTCAAGGTCGTCGCGCTGGACGAATGGCAGACCAATAAAAACTGTCTGCCGCTCTGGCATCTGGTCACCAACACCAATTCCGTTCCCATAACCCGACCCTTTTATTATGGCAATCCTATTCCCGGCATGAAATACAAAATAATGGGCGTGCCTGCCAAACCGCTTCAACCCGGTGTCAAATACCGAATCTTCGTCACGGACGGTTCAGCCAAAGGCGAACACGATTTTGAACCGACCGCCAGACCGGACGCAGCGAAATAGCCGTCCGTTCGTCAGCGACAATTCATTAACACTTGCCGTCCGCGAAAAATCCATTATTTTTTCAAGTCCGATGCGCGGTTAGCTCAGTGGTAGAGCATTACCTTCACACGGTAGGGGTCGCAGGTTCGAAACCTGCACCGCGCACCATTTTTCAATCAAGCGGAGCGCGATTGAAAAATGCCGCGCCGAAGCTCGCAGAGCGAAGGCGGGCAAACCCGTAAAATTTCCCACGCAGCTTTCAAAACTGATCTTCCTTTTCCTTGAACAGCACGTTGAACGTCGTCAGCGAGCCGTAACTCTTGGTGAGGTATTGCTGCATCTCCACCTTCTCGCCATCCGACAATTTTTCATGCGCGTTAATTTTTTGTTCCAGCACGCGCAAATTATTTCTGACCATCACAATCTTGTGGAAAAAAACTTCCAGCGGCACTTCCTTCGCCTGCAATGCCGCGTCCGCCGGATGCAAAACAATTTTTCCGCCGTGCCAGCGCAAACCAAGTTGTTCCACCACGGGATGCTGCTTCTTCAAAGCCAAACTTTTTAACGCTTCCGCCAGCGTCTCCGCCACCAGTTGTTTCAGCGGCATCTCCAATCCATTGATGGATACTTGCAGTTCAGCCGGTTCAAGGCCACTCGGTTCCGGCGCGACGGCGCGTTTACTACCGTCGTCGAACTGGATTTCCGCCACGGCTTCCGAAATGGTTTTGACAACGCCGGAGCCGTATTGCGGATGGCGCACTTTCATGCCGATGCGAAGCGATTCGATTTTCATGAAATTATTCTAGCCACAGATGGACACAGATGAAACCCAGATAAAAAAGCATCCGCAGATTACGCGGGTTTACGCAGATAAAATTAAACCGGCGAAAACCTGCGCCATCTGCGGAAAAGGTTTTTGATTGCACCGGCTTCAGTTTTCATCCGTGTTCAATCCGTGGCCAAGAAATTATTCCCGCTTTGCAATTCGCCATGTTGGATTACATTGCGGCCATGCGGCAAATTCGCAATTTCACTTGGACGCTCACGGCAGTCGTCATGCTCGTGCTGGCGGCGTATCTCACCTTCACCACCGCGCGCTGGCTCAATCACGCCAGCGGTCTGCGCTTTTGGAACACCACCAGCGTCGTCCACGAGGTGCAGTCGCTCTCCGATTTGGTCACGGTCAAATACGTCATGGACAAAGTCGTCGTGCTGGAAGACGTGAAATGGTATGGCGAAAACCGCGTGTTGCTCCTCGCGCAAGGCGTCGTCAAGGCGGGCATTGATTTGAAAAAATTGAAACCGGAGAACGTCTCCATCTCCGGCAAAAAAATTACGCTCAAGCTGCCGCCCACGGAAATTACCGACGCGTATCTCGACGACAAGGCAAGCCAGGTGATTGACCACACGACGGGTTTGCTCCGCGCCTTCGACAAGGATTTGGAACAGACGGCGCGTCAGAATGCGGTGGATGACATCGCCCGCGCCGCGCGCCGCGCGGGAATTCTCGACGAAGCGGACAAGCGCGGTCGCGAGGAACTGCAAAACTTTTTCAAACGCGCGGGTTTTGAGACGGTTGAGTTTCGCTGACGGCACTGCCCAGATTCTGGAGCGCGTGTCTAATAATCACCGGCTGCACTTCTTGGGGAAACATCGTTACCGGAAGGCGGCGACGAACGGTCGGAACTTTTCTGACGCGCGGAGGAACGCGCAGTCCGGCCAATTGAATCGTCGCCATCCGTAAATTGAGCGCGGCCATCGCCGCATTCGTCGGGGAGCTTGCTTGCGTCTGTAATTTTCTTGCCATAAGTAAAGTGTCGCAACTCGTGTGCCAGAAAATTTCACCGCCCTTCACGGCGCAACGGCAAAAAAAAGCCCCGCTGTTTTCAGCGGAGCGAGTTGAAAGAAATTGGAGTTATTTCACGACGACACCGATTTCCGCCGCCGAGGTCCACGCCTCATCGTTGACTTCCGAGAGCGCCTTGAGCTTGATGAAGCGTGCAGCGGTCGGCGCAAATGCAACCGTCTTTAGCTCCTTGCTGTTTTCAAATTCACCGTGGGCAACCGGCTGGCCGAAGTTTTGACCATCGTTGCTGACGTAAAATTCGTAACCCTTGATGTCACCGTGGTCGCTATCGTCCTGTCGCGGCAAATAAGTAAAACCCTTGATGGTTGCGGCGGGCGTAAGTTCGATGACGATTTCATGCGGACATTCCGGCGTGGCATCCTGCCATTGCGTGTGCCAGACGGTGTTCGGATCGCCATCCACCGCGTTCGCGCCCGCGCCATTTTCGCCAGCAGTTTCTTCGCTGTCCACCCTGACGACTTTAAGCACAACTTTTTCCGCAGCCGTCGGCGCGGCGATCGCAACCGGTTCCGGAACGGCGGATGCGGGCGGCGGCGTGGCGGCTGCCGGATTCGTCGTAGTCATTGCAGCGGCAGCGGCACATGGGCCGCAACTACTCGCCCCGCCCTTTTGACCAGCGCAACCGCTGAAAAGAACCGCGCTGGCGACCAAGGCCGAGGTATAGATAAAGTTGGTGTTAAAATTTATTTTCATGGAAATCAATTAAGTTTTTGGGGTGAACGAAAATTTTTAACAGACGGCTGCCGCGTCGTCCAGCCAAGTTTTAATCACCGGCGACCGTTCAACCGCGCGAGCAATTTCGCATGGATGCCGTCGAAGCCGCCGTTGCTGAAAACGCAAACTACATCGCCGCCCTGCGCGTGTTGCGCGAGGTGTGCGACGATGGCGTTGGTGTCCGGCAGATACGCGGCTTCTTTGCCGGAAGCTTTGATGTCCGCCATGAGTTTTTCGGGATTGAGTCGCTCGTCGGCGGGAATCTGCTCCAACCGCGCGACTTCAGAAACGACCACCGCATTCGCATCGGCAAAAGCGGACGCCAATTCCTCCTGAAAACAATTTCGGCGCGTCGTGTTGCTGCGCGGCTCAAACACCGCCCAGATTTTTTCCTTCGCGTAACGGATGCGGAGCGCGCGCAGCGTTTCCAGAATCGCCGTCGGATGATGCCCAAAATCGTCAATCACCGTCACGCCGCCCGCGAGGCCTTTGACTTCCATGCGCCGTTTAATTCCTTTGAACGTGTCGAACGCACTTTGAATTTGTTTGTTCGACAAGCCGCAATGTTTCGCCGCCGCAATCACGGCCAGCGCGTTGCGGACATTGAATTCGCCGACCAAATTCAAATGAAACTTGAAACTCGGAATCTCGAACGTCGTCGCTGTCGGACCGTAGGCGATGTTGAACGCATTCACCGCGTAGTCGCCAGCCAGACCGAATTTTTTCACCGGACAGTGCGTGACATTCAACAACGATTTGAGATTCGCGTCGTCGCCATTACCGAGCAAAAGCCCGTTGCGCGGCACGAGGCGGATAAAATGACTGAAAGTTTTTTTTACCGCTTCCAGATTTTCAAAAATATCGGCGTGATCGAATTCCAGATTGTTGATGATGGCGATTTCCGGCTGGTAGTGAATGAACTTGCTGCGCTTGTCGAAAAACGCGGTGTCGTATTCATCGCCCTCGATGATGAACCATTCGCTGTCCGTGAAGCGCGCGCCCTGCGAAAAATTGTTCGGAATGCCGCCGATGAGATAACTTGGATTCAGTCCGTTATGTTCAAAAACCCACGTCAGCAAACTCGTCGTGGTCGTTTTGCCATGCGTGCCGGCGACAACGATGGAACGTTTGCCACGAATAAAAAATTCCGCCAGCAGCGCCGCGAGCGAGCAATAGCGCAGCTTGTGGTCGAGCACATATTCCGCTTCAGGATTGCCGCGCGAAATGGCGTTGCCAATCACAACCAAATCCGGTTTGGACGCGAGGTTGCGCTCGTCGTAACCGTTTATCACGTGAATTTTTTTGGCGGCGAGAAATGACGCCATCGGCTCATAAACATTCTGGTCGGAGCCGGTGACGGCAAAGCCTTTGTCCAGCATCGCGGCGGCGGCGGAAGCCATCGCCGTGCCGCCGATGCCGATGAAATGAACGGATTTGATCGCGGATGAAAACATTTGCGCCATGATGACGAAACTTCGCCGCCAGAAAAAGTCCGAATTAAATGAATACTGTGACATCGCCAGTTGTGTGGATTGCCAGCCGCGCCGGTTTCTGCGAAAAGAAGGAAACCATTTATGTTTTCCATGCGTCTTTCACTTGTGTCTTTTCAATCCATGACCAAATTTATTTTTCCACTGCTCGCCGTCGCCGCCTTATCCGTGCGCGCCGCCGAACCGGTTTCCCCGCAAAATTCCGCCAACCTCGACGCCAATCGTGATGTCGCCGCCAAGTCCGGCTTCCTCACGGACACGAACCGCACGTTTCCGATGCTGTTCATCGTCGGCGATTCGACCGTTCACAATCCCGGTCGCGGCGAACGCGGTTGGGGCGATGTCATCGGCAAAAATTTTGATACGAATAAAATTCGCGTGGAAAATCACGCGCTCGGCGGGCGCAGCAGCCGCACGTTTATCACGCAGGGCTGGTGGGACAAAGTTTTGGCCGCCGCGAAACCTGGAGATTTTGTCATCATCCAACTCGGCCATAACGACGGCGGCGCGCTCAACGAGGAACCGCCCGGTTCCAAATATCCGTTGCGCGCGCGCGGCACGATTCGCAGTATCGGCGAAGAGACGCAGGAAATTGACAACGTGCTCACGAAGCAGCACGAGATTGTCCACACTTACGGCTGGTATCTGCGTAAATATATTTCCGACGCGCGCGCGAAAGACATGACGCCGATTCTTTGCACGCCGGTTCCTCATGTGCCGAAAGCCGAAGTGAAAACGGGTGACGTGGAGAAAAGTCCTTACGTCGAGATGTCCACCCAGGTCGCGAAAAATGAAAAGGTGCTGTTCATCAACCTGAATCAAATCTCGATGAGCCATTACGTCGGCCTGACGCCGGATGAAATCAAGGCGAAGTATTTTACGACCGCCGACAATACGCATTCAAGTTTCGCCGGTGCGGAACTGAACGCGCAGTCGGTCATCGAAGGCTTGCAAATGCTGACGAATTGTCCGCTCGCCAGATTTTTGAAAACAAATTCCGCTACGAAATAATTTTTGATGAACTTGAAGTTTTTCGCCGCCGCGTCGCTCGGTCTTGCGCTGGTTTCCGGCTGCGCCACTGCGCCCGCGCGCCATGAAACGCGGACGGATTGGATTGACGCCAGCACCGGCCATCGCGTCGTGCAGCTTTCCACCGAGCCGGGCAGCGAGAGTCTTTATTTCAATTTGAATCCGTTCACGCCCGACGGCAAACGCATGGTCATCACGTCGTCCAACGGCATCGCGCTGGTGGATTTGCAGACGCGCGCCGTGGAAAAAATTGTCGAAGGCCGCGTTCACATCATCATGGTCGGGCATAAAACGGGAAAAATTTATTTTGGCGAAACCAAAATTGAAAACGGCGTGACCAATCGTTTTGTCGGCACGATTGACCCGAACACGAAAGCGGTGCAGCGCATTTTGCAGCTCAAACGCGGACAGGAAATTTCCACCGTCAATGCGGATGAAACTTTGCTCGGCGGCACGTTCACCGAGCGCAGCGACTGGGGCACGAATAATGTGTTCAACGGCGGCCCGAATCGCCGGAACGACATCGAGCGCGCCGACGCGCAGCGCGGCAAAAAGGGCACGATGATGGAAGAGCGCCTCGCCAAGCATTATCCGATGGAACTTTTTTTCTACAACATTGCGACCGGCGAAACGAAAACCTGCAACCGCTGCACGGACTGGCTCGGTCATCTGCAATTTTCGCCGACTGACCCGACGCTGCTGATGTTTTGTCACGAAGGTCCGTGGCACAAAGTGGATCGCATCTGGACAATTCGCACCGACGGCTCGGATTTGAAGCTGGTGCATCAGCGCACGATGGTCATGGAAATCGCCGGCCACGAATTTTTCAGCGGCGACGGCAAGACGATTTGGTATGACTTGCAAACGCCGCGTGGCGAAGATTTTTGGGTCGCGGGTTACGAAATCGCGACCGGCAAACGCACTTGGTATCATTTGCAGCGCAATGAATGGGGCGTGCATTTCAACGTCTCGCCGGATGGAAAATTATTTTCCAGCGATGGCGGCGACGACAAAATGGTCGCGCACGCGGACAATGGCAAATGGCTTTATCTTTTCCGCCCCGAACTCATTGAAGATCGTTCCGCCGGCAATGTGGAAACGAAAAACCTCATCCAGACCGGCGTGTTTCATTCCGAAAAACTCGTCAACATGAGCAAGCACGATTACGCGCTCGAACCGAACGGAATGTTTTCGCCCGACATGAAATGGCTCATCTTCCGCAGCAACATGAGCGGCGCGAATCAGGCCTACGCGGTGGAGTTGGAAAAGGCGAAGAAAAACTAGCCACCGAGACACGGAGATTTAATTCTGTCCGACTCTGTGCGCTCTGTGTCTCTGTGGCAAATCACGCTTTGAGTTTGCGCTCCAGAATTTCGCCGACGAGCGCGGGATTGGCTTTGCCTTTGGAAAGTTTCATCACCTGACCTTTGAGCGAATTGAGCGCGGCGACTTTGCCGGCTTTGTAATCGGCCACGGGCGCGGGATTCGCGGCGATGGCGTCGTCGCAGAATTTTTCAATCGCGCCGGTGTCGCTGACTTGGGCGAGACTTTTTTCCTGCACGATGACGGCGGGCGATTTTCCGGTTGCAAACATTTCGGCAAACACCGTTTGCGCGGCGGAACTGCTGATAGTTTTGGATTCAACCAAATTGACCAGTTCTGACATATCTTTTGGTTTGAACATGAGATAATCAAACGCCTTAAATACCTTGTCTGGGTCTTGCTTTGCCCGCAGTTCCATTGCGAAGTCCGATTGATTCCATTCAGTCAATTTAGCCTGCAAGTTATTGATGACCCAGTTTGCAACTGCTTTAGGATTTTTATGATCTTTGGCAATGATTTCGTAGTAATTTGAAAGATCGATGTTTGACTTAAAAACTTCTGCGTTGCTGGCAGGTAAATCGTAGTCACGCATTAAACGCTGTTTGCGCGCGATGGGCAGTTCGATGACCAGCGCCTTCACCTCGGCCAGCCACGCGTCGGTCGGCGCGAGCGGCATCATGTCGGGTTCGGGAAAATAGCGGTAGTCGTGCGCGTTTTCTTTTGTCCGCATTTCTTCGGTGATGCCCGCGACGTCATCCCATCGACGCGTGGATTGAATTAGTTTTTCGCCGCGTTTTACAACTTCAATCTGGCGCGCAATCTCGTATTCCGCCGCGCGCCGCACGCCGGAAAATGAATTCATATTTTTGATTTCAATTTTCGCGCCGAGAGTTTTTGTTCCAACCGGACGCACAGAAATATTCACGTCGCAGCGCACCATGCCCTTTTCCATGTCGCAATCGCTCACGCCGCCTTGCAGTAAAATTTCCTTGAGGGCATTGAGGTATTCGTAGGCCATGTCGGCGCTCGTGATGTCCGGCTCGGAAACAATTTCGAGCAGCGGCACGCCGGCGCGATTGAAATCCACGCCGCTGGTGCGGTCAAAATGCGTGAGCTTGCCGACGTCTTCTTCGAGGTGCGCGCGGGTGATGCGGACGCGGAACAAACCATTTACGGAGCCAGCGCCGTTGAATTCAAAATCTACAAAACCGTTCGCCGTCGAAGGCTTGTCGTATTGCGTGAGCTGGTAATTTTTGGAGGCGTCGGGATAAAAATAATTTTTGCGGTCGAACTTGGCGTAGCGCGGGATTTCGCAGTTTAATAAAAATCCGGTGAGAACTGTTTTGCGTAGCGCTTCTTCATTCGGCACGGGCAGCACGCCGGGCATTCCCAAGCAGACGGGACAGACATTGGTGTTCGGCTCGGAGCCATATTGGTTCGCGCAACCGCACCACATCTTGGATTTGGTTTTGAGCTGGACGTGCGTTTCCAGTCCGATGACGGCTTCGTATTCCATTGCGCTCATATTTTAGCCACAGATGAAACACGGATGAAACACAGATTTTTCAAAACCCGGCAAGACAACCGCCAAGACGCCAAGGACGCCAAGTTTTTTTGAATTTAATTTTCAAGCTGTGACGGCGGGCGCGGGAATGGAATTTTTCTTGCGACTAAATTTTTGTTGAAACCGTTCCATGTAGAGATAAATCACGGGCGTGATGTAGAGTGTCAGCGATTGCGAAACCACCAACCCGCCGACGACGGCGAGGCCGAGCGCCTTGCGCGATTCGCCGCCGGCACCCAGGCCAAGCGCGATGGGTAGCGTGGCCATGAGCGCGCACATGGTCGTCATCATAATCGGGCGAAAGCGCAACAGGCAGCCTTCGTGAATCGCTTCGGCGGCGGATTTGCCACCGCGTTGCGCCTCGATGGCGAAGTCAATCATCATAATGGCGTTTTTCTTCACAAGACCGACGAGCATGATGAGGCCGACAAAGCCGTAGATGTTTAAGTCGAGGCCGAACAGCATCAAGGTGATCAGCGCACCAAATCCCGCCGATGGCAGGCCGGACAAAATCGTGATGGGATGAATGAAGCTTTCATACAAAATTCCCAGAATGATGTAGATGATGATAATGGACACGATGAGCAGGAGAAAAAGTCCTTGCGATGACGATTGAAATACCTGCGCCGAGCCTTGAAAACTGCCGGTGATGGTCGCGGGCAAATGCAAATCGGCTTCAACTTTCTGCAATCGTTCGACGGCGGTGCCGAGCGAAACGCCGGGCGCGAGGTTGAAGGAAATGGTGACGGCGGGCAATTGGCCGACATGAGAAATGCTGGTTGGCCCCAAGCTGCGCGTGAGTTTGGCGACGGCACTCAAAGGCACAAGCTTG
>DATCFH010000017.1:0-4107 GCA_036509625.1 Verrucomicrobiia bacterium
CTTCGCAAGCCTCCTGCATAAAACGTCCGCGCAGGCGCACGACGCGCAAGCCGTCTTCAAAACTCATCGCGCCCGCCGCCGTCAACGCCGTGAATTCGCCGAGCGACAAACCGGCGGTGGCGTCAAACTTCAGGTTCGGCACTTGCTCTTTCAAAAGTTGGAACGCGACCCAGCTCACGAGAAAAATCCCCGGCTGCGCGTTTTCGGTTTTGGTCAAATCCGCTTCCGGCCCTTCAAAACAAACTTTAGTCAGATCGTAACCGAGCGCAGCATTGGCGCGGTCGAACCACGCTTTCGCGGACGGAAATTTTTCAGCCAAGTCTTTGCCCATGCCGACAACTTGCGCGCCTTGACCGGCGAATAACAATGCGGTTTTGCTCATTCCGAAAATTCTAACCACAAAGGCACAAAGTCACGAAGCAGAAATTTTTCTTTGTGCCTCAGGGTCTTGGTGGTTCAATTTCAGAATTATGTTTTCACACCTTGTCGTTTTCTGGATTGACCCGGCCAAATCCAACGCTGCTGACGAAATCGTTGCCGGCGGAAATAAATTTCTGAAAAATATTCCCGGCCTCACGCATTTTCACATCGGCAAAATGGTCGGCAGCACGCGACCGGTCGTAGATCAGACTTATCAAGTCGCGCTCAACACCGTTTTTGCCAGCAAACAAGCGCAGGACGAATATCAAGTGCATCCGCAGCATCTGGAATTCATCGCGCAATGCGTAAAACCGTTCGTGAAAAAAGTCGTCGTTTACGATTTCGAGTAGTCACGCGCGCGGATGAAATTTGCGGTGGATTTCGCGCAAACGATTTCCGGTGACGTGCGTATAAATCTCCGTCGTGCCGATGCTCGCGTGGCCGAGCAACTCCTGAATCACGCGCAAATCCACGCCATGCTCCAGCAGATGCGTCGCGAAACTATGCCGCAGCATATGCGGCGTGATGTTGCGTTCCATGCCGTTGCGCTCAACGCGCTTTTTAATTCGTTTCCACAAAGTCACGGCGGCAAATGCCTTGCCCCGCTTATTCAGAAACACATTTGCCGGTGAATGCGGTTTGATAAATTTACGGCGACCACCGTCGCTTTCAATAAAACGATTCAACGCTTTGACGGCTGTTTTTCCCACCGGCACAACGCGCTCTTTGTTTCCCTTGCCGATGACGTTGATGAAGCCAGCTTCGAGGTGAAGTTGTTCGAGCCGGAGATTTTTCAATTCAGACAACCGCAAACCGGAAGCGTAAGCCAGTTCCAAAATCGCCTGATCACACAAGCTTTCCGGCGTTTCGGGATTTTCCGGCGCGAGCAATTTTTTTATTTCGTCGTTCGACAACGCTTTTGGCAAGCGCTTCCACCGGCGCGGCAGCGAGAGATTTTCCGCGATGTTCGCTGGCAACATTTTTTCATTCTCGGCAAATTTGTAAAACGCCCGCAACGCCGCAATTTCCAGATAAACGCTCTCGCCGCTCATGCGGCGTGCGGATTTTGGAGCAGCACCCGCGCGTGTGGCCGGGCGACCGATGGGCGCGTTTCTCATCCGCTCGTGCGAAAGAAACGCCATAAGATGCTTCAGCTCGACCGATGGCCAGTCCGTGAGATTTTGTTTCGCCGCCCAATCGGTGAATTTGCCGAGCAGCGCGGCGTAAGTTTTCGCCGTGTTGTCCGCCTGCCCGCGCTCGTGGCGCAGGTATTGCAGAAAATCTTCGACGAGCGTTTGCATTGCCAACCAAAATTTAAGGCATCCACCGAACTAAACACGCTAAATACTCGTCAACAACTATCCGAATTGTAATTCCGTTTTCAATAGAAGCGTTAAAGCGATACAAGCCGTCTTGGACTTCAATCCAAGACGTTTCAATCTGCGAATCAAAAATAACCATCCGCTGCATCGCCCGACTGCCAACCTCCGGCCAACTTGAAGATTGGCCAGGATTTTCAAAGTGATCACGTTCTGATGCTGACATCAATTCAAACGGCCTTATGTCAACTTCGTCTGGTATTTGGATACAGGGTTCATGCAACTCAAAAAGAGAATGTCCTTGAGCCAGTTTTACAACGACAGCACGAACTCGTTGTTCTTCCTGCGTGAAAATGGTTTTCGGGCCTGAAACTTTGCGAGCCTTTTCCAGTCTCGTCCGCAACATCGGCTTTTCGGAAAGGATTCTGCGGATTTTCTCGCGATGAATTTTGGCCGGTTCAGTTGAGCCGACTTTTACGCAAGCGATTAGACATGCGAAATACTCCTCGTCCTGCGAAAATCTGGAATTGCATTCTAAACACGCTGGAACAACCGGAAGGTTTTCTGGATATGGTTCATCAAGCAAAACGCGCGACGGGCAGTGGTCGCGCGTTTCTGGTTTTCCACCGCAAAAAGCACAGTAGCCTAATTGCCGACTGTCGCCATATTGTGGGATTTGCTGCATTACAGCTTCTTCCCCGTCAGCTTTTCATACGCCTCCAGATACTTCGCGCTGGTTTTGGCGACGACGTCGTCCGGGAGTTTCGGGCCGGGCGGGGTTTTGTCCCACGTCAGCGTTTCGAGATAGTCGCGGACGAATTGTTTGTCGAAGCTCGGCTGGCCGCGACCGGGCGCGTATTGGTCGGCAGGCCAGAAGCGCGAGGAATCGGGCGTGAGCACTTCATCAATCAAAATCAATTTGCCCTCGAACAGACCGAACTCGAATTTCGTGTCGGCGATGATGATGCCGCGCTGGCGGGCGTAATCGCGTCCGGCTTTGTAAATCATCAGGCTCAAATCGCGCGCCTGCGTGGCGAGTTCCGTGCCGACGATTTTGCACGCCTGCTCGAAGTTTATATTTTCGTCGTGACCTTCTTCAGCCTTGGTGGACGGCGTAAAAATCGGTTCCGGCAATTCCGAAGAATCCACCAATCCGGCGGGCAACTGGATGCCACAGACGGTCTGCGATTTCTTATATTCCTTCAATCCGCTGCCGGAGAGATAGCCGCGCACGATGCATTCGATGGCGAGCGGCTTGGCTTTTTTCACAATCATCGAGCGGCGCGCGAGTTGCGCGGCGAACGGTTGCAAATTTTTCGGCAACGGATCATCTGCCTTGGCGAGCAGATGGTTCGGCACGAGCGACGCAAATTTCTCAAACCAGAAATGCGAAATCTGCGTAAGCACTTCGCCCTTGCGCGGAATGCCGTTGGGCATGATGACGTCGAAGGCGGAAATGCGGTCGCTGGCAACGAGCAAAAAACTATCGCCCAGGTCAAAGACTTCGCGGACTTTGCCGGAGCGGACTTTGGTGATGCCGGGCAGGTCGAGCTGTAAAATGGTTTCGTTCATGTGGAAAAAATAAAGTTCCCGCGCGCAACCCGCCAGCCAATTTTAATTTCACCTCGACAGTTTTCCATCCGCTTGGCAACTTCGCCCGACCGAAAAATCGTGGCGACCAACTCCATTCAACCCGCAGCTTCCGCTTCCCGCGCACGGGAACTATCCATTCTCCTCGGCGTGTGGCTCGCGCTCGCGGTTGCGCTGCTCTGGCTCGGTGGCGTGGCGGCGACCTCGCTCGGCTATAATTATGACGAGGGGATTTTTGCCGGCATGGCAAAAGATTTTACAACCGGCGAAGTCCACGGCTATCACATGCCTGGCTATGGCACGGTGAATCTCTGGAACCGTCCGTTTCCCGTGTGGATTCAACCGTATCTCGGCGCGGTGAAAAGCTGGCAACTGATTCCGCTCTTCACCTTTTTTGAACCCAGCGTATTCCTCGCGCGCATGTCAAACCTCGCGTGGACATTGGTCGGATTGCTATTTTTCATGCTCTGGGTTTGGAAACTTTTTGGACTCACGGAAGCCGTCGCCGGCGGATTATTGCTCGCGCTCGACCCGTCATTTTTCTTTCTGGGTCTGCTCGATTGGGGTTCGTTTGTGCCGAGTTTTGTATGTCGATGCGCGGGATTTTTCTTCGTGCTGCTCGCATGGCGAAATCAAAAACTTCGTTATGTTTTTCTCGCGGGCGCGGCGTTCGGCCTCGGTTTTTTTAACAAAGTAGATTTCGGTGTCGTTTTATTTGGCGCAACCCTCGCCGCCGCGTGCGCGTATGCGAAACCAATTTTAATTTCTGTCCGCGCCA
>DATCFH010000018.1:0-8201 GCA_036509625.1 Verrucomicrobiia bacterium
AAAAAGTTATGCTCACCGCATGAATTTCCACAGCCATTCCCGCGCAATTTTATTTTTGCGACCAACCGCCTGCGGTTTACGTCTGCCAATTTGAATTTCAGAAAATGAAAAATCCAATCCTTGTTGGCCTCGGCTTTTTAATCGCACTAGCCACATCGCTCACGGCGGAAACCTTTACGCCACCCGCGTCGCCGCACGCGGATTACAATTTTAATTCCAACTGGAAATTCATCCGCGCGGACGTGACGAACGCCGAGTCGGTGACGTTCGACGATTCCAAGTGGAGCGACGTGAGCGCGCCGCATACTTTTAATGATGCAGATTCTTACACCGCCATCATTAGCCACAGCGGCGGCGACCGGAAGGCGTGGTCGGGCATCGCTTGGTATCGCAAACATTTCAAGCTGCCCGCGAACGCGAAGGACGGAAAAGTTTTTCTCGAATTTGAAGGACTGAAACAAGCCGGACGTTTTTGGGTGAACGGAAAATTGGTCGGCCGTTTTGAAAATGGCATCACCGCGTGCGGACTCGATTTGACGGGCTTTGTAAAATTTGGCGAAGCGGACAATGTCATCGCCGTGAAAGTGGACAACAGCAATGATTACGTCGAGGAAGCGACCGGCACCGGCTACGAATGGATGGGGCGCGCATTCAATCCGAATTACGGTGGCCTGAACCATGACATCGTGCTGCACCTCACCGGCAAGATTTATCAGACTTTGCCGCTTTATGAAAATTTGCAGACGACGGGCGTTTACATTTATGGCTCGAACTTCGACATCAAAAATAAAACCTGCGACGTGAACCTCGAAGCGCAGGTAAAAAATGAATCCGGCGACCAGCAATCCATCACGCTCTCCGCCGTCGTCGTGGACGCAGACGGAAATGTCTGCGCGAAATTTTCCAGTGACGCTTCCGATCTGGTTAGCGGCGAAACCGAAGTATTCACTGCGAACGGAAAATTGAGCGATGCAAAATTCTGGAGCGATGAAACCCCCAATCTTTACAAGGTTTATTCCATTTTGACGGTGAATGACAAAATCGTGGACGTGCAAAAAATCACCACCGGTTTTCGCAAGACGGAATTCAAAGGTGGCGTTGGAACCGGCGGCGTTTATTTGAACGACAAGTTTGTTTATCTCACCGGCTACGCGCAACGCGCGAGCGATGAATGGGCGGGACTTGGCGAGGCGTATCCCGATTGGATGCACGATTACAACGCGCAACTCGTCCGCAGCACGCACGCGAATTATATCCGTTGGATGCACATTTCGCCGCAGGCCGTGGATGTGCGCGCGTGCGACAAAAACGGCATCGTGGAAGTTTGTCCGGCGGGCGACAAAGAAAAGGACGCCACCGGTCGCCAATGGGAACAGCGCGTGGAAGTCATGCGCGACTCGATGATTTATTTCCGCAATTCACCGAGCATTTTATTTTGGGAAGCAGGCAACAATTCCATCACGCCCGCGCATCTGCAACAGATGGTGGACTTGCGGAAAGAATTTGATCCAAACGGCGGGCGCGTGGTTGGCTGCCGCACGTTGAACGATGCCGGCTCCACGCCCATCGCGGAATATTTTGGCGTAATGATCGGGCAAGACCCGCGCACGGATGAACTGACGAACAAGTCGGAACTGTTCCGCGCGTTCAGCCTGGAACGCCGCGACCGCGCGCCATTCATCGAGACGGAAGATTTTCGCGATGAAGCCGCGCGGCGTTTCTGGGATGATTTTTCGCCGCCGCATTTCGGTTTCAAAAAAGGACCAAACGACACTTACGGCTGGAACTCGGAAACGTTCTGTCTCGCCGCCGCCGAGCGTTATCACGATTATTTTATCAACCGTATTTCCAACACCGATCCGGCGCATTCCAAGTGGGCGGCCTACGCTTCGATTTACTGGTCGGACGCGAACGCCGATGGCCGGCAGGACAGCAGCGAAGTCTGTCGCGTCAGCGGCAAGGTGGATTCTGTGCGCTTGCCGAAGCAGGCGTATTATGTTTATCACGTGATGCAAAATCCCGCGCCAGATATACACATTATTGGCCACTGGAATTATCCGGCGAACACGGTGAAGACGATTTACGTCGCGGCGAACCATTGCGATTCAGTGGCACTGTTTGTGAATGGAAAATCGCTCGGCAAATCTGGCGCGCCGATGAACGGCTACATTTTTGCGTTTCCAAAAATTCAATTTGTCGCCGGAAAAATTTCTGCGGTCGCCAGCGCAAATGGAAAAATTGTCGCGCAAGACGAAATTGAAACCGCTGGAGCGGCGAAAGCTATCAAACTCACGCCGCACGTTTCGCCCAATGGTTTGCAGGCCGACGGCTCGGACGTGGCGTTCTTCGATGTGGAAGTGGTGGACGCGCAAGGTCGGCGCTGTCCGACGGACGAGGCGCGCGTGGATTTCAAATTGACCGGCCCGGCGATTTGGCGCGGCGGCTACAACAGCGGCAAAATAAATTCCGTCAACAATTTCTGGCTCGACACCGAGTGCGGCATCAACCGCGTCGCCATTCGCGCCACGCTCGCGTCCGGCAAAATCACTTTGACTGCGACCCGCAATGGACTGGAGCCAGCCACGATTCAACTCGAATCCAGGCCCGTGGCCATCACCGACGGCTTGGCGCGTTAGGCGTATTTCGGTTGCGTAGATTCGACGGCGGTTGCAAGATTCCAACGAATTTATGCTCGCATATCTTTGGGTGGCACTCGGCGGCGCGCTCGGCAGCGTGACGCGGTTCGGCCTCGACGGCCTGATCACGGCGCGTTGGGGTGAGACGTTTCCGTGGGGCACACTCGCCATCAACGTCACCGGCTCGTTTCTCATCGGTGTGTTCGCGGCGTTTTCTGATCCCGACGGACGCGTGTTGATTGCGCCCGGCGTCCGGCAGTTTCTGATGATCGGTGTCTGTGGCGGCTACACGACATTCTCCTCATTCAGCCTGCGAACCCTCCGATTCGCGCTGGATCGCCAATGGTTTTACGCCGGCGGCTATATTTTATCGTCCGTCGTGCTATGCCTCGTCGCCGTGTGGCTGGGTTACGCGCTGGGCTCAATTTTTAATTCCGCAAAATGAAAAACAATTCAACCATGGATAAACACAGATACACACGGATGAATTTCATTTCTTTATCCGTGTTAATCCGTGTCCATCCGTGGTTAAAAAAAGGCCTTTATGCAAATTCCAACTGACGCCGTCCTGCTCCGCATTTTTCTTGGCGAAAGCGACCGCTGGGAACACCTGCCGCTCTACGAAGCCATCGTGCTCAAGGCGCGCGAACGGCATCTCGCCGGCGCGACCGTGCTGCGCGGGCCGATGGGTTTTGGCAAGGCCAGCCGCCTGCACACGGCGAAAATCCTGCGGCTCTCGATGGATTTGCCGCTCGTCATCGAAATCGTGGACAGCGAGGAAAAAATTAATTCCTTCCTGCCCGAACTGGAAAAAATGCTCGGCGGCGGACTGGTAACTTTGGAAAAAGTGAAAGTGCTGCATTATCGTTCCGGCGAACCAAAATGAACGAGGCGCTTGAAAAAATTCTGCGCGACACGCTGGCAACATTTCATTCCGAGACCGGAACGATTCACCGATTGGATTCGCCGACGCAATTGCTTCACCTCGTCGCGCAAATCGGCCTGCCGCCACAGTTGCTCGATGTTGTAAAAACCATTCCCGTCGGCAAAGGCATCGCCGGCCAGACCGTCGCGCAAAATCAGCCGGTGACGATTTGCAATTTGCAAACCGATACCAGCGGCGTCGCCAAGCCCGGCGCAAAACAGACCGGCGTCGGCGGCGCGTTGTGCGTGCCCATCCGCGACGGCGAAAAAATTCTCGGCACGCTCGGCATCGGCACACGGCGCGAACACACCTACACGCCGGACGAAGCGCGCACGCTGGAAAAAATCGCCGGAGAAATTGGCGCGCACTTCAACGCGGCTTGATTTGTTTCTTCATTCATAATTCATCCTTCGGCATTCTTTGAAGTTGTCCCCTGCTCCGTTTCGCGGCAAGCTGTGCGCTTAATTATGCAGCAGGTTAATCTTGGAATCATCGGCGGCGGAACCGTGGGCAGCGGCGTGTTTGAAGCGCTCGCGCGCAACGGCGCGCTCCTCGGCTCGCGCGTCGGCGCGGACATAAAAGTCCACCGCGTCGCCGTGCGCGACTTGCAGAAAAAACGCGCCACGACCATTCCCAAAAATTTGCTGACGACCGACTGGCGCGAAGTCGTGTGCGATCCCGAAGTCAATCTCGTCGCCGAACTCATCGGCGGCACGACAATTGCGCGCGAAGTGGTTTTAACTTCGCTGAAACTCGGCAAGCCCGTCGTCACCGCAAACAAGGCTTTGCTTTCCGCGCACGGCGAGGAACTTTTTGCCACCGCCAAAAAATACGGCACGAATCTTTATTACGAAGCCAGCGTGTGCGGCGGCATTCCGATCATCAAATCGTTGCGCGAAGGTTTTGTCGGCAACCGCATCACGGCGCTTTACGGCATCGTGAACGGAACGTGCAATTACATCCTCACGCGCATGAAATTGGAAAGTGCGGATTTTTCCGCCGTGCTCGCCGATGCGCAAAAACTTGGTTACGCCGAAACGCCGCCGGATCTCGACATTGACGGGCATGACGCGGCGCACAAGATTGGAATTCTCGCGTCGCTCGCGCACGGATTTTGGATTAATCCGAAAAAAATTCACGTCGAAGGCATCCGCCATATTTCCGCACTCGACATCAAATTTGCCGGCGAACTCGGCTACACCATCAAGCTCATCGGCACGGTGAAAAAACTGGCAGGCAGTTGCCGCGTGCAAGTCTCGGTTTATCCGACGCTCGTGCCGAACGCGCACGTTTTAGCCAGTGTTAACGGCGTTTTTAACGCGGTGTTCGTGCAAGGCGACATCGTCGGCGACGCACTTTTTTACGGACGCGGCGCGGGCAAAGACGCCACGGCCAGTTCCGTTTTGAGCGACATCGGCGACGCGATGCTCGATCTTAAAACCGGCATCAAAAATCGTTTGCCCGCGTTTGTGCCACACGAATGCGCCGGCGCCGTCGCGCCGATTGACGAAGTCGTTTCGCAATATTTTGTCCGCTTGAACGTCGTGGACAAACCCGGCGTGCTCGCGCGCATCGCGACGATTTTCGGCCAGTCGAACATCGGCATTTCGTCCGTCATCCAGCCCGAAGGTCACGAGGGCGAAAGTGTTCCTTTAATTTTCATGCTGCATTACGCGACCAATGGCGTGGCGGCCAAAGCCTTTGCCAAAATCGCGAAGTTGCCGACCGTCAAAGGCAAACCGGTGATGATCCGCGTGGAAAGCTTCGAGCAATGAGCGCGCTTCTTTTTCGCAGCACCAACGGACAATCGCCCGCTGTCAATTTGCGCGAGGCGCTCCTTGCCGGCCAGGCGCCGGATCGCGGGCTTTATTTTCCGGAAAAATTTCCGCGCCTGACACCGGAAGAAATCGCCGCGTTTGCAAATTTGCCGTATCACGAAATCGCCTTTCGGGTGCTGGCGAAATTCACGGACGGCATCATTCCAGATAATGTGCTGGCGACGATGTGCCGCGAGGCTTACGACTTCAGCATCCCGATTGAAAAAATTCATGACCGCGTTCATTTGATGCGGCTGGATCAAGGCCCAACGGCGTCGTTCAAAGATTTTGCGGCGCAAATGATGGCGCGAATGTTCGGACGTTTTTTGCGCGAGGAAGGCAAACAGTTGACCATTCTCACCGCGACAAGCGGCGACACGGGCGCGGCAGTCGCGCACGCCTTCCACAAAATTCCCGGCATCCAAGTCATCGTGCTGTTTCCGATTGACGAAGTCAGCCTGTCGCAACGCAAGTTGATGACGACGTTGAAGGACAATGTCCGAACAGTGGCGATTGACGGAAAGTTTGACGATTGTCAGGCGATGGTGAAACGCGCTTTTGCCGATCCCGCGCTGGCGCACATCGCGCTTTCGTCGGCAAACTCCATCAACATCGGTCGCCTGCTGCCGCAGAGCGTTTATTATTTTTACGCGGCATCGCGTCTCGCAAAAAACGGCGAACCGATTGTATTTTCCATTCCCAGCGGCAATTTCGGCGACATGATGGGCGCAGTCGTCGCGCGCGAGATGGGTTTGCCGGTGAAAAAAATCGTCGCGTCGGTCAACGATAACGACGCGTTCCCGAAATTTCTCGCCAGCGGCGTTTATCAAAAAATTTGTCCGTCACGCAATTCAGTTTCCAACGCGATGAACGTCGGGCATCCGAGCAACCTCGCGCGGCTCGTGGCGGTTTACGGCGGGCAGATGGACGAGACTGGAAAAATTAATAGGCAGCCAGACTTGGTCGCGATGCGCCGCGATATTTTTTCCAGTTCCATTTCCGACGAACGCACACGCACGTCGCTGCGGGATTTTTGGAACCAATACCAAATTCTGCTTGAACCGCACGGCGTGGTCGCGTGGCAGGGTTTTCTGGATTGGAATGCGGTTGAACCGCTCGGCGACGCGCCCGCTGTCATTGTTGAGACGGCCAATCCAGCGAAGTTTCCTGAAGAAGTTGAAAAAGTCGTCGGCTGGCCGCCGGATGTTCCGCCCGCAATGACGGCGGCAATTCAATTGCCGGAAGATTACGACCGGATGGATGCGGACTACGAAAAATTCAAAAGCTACCTGCTCGCGCGCCATTGAAAAATCGGTGCGCGGCTTGAAAAGATTTGCCGTCTTGCCAGCGGCCTTGCCCTGATTGTTTTTGCCACCAGTCGCTGTGGAGCAATCCCCATTCACTTTCGCTGCGGCGGTGCAGCGTGAAACCGGCTTTCGCTAAAAATGAATCGGGTTGGGTTAGTTCGCGCGCGGTTAATCGGGTCGTCAGGCGGAAGAAGACATACAGCATCCAAATAATCTGGCGGCTACGAATGCGTCGCCATCCGCCGGTCGGCATTTGAAAATCCGCAACCAGCCAATTTGCATTTCGCGCCGAGCTGCCAGCGATTCGCGGAATCATTTGTTCCAGTTGTTCAGGCGTAAAACAATCGAGAAAAAAGTTTGTGACAATCAGGTCGTAAGTTTTTCCAGAAGGCAACCCATTCAAAATATCGGCGTGGATGAATTCCACGCGGCTGGCTTTCAGATTGTGCCGCGCCAGTTGCCGGCGGGCTTGCGCGAGCATTTGTTCACTCGCATCCACACAGGTAATTTGTGCATCGGCAAACCGGCGGCAACACTCGACCAGACTGCGGCCATGACCTTCACCGAGTAACAGAATGTTTTTGGGTTGTGGAATTTGATCGAGAAAGGCCGTGCGGCAGCGGTGCATTTTTCCGCCAGCGAAGATGAATTCCATCCAGCGATAATACGGCGCGAGATTATCGAAGCTCATCTGGCTACCGGACGATAGGATTGTGATTTACGATGCCACCACAACCACGCCGCCATTCCACCGCCCCAATAACACAAGACATCCCACGGATCAGGCGTGGCGTGCGACCAGATGATTGGACCGATTCCTTTGAACAACAGCGACCAGAAAATAAGGTGCGGCACGATTTCAGAAATCTCCGGCGGGTTATCGTGCCGGCGCAAGCCAAGTCGCCGATGCAACCAGAGAACGAGCGGCAGCGCGCAGGGAATCAGCCAGCAATCATTAAAATGGTCATGAAAAAATCCCGTGTGGAAATGCGGTTTGACGAGCCAGCGGTTGATGGCATACGCGGTGCAACCAACCAAAAAGAGCGGGTCACGGTAATAGCGGAAGCGCGGCATGGTCAAAGCGCGTAAAGAATAATTGCGCCCGAAAGCGTGGCGATGATGAATTTCCACAAGGCAAGGTTGATCATAAATTATGCCGGTTTTGTTTTAACGACATGCTGCGAAGCCCAGCCTTTCTGGCGGATATTTTCTTCTTCATGAATTTTCATCCGCGCGGAAAGGATGGATGCCCGCCCCAGATAGCCGACGATTTTTTTAGGGTTATTGCGTTCCACCACCGGCAACCGGCCTATATCTTGATGCAACATTTTCGTAAGCGCGGCGTGCAATGGCTCGTCAGGAAACGCGACGGTAAGGTTCGTGCTGCCCGCTTCCGCCACCGTCATGTTTTCTGGTTCGTTTAATCGCAAAGCGCGAACAATGTCGCCGCGCGTGATGATACCGGCAAGTTCATTTTGCCTGTTCACAATCAAAGTTCCCTGACGCCGGTTAAGAT
>DATCFH010000019.1:0-20102 GCA_036509625.1 Verrucomicrobiia bacterium
GTGGGGTCGAGACCGCGCCAGCCGTGGCCGGGAATAAAAACTTCCACCCACGCGTGCGTGGCACTGGCGGCCTCGGTGGCCAGATAACCGCTGACGTAGCGCGCGGGAATTTTTAGCGCGCGGCTAAGACCAATCATCAGGTGCGCGAAGTCCTGGCACACACCGCGCCGGTCGCGCATGACTTCGCTCATGTGCGTGTGGACATGCGTGGAGGCGGATTCGTATTTCAGAAAACCGTGAACAAACCGCATCAGCGCGAGCGCCGCCTGCCACGCGTCGTGAATATCAACGGTCGCATCGAGCGCGAGTTTCCAAGCGGTCGGTGAGAGTTCGACGAACCGGCTTGCGAGCAAATAATCAAAGCAGCGTTCGATGTTTGGCGCCGCGCGCATCTGCTCGAAGGAACAGAGTTTCTCGTCCGGCAACGGCGCGGGTGGATGCGTAATGACAATGGAATTCGCCTCAATCAAAAGGTTGCTGTGCGGTTCGACAATGTCAAAGTGGTGAATCCAGTTGGAATAAAAATCCTTGGAATGCGTCAGGCGCACGGCGGGAATCACCTTGAGCAAAAACGATTCAACCGTCTGCTCGGGAATCGGCATCGGCTGCAAACGCACGTCGTTAAAGCTGTCGCGCACCGGCGTGGCGTAGGTGTAACGCGTGCGATGTATAATTTCCCACTTCATAATTCGGCAAATCCTCCTTTATTCAAGCGGCTCAACGTCCACGGAAACTTTCACTTCGTGCGCGCCGCCGCCGGTTAAAATTCCTGCGACCGGACTAACGTCGCCGTAGTCACGACCGTAAGCAACAATGATGTGTTCCTCGGCGGGCTGCACGTTATTCGTCGGATCAAAATCCACCCAACCGGTGTCGGGACAAAAAATTCGGAACCACGCGTGCGACGCATCCGCGCCGACGAGCCGCGGCTTGCCTGCGGGCGGATGCGTCCGCAAATAACCGCTGACGTAACGCGCAGGCAAACCGAGCGAGCGCAGACACGCGATGCCGAAATGTGCGAAGTCCTGACACACGCCGCGCCGCTTCACCCAGACTTCTTCCAATGGCGTCGCGACATTTGTGGCGCGCGGATCAAATTTGAAATCCTCAAAAATGCGACGCGTCAAATCGCGTGCGCCGACGAGCAACGGCGTGTCTTTGCCAAAACTTTCGCGGGCGTATTCGGCCAATTCCTGCGACGCGCGCACCTGCGGCGAATCAAAAACAAATTGATACGCGTCCACAACTTCGGGCGAAACGGGATCGCGAAACATTTCGGCGACAGATTCCCACGGCGCGGTGGATTCGTTTTGCGACGAATTTTTCGGCGACACCGTTACGCGGCTGCTGGTGATGATTTCCAGTTTGGAATGGATTTCCTGAATCGCAAAAAAGCAAAGCTGGTTGCCGAAATAATCCGTGCGCGCCTTGCGCAACGCGGGTTCGGGAAAAATCTGGAGCGAAAAACTTTCGCGCGATTGCGTCGCCGTGACCAGCGGTTCGAGGCGCGCGACGTGATGCGAGACGGACACCGGCGCGGCGTATTCGTAAAGCGTGCGATGGGTGATGTGGTAGTTCATTACATTTCTCCGCGTCCGGTTCTTGAAATCGCCGAATGCGCGAAATAGCTTGCGGCGATGGCGTCGGACAATTGCGGCAACGCGCGCAAAATTTCGCGGATGGTCGCGGCGAGCGCGGACTCCTGCCAGTTCGCCGACGGACTGGCCAGCTCGCGCGCATCGACGCGTTCCAAACGTGACAGACAGTTTTCCAAAATCGTTTTTCCCGGACTGGCCGTGTCGCTGCGTTCCTTCGGCAGCTTGTCAAAATGTTTTACAAGCTGCTTGATCTGGAACAAAACCGAGCGCGGATTTTTATCGTCGAGCAACACGAGATCATACACCGCCGGAATGGTCGGCAACAAATTGTAGCGCGAACGAAATGTAATCGAGCTGTCCACGACTTCGAGAATCGCTTCGAGCAAACTGGGGTTTTCGGCTTCCGACGAACGCAGCGTCGCATCGAGCAAGGTGCACAGATACATCGCGCGTTCGAGGCGCAAACCCATGTCGAGAAAACGCCACGCCTGCGCACGCGTCATGTTCTCGCGCGCGAGACCGTGGAATGCGGCAAGTCCCATCAGCGTTTGATTTAGCACGCCAACGGCATCGCCCGCGAGCATCACTTGTTTCGGCGGCGGCGTCGCGAGCCGGTCGTCAATCTGGCTCAACACGCGCCACATATCATTCGACGTGCGGTCGCGCACGAGCATCGCGAGCCGTTGCAATTGTTCCGCCGTCTGCCGCAAACTGCCCGCGCGTTCCGGGTCAAAAATTGCCGCGAGCAACTCCGCCTCGAACGCTTCCGCATTCGCCCACAACTCCGGCTTGGTGGAAATGCCAGGCAACTGGCCTTGAATTTCCAACGTCTGCAACAGCGGCGCAAGCAATGGTCGGGCACCGCCCGCGCGTTCGGGATTGAATCGCAGCAACGCACTTCGGAGCAGTCGTGACGTGGCATCCGCGCGTTCGGAATAACGGCCAAGCCAGAAAAAATTATCCGCGAGGCGCGACGGCAGATTGTTTCCCGTGCGGCGCAACTCGGTATTTTGATTGCCGCCATGAAGCAACGTCAATTCCTCGACGGGCGTTGCGGAAGGAATCCATGTGTCTTTGCTGCTGCCGCCGCGCTGCATGGAAATAAATTTTCCATCGCTGTCCGGCGAGACGCGCGCGAGTCCGCCAGGCATCAAGCAATAACCGCCTTTGCCATCGGCCACCAGAAAAACGCGGAGGCTGACGGGCTGCGCCGTGAGCGAATTTTTTTGCCACGTCGGCGCGGTGGAAAGTTCCACGCGTTCCTGTGCAACAAATAAATCGGGATCAAATTCAATGCGCCGTTTTAATTCATCACGCTCGGCCTCGGCGATTTTAAAATGTGTGCGGAACGCGGGTTTCACCACGAGCCGTCCGAGATTTTTCAGGACGTGTTCGCGCGCGGCTTTTTGGCCGCACCACCATGTCGCGACGGACGGCAGTTTTATTTTTTCACCGAGCAAATGGTCGCACAGCCCCGGCAAAAACGACATGAACGCCGGGCTTTGCACAAGGCCGCTGCCGAGCGCGTTGGCCATAACAACATTGCCCGCGCGCACGGCTTCAACCAGGCCGGGAACGCCGAGAATGGAATTGTTTATAAGTTCAAGCGGGTCGCAAAAATCATCGTCCACACGGCGCAGAATCACGTCCACGCGTTCAAGTCCGCTCAAAGTTTTCAAAAAAACGTGATTGTCGCGCACGGTCAAATCCTGTCCCTCGACCAGCATGTAACCGAGATAACGCGCAAGGTAGGCCTGCTCAAAATACGTTTCGTTGTGCGGGCCGGGCGTGAGCATCACGACGCGCGCGCGCTCGGCCTGACGCGGCGCAAGTTGCGCGAGCGAATTTTGCGCGGCGAGAAAAAATCCCGCGAGGCGATGAACGTGATTGTCGCGAAACGCTTCCGGTAAAATGCGCGAAGTGACAAGACGGTTCGCGAGAGCGTAGCCCGCGCCGGTGGGAATTTGCGTGCGGTCGGAGACCACAAACCAGCGTCCATCCGGCGAGCGCGACAAATCGGCGGCGTAAAAATGTAAAAAAGTATCGCCGGGAATTTTTATGCCGTGGCACGGACGCAAAAAATCCGGCTGACCGAAAACCAGCGCGGGCGAAAGCCAACGCGAGCGGATGAGTTCCTGCGCGCCGTAACAGTCCGCGAGAATTTTATTCAGCAAGGTCGCACGCTGGATCAAACCGGTTTCGAGCAAACGCCATTCTTCCGGCGCGATGACGAACGGAATTGGGTCAAGCTGCCACGGACGTTCCATGCCGCGCGGGTCGCCATAGACGTTGTAAGTGATGCCGTGTTCGTGGACAAATCGCTGACACGCATCCGCGCGCCGCGCCAATTCGGTTGCCCCAAATTCTTCCAGTTCGCCGAACAGCCTGGCGTAGTGCGGAAAAATTTCTCCATTTGCCTTGAGCAATTCATCAAACGCGCCCGCGCTGCGTTTGTAACGGGACAACAGACTTTCCGGCGTCGCCTTTTTTACGAAGCCGGTGTCGCCCGTCGCGGATTGAGATTGCGATTGAGACATCTGATCGCGGTTGCTGTTTTTATTTTCCGCGTCAGACATTACGCAAATCCAGCGTGAACGGAAAGTCGCTGTTCACAGTTTCCGGTGGCGGCGTAAATTTTCCCTGCTGATGACCATGCCGGAAAAATCTGGCGAGACGCCGCGACTCCGCTTCGTAGCTGTTCACCGGGAACGTGTCGTAACTGCGACCGCCCGGATGCGCGACGTTGTAGGTGCAGCCGCCGAGCGAACGCTGGTTCCAAGTATCGTAAATGTCGAAGCGCAAGGGCGCGTGCGATTTAATAGTCGGTTGCAGACAGATCGGTGGCTGCCACGCGCGATAGCGCACACCGGCAACGCCTTCGCCGTTCGTGCCGGTCGGATGCAGCGGCACGCGATGGCCGTTGCAGGTGATGGCGAAACGGTCGCCCGCGAGGCCGCTCGCCTTGATTTGCAAACGCTCGACGGAACTATCAACGTAACGCACCGTGCCGCCGCCGCCAGGTTCTTCGCCGAGGACATGCCACGGTTCGAGCGCGGTGCGGAGTTCGATCTTCATGTCGCGCTGCTCCAAATCGCCGATGCGCGGGAAACGAAATTCAAAGTGCGGCGCGAACCATTCGGCTTGGAATGGATAACCGGCTTCGTTCAAATCGCCGATGACTTCACGAAAATCGGTTTCGCAAAAATGCGGCAACATCCAGCGGTCGTGAATGTCCGTGCCCCAGCGCACGAGATTATTTTTATACGGCTCGCGCCAAAATTTCGAGACAAGACCGCGCAGCAACAAATGTTGCGCGAGACTCATGCGCGCGTCGGGCGGCATTTCAAACGCGCGCATCTCGACAAGGCCGAGACGACCGGTGCTGCTTTCGGGCGCGAATAATTTATCAATGCTGAACTCGGCGCGATGCGTGTTGCCACTGGAATCAATCAGCAAGTTACGAAACAACCGATCCACCATCCACGGCGGCGTGTGACCGTGCGCGCCAATCTGTTTGTCCATTTCCTTGAACGCGACGTCGAGTTCATAGAGTGAATCGTTGCGTGCCTCGTCAATGCGCGGCGCCTGTGAGGTCGGGCCGATGAACAGGCCGCTAAAAATCCAACTCAACGACGGATGATTCTGCCAATACGAAAGCAGCGAACGCAGCAAATCAGGCCGGCGCAAGACTGGCGAGTCCTGCGGCGTTTCGCCGCCGATGATGATATGGTTGCCGCCGCCCGTGCCGGTGTGGCGTCCGTCCACCATGAATTTTTCCGTGCCGAGTTTTATCTGCCGCGCTTCCTCATAAACCGTCGTGGTGCGCTCGACGAGTTCGTCCCAAGTTTTGCTTGGGTGCATATTGACTTCGATGACACCGGGGTCGGGCGTCACGGCAAGCTTGTTCAGGCGCGGATCTTTGGGCGGCGTTTCGCCTTCGATGACGACGGGCAAACCAGTTTCGGCAGCGGACGTTTCAATGCCGGCGATGAGATCCAAATAATCTTCCGCCTTCTCCACCGGCGGCATAAAAACGTGCAGCCGACCCTCGCGCGGCTGGACGCAGAGCGCGGTGCGGATGATCCACGGCGCGCTCTCGCCCGATGCAGGCTGGCGATTGGGATTTTCATCGGGTTCGGACTTGTCGAGTTTTTGTGCGCGTTGACCCGGCCCGTAACCGGGCGTCAAAGGCGCGTTGCGTCGGCCAACGACTTGTTGACGATACGGAAATTCTTTCGGCAACGGCGGCAAATCAGGTTCCGACGGGTCTTGCGGCCGCAGCCACGGAAAATCTTTTTCCGCGACCCACGGCACGGAATCGAGCGGCAAACGCAGGCCCATCGCGGAGTCGCCGGGAATCAACCACAGCGTGTCGTCATCGCGCAAAAACCAGTTGCCGGAAGTCCAGCCGTGCTGCTGGCCATACGACGCGCGTTTGATCGGCAGCGTGTAGCCGACGACCGAGCCGAGTCCTTGCTGAAAAATTTTTGCGATGCGGTCACGCTCTAATTTATCCTTGAGATTAGATTTTTCCGGCGTGACGTTCGACGGAAAACGACGCTCTTTCCAAGTGTAATAAAACGCGTCTTCGTAAGCGGGAATAAGATGTTTTGGATCAGCGCCAATCGTCTTGGCGAGTCGTTCCGCCAGCGCCTTCGCCTCTTTCGCGCCGTGGCCATAATTTTTTGATTCATCGGCGATGAGTGAATCATCTTTCCAGATCGGCACGCCGTCCTTGCGCCAGTAACAGCCCAGCGCGAAACGCGGCAATGGTTCACCGGGATACCATTTGCCCTGACCGTAATGCAGCAGCGCGCCGGGCGCAAATTTTCCGCGCAGCCGTTTGATCAGTTCGCCGGAAAGAATGCGTTTCTTGTGCGACATCGCGGTGAAATTCCATTCCGCGCCGTCAGGATCTTCCGTCGAAACAAATGTCGGCTCGCCGCCCATCGTCAGGCGCACGTCGCCCTTTTTCAAATCCACGTCAATCGCGTGGCCGAGCTTCTCGATGTCCGCCCATTGCTCCTCGGTGTAAGGCTTGGTGACGCGCGGCGATTCGTAAACGCGCTTCACCGTCATGTCGAATTCAAACTCGGTTTCGCATTCATCCACGCCGCCGGAAATCGGCGCGGCGCTCGAAGGATCCGGCGTGCAGGCGAGTGGAATATGGCCTTCGCCCGCGAGCAAACCGGAAGTCGGGTCGAGACCAATCCAACCTGCGCCGGGCAAATAAACTTCCGTCCACGCGTGTAAATCCGTGAAATCTTTTTCCGCTCCGCTCGGGCCGTCGAGCGCTTTCACGTCGGCTTTAAGTTGAATCAAATAGCCGCTGACGAACCGCGCAGCAATTCCGAGATGGCGAAAGAGTTGAACCAGCAGCCACGCCGAATCGCGACAGGAGCCGCTCATTTTCGTGAGCGTTTCTTCCGGCGCCTGCACACCGGGTTCCATGCGGATGGTATATTTGATGTCCTTCCACAGCCGCTGGTTCACCGCGACGATGAAATCGTTGGTCGTCAGCTTGTCATCACTGGGTGAATCAGGTTTCGCCCGGCGTTTGGCCTCGCCCAACAATTCGTTACGCACAACCGCCAGATACCGCATGAAATTTGGCGTGAGATGGCATTTGCGCTGAAACGGCGCGAGTTCGTGGTCAAGCGAATGGTCGTAAGCGAAGGGAAATTTTTGCGCGTCCGGTTCGAGGAAAAAATCAAACGGATTTAGCACCGCCATCTCGGCGACCAAATCCACTTCGACGCAAAATTCGCGCGTGGGCTTTTCAAACACAAGGCGCGCGGCGTAATTGGACTGCGGATCCTGTTGCCAGTTGATGAAATGTTTCTCCGGCGTAATTTTCAGCGAATAGCTCAAGATTCGCGTGCGCGAATGCGGCGCGGGCCGGAGCCGCACGACTTGCGGCCCAAGGTTCACGAGCCGGTCGTATTTGTAATGCGTTTTGTGATGGAGCGCGACGTGGATAGACATCGAATAAAAAAGGATGAATTATGAATTGTGAATTATGAATGTGCTGGAACGCCGCGCGGTGAAAGTTTCATCATTCATAATTTATCCTTCATCATTTGCTTTTGCTGCTGCTGCTCTTCCTGTTGAACCATGTGGACTTCATCAGGATTTTCAAACGGCTGAAAAATATACGCGCGGAACAGTTCGCCGCCGACGTTGTTCAACTTCGCCTGCGCTTCATCCAAGTAACGATGCAGGCCGACATCGAAAATTTCCTCGATGGTGCTAAATTGCAATTCCGCCAGAAAACGACCGGTAAGTTTTTCCGCATCGTTGGTGAAACGCCCGCTGGCCACGCCGGAAATGTTCCGCAACGCCAGGTTCAATTCGTTCACGCAAAAGCGGACGGAGCGCGGAAACACGTCGCTCAATAATAAAAATTCCGCCACGCTACCCGGGTGCACGTCGCCGCCGTGAATGGTTTTGTAGGCGTCCCACGCGCTGCATGAACGCAGCACGGCGGACCATTCCAGCGCCTCATCGGGACTGATGCGTTCGGGCACGCCGCGTTCCGGCAAACTCTGATAGCGCACGTCGAGGATGCGCGTGGTCTTGTCCGCGCGCTCGAGCAATTGGCCGACGCGCACGAACCACCAGCCTTCATTGCGAATCAGCGTGGCCTCGATGATGCCGATGATGTGGAGCGAACTGGATTTGATTTCCTGAAAAAATTCGCCCGCACTGCGCCGCCAGACTTCGCGCGCGTAAGGCGAACGGACAAATAAATAAAGGCGATTTAATTCCTCCCACAGTTCGCCGCTAATCTGATCACGCACCATGCGGGCGTTTTCGCGCGCCTGACAAATGGATTGCAACAGCGAGTTTGGATTATCCATGTCAAACACGAGAAACTCCGTGACAGCCTTGCCGGTGGCCTGCGGATTTTTTTTGAAGAAAGATTCCTCATCGCCCGTGGCCTGCACGATGGGCAGCCAATAGGCGGTAAGACGTTTCTCGTCGAGGTTGCGAATATCGAGGAGGAGTTGCAGATTCACATCCACGATGCGCGCGATATTTTCCGAGCGCTCGATGTAACGAGCCATCCAGTAGAGAGAGTTGGCGACGCGGGATAACATTTTGTTTAGCGGTAAAATTCTGAATTAGTTTTATTCGTCTCCATACAAAACCCAGGTATCTTTGCTGCCGCCGCCTTGCGACGAATTAACGACGAGCGAACCTTTGCGTAACGCGACGCGCGTAAGTCCGCCGGGAATAATCGTGGTGCGTTCACCGCTCAAAACGAACGGACGCAAATCCACATGACGACCTTCAAAACTGCCGTCGCAGCTCGTCGGATGTTGCGAGAGGTTGATCATCGGCTGCGCGATATAATTGCGCGGCTCGGCGATAATCAGTTCACGGAACTTTTCAATTTCCGCTTTCGACGCCTTCGGCCCCATCAGCATTCCGTAGCCACCGGATTCGTTCGCGGCTTTTACAACCAGCTTTTCCAGATTTTCCAAAATGTATTTTTTATCTGCTTCTTCGCTCGCCAGATACGTCTCCACATTTTGTAAAATCGGTTCCTGATCAAGGTAGTATTTGATCATGCGTGGCACGAAATAATAAACCACCTTGTCGTCCGCAATGCCCGTGCCGATGGAATTCGCCAGCGAAACATTGCCCGCGCGATACGCGTTGATGAGTCCCGGCACACCCAGCATCGAATCTTTGCGGAAAACCGTCGGGTCAATAAAATCATCGTCAATGCGGCGATAAATGACGTGAACCGGCTGCGGCCCTTTCGTCGTGCGCATGAACACGCGCGAATCTTTCACGAACAAATCGCGTCCCTCGACAATCTCAATGCCCATCTGTCGCGCGAGATAAGTGTGTTCAAAATACGCGCTGTTGTAAGCGCCCGGCGTCAGCAACACCACCGTCGGATCGGCGACGCCCGACGGCGCGATGTAGCGCAACGACTTCAAAAGTTCCTGCGAATAATTTTCCACCGGTCGCACGCCGATGCCCTCGAACATTCCCGGAAACGCGCGCTTCATCGCGCGGCGATTTTCCAGAACATAGCTCACGCCGGACGGACAACGTCCGTTGTCTTCCAGCACGAGATAGTTTCCATCCTTGTCGCGGATCAAATCCGTTCCGCAGATGTGGATATAAATATCCTTCGGCACATTGAAACCCACAAACTCGCGCCGGAAATGTTTCGCTGACAAAATATAAAATTCCGGAATGACGCCGTCCTTCAGAATTCTCTGCTCGTGATAAATATCGTGCAGGAAAAGATTCAGCGCCGTGATGCGCTGCGTCAGGCCGCGTTCGAGATGTTCCCATTCCTTCGCCGGAATAATTCTGGGCAGCAGATCGAACGGAAAAATTTTCTCCGCGCCCGCCGCGTCGCCATAGACATTGAAAGTGACGCCCTGCCGCAAAAAAGCATTATCAATCGCCTCGCGCTTGGATTGAAATTCCGGCTTGGTCAATTCGCCGAACAGCTTGTGAAATTTCTGGTAATGCGGGCGCACGCCATTCTGTGCATCCGCCATCTCGTCGAAACCATGGTTGACTTGGTATTGCTTAAGCATATTCCGTCGGTTGTTTTTTTGACTTCGTGAACATTTACCGCCAGTCGCTCCGGCCCGAAAATTCCCTCCGGCCATCTGTATAAAACGTGCCAAAGCAGTAATCAACCTGATTTTTCAGGGCAATCTGCCGTTCCGCCCATCTGAAATTATTTTGCCAGCCAGCGATGGGTTTGGTCATTCAAGATTCCTTTAGCAACCGCCTTGCCGAGCGACCGACTTCTTGTGAACTTTTTCACAAACATTTGCAACTGCCTTCAGCACTCAAATGTTTAACGTTGAAAAGTTTTGTTTTCTCCGGTTCGCAATATCTCCCATGCTTACCCATCAAGCCGAGCCAAGGCAAAATTAAAAAATTTATTTTTGGATAAAAAAACGGCGAACTGTTGCCAGTTCGCCGTTTTGAATTATTGTGGAAAATTAAATTCCCTTGGCCGTGATGTAGTTCACGAGGTCAACGACACGGTTGCTGTAACCCCATTCATTGTCATACCAGCTCACAATCTTGAAGAAGCGTTTTTCGCCCTTCAAATTATTTTGCAATGTCGCAAGGCTGTCGTAAATGGAGCTGCGATTGTCGTGGATGAAGTCGGTGGAAACCAATTCTTCATCGGTCACGCCGAGAATGCCTTTGAGATAGGTCGTGCTGGCTTTCTTCAACGCGGCATCAATCTCTTCGATGCTCGTGTCCTTCACGGTGCGAACCGTCAGATCAACCACCGAGACGTCCGCCGTCGGAATGCGGAACGACATACCGGTGAGCTTGCCTTTGGTGATGGGCAACACTTCGCCGACCGCTTTCGCCGCGCCGGTGGTGCTCGGAATGATGTTGATGCTCGCCGCGCGTCCGCCACGCCAATCTTTCTTGGACGGGCCGTCCACGGTTTTCTGCGTGGCCGTCATCGCGTGAATCGTGGTCATCAAACCGGTCTCGATGCCGAAACCGTCCTTGATCAAAACGTGAACGAGCGGCGCAAGGCAGTTCGTCGTGCAGCTCGCATTGGAAACGATGTGATGTTTCGCCGCGTCGTATTCGCCTTCATTGACGCCCATGACGATGGTTTTAACTTCACCTTTGCCGGGCGCGGAAATAATAACTTTCTTCGCACCAGCAGTAATATGCGCCTGAGCTTTTTCGCTATCGGTGAAGAGACCGGTGGATTCGATG
The DNA here is from genome assembly GCA_036509625.1 of Verrucomicrobiia bacterium. Classification (GTDB taxonomy): domain Bacteria; phylum Verrucomicrobiota; class Verrucomicrobiia; order Limisphaerales; family UBA11358; genus UBA11358. The sequence goes on from DATCFH010000019.1 coordinate 11,331, forward strand.
ACGATGTCCACGCCGAGCGCTTTCCACGGCAACGTCGCGAGGTCTTTCACCGCGCCGACGCACTTCACCTTATGGCCGTTGACGACAATGATGTCGGGTTCGGCGAGCGCGGGATCGCTCTTTTCGGTGGTCACGGCGTGCTTAAATTTGCCGTGGATGGAATCGTATTTCATCTGGTAGGCGAAGTAATCCGCATCCGTGGAAACGTCCACGACGGCGACGACATCAATTGATTTGCCGAGCAAACCTTGATCGCACAATGCTTGAAATACCATCCGGCCGATACGACCGAATCCGTTGATTGCTACTTTTACTGCCATAATTATTTTATATTTTAATTTTTGGTGGTGGAGTGATTTTCCTTTAACCGATGGGTGATTTTATCTGGGAACGCGCGACCGTCAATGAATAACTCCTTTAACAGTCTTGCTAAAATCCTGCTGGCGGTTGCTCTGCATGGAAAAATTATTGATTCTCTGCGGCAAGAAAACGTTCCGCATCAATCGCCGCCGCGCAACCCGCACCCGCCGCCGTGATGGCCTGGCGATAAACATGGTCGGCACAGTCGCCCGCCACAAAGACGCCGGGAACATTTGTCATCGTGCCATTTTGCGGAACGATGAAACCGTTTTCGTCCAAAGTAATTTTGCCCTTGAACAAATCCGTGTTCGGCACATGGCCGATGGCGATGAACACGCCCGCGACCGGCAGAATTTTTTCCTCGCCCGTCTTGAGATTTTTCAATTTCACGCCGGTCACATTGTCCTGCTTCACGTCGAGAATTTCCGTAATGGCAGAATCCCAAATCGGTTTGATTTTTGGATTCGCCAGCGTGCGGTCGGCCATGATTTTGGATGCGCGCAAACTGTCGCGGCGATGCACGAGATAAACCATCGAGCCGAAACGCGTGAGGTATTGCGCCTCTTCGCACGCGGAATCGCCACCGCCCACGACGACGAGCGGCTGGTTGCGAAACGCCGGCAACGCGCCGTCACAAGTGGCACAATAAGTAACGCCCTTGGTTTCCAAAATATGTTCGCCCGGCACACCCAAATGTTTATGACTCGCGCCCGTCGCGATAATGACGGTTTCGGCAATTACTTTTTCGCCGTCCACAATCAAATGAAATGGCCGCTGCGAAAAATCCACGGACTCGACGACGCCAAAACTGGTTTTCGCGCCAAAGCGTTCCGCCTGTTTCTGCATCCGCGTCATCAATTCGTAGCCGTCCACACCTTCGGGAAAACCGGGGAAATTTTCCACGATGCTCGTGGTGGTGAGCAAACCGCCGGGCTGTTTGCCCGTCAGCACAAGTGGCGCGAGTTGCGCGCGCGCCGTGTAGAGTGCCGCTGTCCAACCGGCAGGGCCGGAACCGATGATAACAACTTTTTCCATAAGCCGCGAAAGTTAGTCTGCATCCGCGAAAGTTGCAAGCGCGCGGCGTTTGCGTTTGCAGTCCGGCGGCTTTGAAGTTTTACTGTCGGCAATGAAATCGTGGATTTTTCCTTTGCTGGCGGGGCTGCTGGCATTTTCCAGTCACGCGCAAGACGCCGCCGTGACGAACCTGTGGATATTCACGCTGCCCGACGCGGGCACGGACTCATCCCCTGCCCTCGCGCCGGACGGCACAATTTATCAAGGCACGTTTCACGGCTGGCTGCTCGCGCTCACGCCGGATGGCAAGCTGCTTTGGAAATTCAAAACCGGGCGCGAAATTAAATCCTCCCCGGCAGTCGCGGCGGATGGCACAATTTATTTTGGCTCCCGCGACCGGAATTTTTACGCGCTCACGTCTTTGGGAAAATTGAAATGGAAATTTGCCACCGGCGCGTGGGTTGATTCGTCACCCGCCATTGCCTTGGACGGCACCATTTATTTCGGCTCGTGGGACACAAATTTTTACGCCCTCAATCCAGACGGAAAATTAAAATGGCAGTTCGCCACCGGCAGCATCGTGGATTCCTCACCGGCTATCGGCGCGGATGGCACAATTTATTTCGGTTCGCACGACAAAAATTTTTACGCACTTACGCCGGACGGAAAATTGAAATGGAAATTTATCAGCGGCGCGGAAATTATTGCTTCGCCTGCCATTGCGGCAGACGGCACGATTTACATCAACTCTAACGACGGAAATTGTTACGCGCTGAATCCTGACGGCACGCAACGTTGGCGGTTGCATACCGGCGGTTACACCGGTTCCTCGCCGGTTTTGGATGAACAAGGCAATATTTATTTCGCCGCCGGGACGGAACAGTATTCGTTAACCCCCAACGGTCAGGTGCGCTGGCATTATGGCAATGCCAACCCGATTTCCACCTCGCCAGCCGCCTTGGCCAACCACCAAATCTTTGTGGACACACGCTGGTCGCGGTCCGGAATGCTGACCGCCGATGCGAACACCGTGTGGAATTTGCCGTCGGGCTATGGTTTCAGTTCCTCGGCAACCGTCAGTCCTGTAGGCGTCATCTACTTTACCGATGAACATCGCCTTTTTGCCTTTCAGTCGTTGAAGAATGCCGCGCCGCCGGCAAAAAGTTCCTGGCCGTTGTGGCGCGCAAATGCACAGCACACCGGTCGCGTGCAAAAATAAAAATCAACCCAGCCGTTCGCGACCGCCGTAACCGGTTTCGAGGTCGTGCCAGAATTCAACCTTGTCCTCGTCCGATTCCCAGCAGAGAAAAACTTCCCTGCCGCCGATGATGGCGGGAAAATCAATCAGCCCGCGCGACAAATCTTTGATGAAAATTTCGCGCCGCTGAAACTCCGCCAGAATCTGCTGCATCCCCGCCAGCGCGCGGATCCAGTTGTTCACCGTCTCGCCGCCGATGTCCTGACCTTCGAGGTTGAGACCGCCGAGACGTTTTTCATAACGCTCCTCTTCCGCGCGCAGACGGTTGAGTTCCGCCAGCCACGCGCGCAATTGCGGCAATAAACTTTCCGCCTCGTCGCGGGTGTAATGTTTTTGAAAGCGATGTTTCATGGCAAAAAAAAGACCGTTCGCGTTGGCTGCTGGGCAACCGCCGCGAACGGCTGTGAAATCACATGGCGTGACAGAATTACTTCTGCCAGGTGCGCTTCTTGTGACGATTCAAGCGCAGCTTCTTGCGCCGTTTGTGTTTGTTGATTTTTGCCTTACGGCGTTTTTTCAGTGATCCCATAAATGGATGTCAGATTATGTAACAAATCAGCGCGCGAAACGCCAATCAATTTTTACCGTTTTAATAAACAACTTTGTTCAGCGGATACTCAATGATGCCTTCCGCTCCCGCCGCTTTCAATTGCGGAATCAATTCCCGCACGATTTTTTCATCAATAATCGTCTCTACCGCGACCCAGCCTTTGAGACTCAAGTTGGCAATCGTCGGATTACGCAGCGCGGGCAAATCCGCCAGCAACTTCGCCAGATTCTTTTCCGCGATATTCATCTTCAAGCCCACCAACGCCTCGGCGTCCAGCGCACCTTTGAGCAGCAATGCCATCGTCTCAATCTTCCGGCGCTTCCACGGATTTTTCCACGCATCCACGTTCGCAATCAATCGCGGCGTGGAAACCAACAACTCATCCACGATGCGCAGTTTGTTCGCGCGCAGCGAGGAACCAGTCTCGGTAACATCCACAATTGCGTCCACAAGTTCGTGCGCCTTCGTTTCCGTCGCGCCCCAGGAAAATTCCACCTCGGCCTTCACGCCGTTTTTCTTGAGATACTTTTTGGTGAGGTTGACCACTTCGGTCGCGATGCGTTTGCCCTGCAAATCTTTCACGGATTTCACCGGTGAATTTTCCGGCACGCACAACACCCAGCGCGCGGGACGGCGGGAAACTTTGCTGAAAAGAAATTCGCCGACTTCGTGAACTTTCGATCCATTTTCCATAACCCAATCATGACCGGTGATGCCGCAGTCGAGATAGCCGTGCTCAACGTAGCGGGAAATTTCCTGCGCGCGGAACATACGAATGTCCAACTCCTCATCGTCCACATATGGAACGTAGGAACGGCTGCTGACCGTAATATTGTAACCCGCCTTGGCCAGCTTCTGGATGGCGGCTTCCTGCAAACTGCCCTTGGGCAGACCGAATTTCAGTTTCTTGCTCATTTTATTTTTGCCACAAAGTCACAGGGGACACAGAGTAAAAATAATTCAAATTCTCTGTGCGTTCTGTGACTCTGTGGCGATTATTTTTGTAAATGCTGTTTTACGCGCGTGACGGCATTCATTGTCTAATTCCATTGCGGGAACGCGAACTTTTTTAATCACTTCACGCTGGCAATCGTCCAGTCATCGCCGGTCTTTTTCAAATTAAAGGTGTAAAAACCCCGCACCGCGCCGCCCGCATACCAGCGGCCAACCACATCCACCGAACCGTCCACGTTCGGGTCGCTCACGTCCGTGCCGAGAATCATCACCGGCTTGCCCGTGTCCTTGTCCAACGGCGACTGGTTCGAGCGCAGATCAATGTGAAAACTCTGCTTGATGGACGGATTGTGACTCGGATATTTTTTCATCAACGCCGCCACCACCACGTCATCCGCCTGCACAAACAAAGCTGTGTAATTGCCGCCTTCCCCTAAATGTCGCTCCAGCAGATAACTGAAAACCACCATGTCAATCTGATGCTCATCAGCCTTGGTCAAACCTTTTGCCATTACAGCGGCTTCCGCCATTTCCGCCGGCATCTTGGCGGCACTGGCAAAATAAATCGGCTCGTCCGTGCCGCAACCGGCCAACAGACCGACACCCAAAACCGCACCGGAGAGAATAAATTTTACGTTCATAATTTTTTCCAAATCACCCGCCGGCCAATTACTGAAATTTCCTTCCGCGCCAATGCCGCGACACAACGCGGATACAATTCATGTTCCGCCGCGTGAATGCGCTGATGCAAAGTTTCTGCCTTATCGTCGTCCAAAACTGGAACCGCCGACTGGCCGATGATTGCGCCCGAATCCACGCCCGCATCCACAAAATGCACCGTGCAACCCGCCGTCTTCACGCCGTAATCCAACGCCTGTTTCCACGATTGCAAACCGGGAAAACACGGCAGCAGCGACGGATGAATATTCACGATACGTCCTTCAAACGCGCGCAAAAAATCGCCTTTCAACACGCGCATAAAACCAGCCAGCACAATTAAATCTACTTTCGCATTTTGTAACGCGGTGACAAAGGCGCGTTCCGCCGCTTCGTCCAACTTGGTGCGAAAATTTCCCGGCGGAATAAATTGCGCGGGAATTTTCCGGTCGCGCGCGTGCGCCAAAATTCCCGCTGACTCAACATCGCTCAACACCACGGCAATTTCCGCCGGAATTTTTCCCGCCGCAACGGCGTCCGCAATCGCGACAAAGTTGGAACCTTTGCCGGAGCCAAGCACGCCGATGCGAAATGGATTGTTCACTGCAATTTGAATAGCAGAACGCCTGTGTAAAAAAAAGTTGAAACGTGAGTTTCTATTTATCAGCCGCAAAAAAGCACAAAAGACGCAAAAGAGAAAAACTTTATTTTGTGCCTTTTGAGCTTTTTTGCGGCCATGAATTTGGTCGGCGTAAACGGCGACTTGATAAAAATAAAAACGGCGCGACGGGTTGCATCGCGCCGTTGAGGAATGAGTTTTTATTACGGTTTCCAAATCATGTCCGCCACGGTCTTGCCGGCGGGAATGAACGGAATGACGTGCGTGCTATACGGCACAACCACGTCGAGAACATAAGGTTCGTCGGCGTCGAGCATCCGCTGGATGGCGGCGCGCAAATCTTTTTTGAACATCACGCGTTCGCATTTCACACCGAAGGAATTGCACACGCGAACGTAGTCGGGATAAATCGCGGCGCGCTCTTTCGGATCGCCGAGATAAGTATGTCCGCGATTGCCTTCAAAGAAATTATCTTCCCATTGCACCACCATGCCGAGGTGCTGGTTATTCAGGATGATTGCCTTCGCCGCAATTTTTTCAACGTGCGCGGTGGCGAGTTCCTGGATGTTCATCAGGAACGAGCCGTCGCCGTCAATGTCAATGACCTGCTTATCCGGCAACGCGACCTTGATGCCGAGCGCGGCGGGATAGCCGTAACCCATCGAGCCGAGGCCGCCGCTGGTCGTGAACTGGCGTGGGTATTTATATTTATACCATTGCGCCGCCCACATCTGATGCTGGCCGACGCCGGTTGAAATATACGCCTCGCCCTTGGTCATTTCGTAAAGCGTTTCGATGACCATCTGCTGCAAGATGACTTCGCTCTCCTTGCCACCCATGTGATCAATCATGTGATCGCTATTGGCGATTTCGGGCGTAATGCGATAAGCGAACGGCGCTTTTTTCTGCCACTCGGCGATCTGCGCGAGCCAGGCGGTGTGCTTCTTTTGCACCGGACGTTTCGCAACCAGCTTATTCAAACGCGTCAAAGCGTCTTTAATATCGCCGACGATGGGCAAATTGGCTTTGCGATTTTTATTCAACTCCGACGCATCAATGTCAATGTGGACAATCGTGCCGGTCTTGCAAAATTCCTCGAACTTGCCCGTCACGCGGTCATCAAAACGCACGCCGAACGCGAGCAACAAATCCGCGCCGTCCTTCATCTTCACCATTGGCGCATCGTAGTTCGCGCGCTTTTCGTATTCGCCATTGACCGCCCAGTTCGCCGAAGCGGAACCGTGCATACCGAGCCAGCGCAACGAGAGCGGATGCGTTTCCGGAAAACCGCCGATGCCCATGAGCGTCGTCGTCACAGGAATGTTCGTCGCCTCGGCGAATTTTTTTAATTCCGCAGCTGCGCCGGAAGAAATAATTCCGCCGCCGACGTAAAGCACCGGACGTTCAGATTTTTCAATCAAACCGATGATTTCGTTCAACGCAATGTCGTCCGCTTTCAAATCGGGTTGCGTGTAACCGGGCAAACCTTTTTTTATTTCTTCGAGCGTCGGCCAGACCGGCTGCGCTTTGACCTGCTGAATGTTTTTCGGAAAATCAATCACGACTGGACCCGGACGACCCGATTGCGCGATGTAGAAAGCTTCTTTCACAATGCGCGGAATGTCGTTGATGTCCGTGACCAAATAGCTGTGTTTCACAATCGGCAACGTGACGCCGATGATGTCCGTTTCCTGAAATGCGCCGCGACCAATCATCGCCTGCGTCACCTGACCGGTGATCGCGATAAGCGGCGTGGAATCCATATACGCGTCCGCGATGGCGGTGACGAGATTCGTCGCGCCCGGCCCGCTCGTGCCCATGCACACGCCCGCTTTGCCGGTCACGCGCGCGTAACCTTCGGCGGCAAAACTGCCGCCCTGTTCGTGACGCGGAAGAATGGTGCGAATCTTCGAGTGCGTGAGCGACTGGTGAATTTCCATGCTCGCGCCGCCGGGATACGCAAAAATAACTTCGACGCCTTCGCGTTCGAGTGCCTCGACAAAAATGTCGCGGCCAAACATCGCCTTGCCGACTTCGGCGCGCGGTTTGGCGGAAGATTTCGTTTTTGCTTTCGCGGATTCAGTTGCTTTGCTCATTTTCTTTTTTTGTTTGTGGCGGCTTCGGCCAAGGGTAACAAAAAACCCACAGCCGTTACCAGCCGTGGGTTCTTGTTAAAGTTTAGGTCAACAAGCACCAACGGCGTCGCTAACTACAGCGACTACCAGAATGGCAACTTGTGAACGATTTTTCAACATTTGAAAAAGCTTAAAAACTTCGCACCGCGCCGTCAAGCCTGCTTTTGCTCGACTTCCGCGAGCGCCAGCGGCGCGGCATAGTTATAGAATCAAAAAACCGTTTGGAAAAGCTCCGTCAGGAGCGGCATCAGTTTTTTGATGTCTTGAATTTAGATATTATGCTAAAACGTCATTGCATCGAAACAAACATACAATGATTCCAAATGTATTTATCAGTTCGACAATAGAAGACCTTCATTATTTGCGCGAAGGCTTGCGCGATGCCGTAAATGAACTCGCATACAGGCCAGTAATGAGTGATTACGGCGAAGTTGGTTATCTTAATCCTGAAACAGCAGCAGAATCCTGCTACCGGTCTGTAAAGGAATGTCAAATTGCAGTAATTATTATTGGATGCCGCTATGGCAACGCTACAGCGGAAGGTGGCATCAGCATCACGCATAGGGAATTTCGAACTGCGAGAGAGGAAGGCATTCCTTTGATCGCTCTTGTTGAAAAAGAAGTCCTGTCCTTCAAAAAAGTATTCCAAGCAAACAAAGATCAAAACCCATTAACTAATTTCCCGCGAATGGATAATCCAGCTTTGACTTTTGCTTTACTTGACGAAATTACAACTTCAGAAGCTTTTAATGGTTTGATTCCATTCACAAACGTGGCAGAAGCAGCGATGCTATTAAAAAAGCAAATAGCTGACCTAGTTGGACAAATTCTCACAAAGGTTTTCAGTCCAATGCGAGCTGAAATTAAAGACGTATTGGCTGAAATAAAAACGATTCGTCAAGAATTTGCAGTTCACCAAAAACAAGACCCTAGATTCCTGCAAATAATAAGATATATCATTGATGAAAATCGGTCGAAGGGTTTCAAATATCTTATTGAGCATACAATTGGGCCAATTGACAAGGCTGTTCCGCTCATACTGGAAGCGGACTCGTTCGATGATTTTGTTAAAAAGTCAGGGTGGACACTTGTTATTAGGGATTCAGGCACAAACTTACTCACTCCCAATATGGCCGACAATATATTTGGTGCAATGTCCTTCGGAGTTCCATCAAGGAACAACCCAATGGGAACTGAAAGAGCCGAATTTTTGATTAACAAAAAT
>DATCFH010000020.1:0-4671 GCA_036509625.1 Verrucomicrobiia bacterium
AAAAAAAAAGGAAGAAGTCACCTTTGTGGATTGTGATGCTTTCGGAAAAACTGCTGAAACCATCGGCCAATACCTGAAAAAGGGTGCGCCGATTTTGATTGAGGGTCGCTTGCGTCTCCACACTTGGGACGATAAGCAAACTAGCCAGAAGCAAAGCAAATTACGCGTGGACGTTGAGTCCTTCAAATTTATCGGTGCACCGCAGGGTCGTGCCGAAGGTGGCGGCGAAGGTAGCTCTTACGTCGCTCCGCCCCGCGCCGCCCGTCCGGCGGCTGCACCCAGCGCGCCCGCCGCTGAACCCGTCGAAGGCGACGGCCCGCCCGAAAGTGACGACGTTCCGTTCTGATTTTTTAACTCCGTAAATAAATTATTTTTGTATGGCAAAAACTGAAGTTATCCTCACGCAACACATCATCGGTCTCGGTGGTGAATCTGACAACGTCCGCGTCGCCGCCGGTTACGCGCGCAATTATCTTTTTCCGCAGCGCCTCGCCGTGCCCGTCACGTCGGCGAACAAGCGCCAGTTGGAAGCGCTCAAGCAGAAGCGCGCCGAACGCGAAGCGCATGAATTCAACCACATGACCGATCTCGCCAAGGCGCTTAACAAGCTCGTTTGCGTCGTCAAGGTCAAGACTGGCGAAGATGGCAAGCTGTTCGGCTCCGTCACCAGCGGCACGATTGCGGACGAACTAAAACACCAGTTCGATATCGCGCTCGACAAGAAAAAAATCAAGCTGGAACAAGCTATTCGCGCCACCGGCGAATTTGAAGTGGAACTCGCTTTGCACGCGGAAGTCAAAGGCACGTTGAAAGTGCGCGTCGAAAGCACCACGCCCATCGTTGCGCCCGCTGCGGCGGCGGAAGTGGAAAAGCCCCGCACCGAAAAGCGCGGTCATCGCGGTGACATTGTCGCCCCGACGGAAGCCGAGCTTAAGGCGAAGGCTGAAAAGAAGCCCAAGGCCGAAAAGAAGGCGAAGGCTGAATAAATTTTGCAGTTTCAAAAAAGCCACGGAAAATTTTCCGTGGCTTTTTAATTTTCCACCGGTGCGGCAAGTTCAATTTGACGTTGATAAATCTTGCCATCTGGCGGTGATTCCTTAAATTGTCCGACCGTTTTTTAATTATGCAACTCAACTCATTCCCATCTATTTTGGCTGACGCGGCTCCCGCTGCCGGCCAGCCGCAAAACCCCGTCATGGCGTTTCTGCCGATGATTTTGCTGGTCGTGGTTTTCTATTTTATCCTGATTCGTCCGCAGCAGAAGCGCGCCAAGGAATTGCGGAAATTGCTGGAGACGCTCAAGTCGGGCGACGAGGTTGTGACTGCCGCCGGCATCGTCGGCACGGTCATCACGGTCAAGGACAAGACGGTGACGTTGCGCTCCGGCGACGCGAAATTTGAAGTCACCAAGTCGTCCGTCAGCGAAATCATCGCGGACCCCAACGCCACCGTGGTTAAAGCGTAATCTGTCATGAACAAAAATAATAATTTCGGTCGTTTTCTGCTCGTCCTCGGCATCATCGTCTGGTCGCTGTTTGAAGTTTATCCGCCGACCTCGCGCGATCTGGTGAAGGAGTTTTCCAGCCGCGCGGTGAAACCGGATGCGGTGTTCAATGACATTGTGGCGCAGACGGTCGCGCTGCAAAAAGCCGGGACGAACGAGTTCGCCGCGCTGCAATTGGCGACCGGCACGAACGAGTTGCAGAAATACTTTCCGTTTATCGCCGCGCAAAATCAGGTTCACCCGAATCTGTTTATCTTGAATCGTCTGCAGCGCGACGCGGCGGGCAAAATCAAACTCGGTCTGGATTTGCAAGGCGGCACGTCGTTCCTCGTCGAGATGGACACGACCAAGCTGGCCAACACGAACGACACCAGCAGCGCGTTGTCGCAGGCCATCGAGGTGTTGCGTAAGCGCATTGACCGTTTCGGTGTGGCCGAGCCGGTGATTCAATCTGCCGGCGGCAACCGCATTCTCATCCAGTTGCCCGGCCTTTCGCAGGCGGACAAGGACAGCGCCAAGTCGCAAATCCAGAAGACGGCGTTTTTGGAATTCCGCATGGTCAAGGATGACAGCGATGAAATCATCAAGAACGGCGAGCCGATTCCGTATGGCTATGAACTGTTGAAGCACGTTGACCAGCAGCAAGACGGCACGACCCGGCTGGAGCAGTTCATCGTCAAAAAGAAACCGGAGAACGGTCTTTACGGCGACATCATCAAGAACGCAATGGTCATCCGTGGCAATCTTGGCGAACCGCAGATTAATTTTGAATTGACCGATGACGGCGCGAAAAAATTTGGTGAAACGACGCGCGAAAATGTCGGCCATCGCCTCGCCATTGTGCTGGACGGCGAACTGTATTCCGCGCCGAACATTCAAAGCCCAATTGAAACCGGCAATGGCCAGATCACCGGCAGCTACACGATTCAACAGGCGATGGAACTCGCGAACGTGATGCAGAATCCGCTCAAGGCGCCGCTGAAAATTGTTTATTCCAGCGACGTGGCCGCGACGCTCGGTGCGGATTCCATTCGCAGCGGTATCAAAGCTTCCATCTACGGCGTGATTTTCGTTTCCGGCTTCATGCTGGTTTATTATTTGTTTGCCGGACTTGCGGCGAACGTCGCGCTCGTCACGAACCTGATCATTTTGCTCGGCGTGATGTGTTCCATCGGCACGACCTTCACCTTGCCCGGCATCGCGGGCGCAGTGCTGACCGTCGGTATGGCGGTGGACGCGAACGTGCTGATTTACGAACGCATCCGCGAAGAACTCGCGAAGGGCAAATCTCTGCGCGGCGCGATTGACGCCGGTTATGCGCGCGCGTTCGGAACGATTTTCGATTCGCACGTCACCACGTTGATTTCGTCCATCATTTTGATTTTCATGGGCACGGGCGAAATCAAAGGTTTCGGTGTCACGCTCACCATCGGCGTGGCCGCAAGTTTGTTCACCGCGCTCGTCGTGACGCGTTTGATCTTCAACGTCATGGTTGATCGCAACCTCATCAAATCGTTGCCGATGTTGCACATCATCAAAAGTTCCCATGTGGACTTCATGAAAATCGGCAAGCCGCTCGCGCTCGCCACCACGGTGTTCGTCGTGGCGTCACTCGGCTTCGGTATTTCGCGCGGCGACAAACTTTTCGGCGTGGATTTCCTCGGTGGCGACAGCACGACTTACAGCTTCACGCAAAAATTGGACGAACAACAAATCCGCGCCGCGCTCACCACTGTCGGCGAGAAGGACGCGCAGATTCAGTATCAAAAAGATGTTGGCGCGGGCACGGAAACGTTGCGTCTCACGACCTCCAGCGGCTCGGTGGATAAAGTTAAAGCCGCGCTTGAAAGCCTGCCGTCGGCGCACTATCAATTGCTCGGCAGCCAGCAAGTCGGCGCGACGCTCGGCAAGGAAATCCAGCAGACGGCCATCATCGCTTCGCTGTTGTCACTGTTCGGAATCTTGGTTTACGTTTCGTTCCGTTACGAATTTTCGTTCGCCGTCGCCGCCGTCGCCGCCGTGCTGCACGACGTGCTGTTCGCGATTGGCGCGTATTGCATTGCCAACGCAGTGTCCGGTCGCCAGTTCAACGCCACCGTCGTCGCGGCGATTCTGACCATCATCGGTTTTTCCATCAACGACAAGATCGTCATCTTCGATCGTATCCGCGAACAATTGAAACTCGGCGTGCGCGGCTCGTTCAAAGACATCATCAATATGTCGCTCAACCAGACTTTGAGCCGCACGATCATCACCAGCGGCACGGTGTTTCTCGCGACGCTCTCGCTATTCATCTTCGGCGGCGGCGTCATCAACGACTTTGCGTTCACCTTCCTCGTCGGCATCCTCGTCGGCACTTATTCGTCCATCTACATCGCGAGCGTCATCGTGTTGTGGTGGCACAAAGGCGAACGTCCGAACATCGGCACGTCGCAAGTGAACGTGCCGAACGCGAACGCTCCGGCGGCAAAGGTCTGAAGAATTTACGATTGGCGATTTACGATTGAATTTGCAGTGCACGCGTAAATCGTAAATCGTGAATCGCAAATGACAGTAATCACACCTTGGCACTGGGCAGGCTTCATCCTGTTCATTGTCCTGTGCATCGCGGTGGACATGGGCGCGTTTAGCAAGCGCGCCCGTGCCGTCAGCTTTCGCGAGGCGCTGGTGTGGAGCGCCATCTGGTTTTCGCTCGCGATGCTGTTCGCCGGATTGCTTGCATTTTTACGCCCGCCCGGTGAAGCCACCGAATTTGTCACCGGCTATCTCATCGAACTGTCGCTCTCGCTCGACAACATTCTCGTCATCGCGCTCATCTTCACCGCGTTCAAAGTCCCGTCGCAATTTCAAAAACGCGTGCTCGTCTGGGGCATCCTCGGCGCACTTGTCATGCGCGGCACGATGATTGGCATCGGCGCCGCGCTTGTGCAAAATTTCAGTTGGGTGCTTTACGTTTTTGGAGTTTTCCTCGTGGCGACCGGTGTAAAAATGTTTTTCTCAAAAACGAAAGCCGTCGAACCGGGAAAAAATCCCGTCATCCGCTTCGCACGAAAAATATTTCCCATTTCGCCAGCGATGGAAGGTCAGAACTTTACCACCCGTTTGAATGGTCGTTTCGCCCTCACGCCGCTCGCGCTCGTTTTAATTCTGGTGGAAACGACCGATTT
>DATCFH010000021.1:0-3009 GCA_036509625.1 Verrucomicrobiia bacterium
TGGCACACGGGATAAAACGGGTGTGTCGTCGGGTTAAAGAAAAAAATCACGCCGCCGACGCCCAATAGAATTGAGGCTAAAATGATGCCGGCGAAGCGTGCATTGCCGGAGTTTATTTTTGGTGGCGCAGCCTTCACTTAAATGGCACCGAGATGCCAGCTCAAGTTGGCGGGCATCATGGCAAGATGAAAAATTCCAAAACCAAAGTTGAACAATAAGCTGGCTGCCGAGCAAATTAGCCCTGCAAGTGCCAAGCCCCAGCCATCTTGCTTTTGTGTCTGGGCGTTGATTTGCACGAGCGCGATAATGGAAAAAATTAGGCCGAGAATGTTGAATGGACAACCGCAGCAGCACGCGCAGGAAATAATGCCGCAGACCAAACCAGCGGTGGCAAAACCATTAGTGGTGCGGGCGGGCAACGCGCTAATTTTCGGCGGCGTAATGACCGGCGGCGGCCCGGAAAAAAATGGCGCGAATTCTGGTAGCAGACCAAGAAAAGTCCATTCGGTCGCGCCATCGCCCAGCACGGCGGTGCGGTTTTCAACGCGGCCTTGCGCGATCCATTCACGAATTTGATTCGCCGCAACCGGGCCGTAGGTTTTGCCGTCGTTACCGATGATTTTATACATGGTTCAATGGTGGTTAAATTTTTTTAGCGCGACAAATAAAAGTCCTGCGATTACTACGATAATCAATACCAACAGCCACTTTCGTTTCTGCGGTTTCGGCGGCGGCGCGGCTGGCGGCTGAAACACATTGGCAAATTCCGGCAGCGATTCAAGAAACACCCAATCGTGCGAATCGCCTGATTTCACAGGCGATTTTCGCTCCAGCCGCCCTTCCGCAATCCACTTGCGGATTTGGTCATCGGAGACCGGCCCGTATTCCTGACCGTCCTCGCCCATCACTTTGTAATCCGGCAGCGAGATCATTCTTTGTCAGAGCTGTGTCCGCCCGCGCCGATGTCCGCGCACACGCCACGTTTGGCGGCGGCGATAAATTCCAACATTATTTTTGCCCCGGCGCTGGTGAAATTTTTTTCCGCGTCGGCCAGCGCGTCGCGAAATAATTTCCCGCTGCGAAACAGCGCGTGATAAAGTTTTTTTAATTCCAACCGTTCTGCCGCCGAAAATCCTGCGCGTCGCAAACCGACAGTGTTCAAGCCGCAAATCTGATTGTCGCCGCGCGCCACGGTGAACGGCGGCAAATCTTTGCTGACCGCCGAACCGCCTTGCATAATAGCCAGCGTGCCGACGCGCGTGAATTGATGCACGAGCGCATTGCCGGAAATAAACGCGCGATCTTGCACCGTCGCGTGACCGCCGAGTAGCGCGCCATTTGCAAGGATTACATGGTTGCCGACGACACAATTATGCGCGACGTGCGAACTGGCCATGAGCAAATTATTTGAGCCGATCTCCGTCGCCTCCGCCATTTTATTTGAGCGATGCACGGTGACGTGTTCGCGGAAAACATTATTATCGCCAATGTTCACACGGGTTGGCTCGTCCCTATATTTCAAATCCTGCGGCGCGTCGCCGATGACGCAGCCCGCATGGAATTTATTTCCGCTGCCAATCTTCGTCACGCCCGTCAGATAAACGTGTGGTCCGACCACGCAATCCGCGCCGAGTTCCACGTCCGCGTCAATCACCGCAAATGCGCCGACGCGGACGTTCGCGCCGAGCTTCGCCGCCGGATGAATGCTGGCCGTGGGATGAATCATTTTCAGCCACAGCTAAACACAGATGCCAGCGGATGAAAATGGTTTTTTGAAATAGCCACCGCGCGAAGATGCTTTGTGCCTTTGGGCTTCGCTGTTAAATTGAATTTGAAATGACCGGCGCCGACACATCTGAATCCAATCCACAATCCGCAATCCGCAATCCGCAATTGCCGGAGCTGCTCGCGCCCGCTGGCGATTGGGATTGCGCCAAGGCCGCCGTTGAAAATGGCGCGGACGCGATTTACTTCGGCCTCGATAAATTTAATGCCCGGATGCGCGCGCATAATTTTACCGAAACCGATTTGCCGAAGTTGATGGAATTTCTACACCGTCGCGGTGTGAAAGGCTACGTCACGTTCAACACGCTCGTTTTTCAAAATGAAATTGCCGATGCGGAAAATTATCTGCGCGCGATTATCGCCGCCGGAGTTGACGCGGCCATCGTGCAGGACGTGGGCATTTGCAAATTGATTCGCGAACTCTCGCCGGATTTTCCCATCCACGCCTCGACGCAAATGACGATTTCCAGCGCGGCGGGAATCGAGTTCGCCCGCAACCTCGGCTGTAATCTCGCCGTTCTCGCGCGCGAATGTTCGATTGCGGAAATAGAGAAAATAAATTCCGCACTCCGCACTCCGCACTCTGCATTTCCCTTGGAAGTTTTCGTCCACGGCGCATTGTGCGTCGCGTATTCCGGCCAATGTTTGACAAGCGAATCGCTCGGTGGCCGCAGCGCGAATCGCGGCGAATGCGCGCAGGCCTGCCGGATGCCTTACGATTTGATTTCCGATGGCGCGCAAGTTCCGCTCGGCGACAAACGCTATTTGTTAAGCCCGCAGGATTTGTCTGGGTTGGAAGTTTTGCCCGAACTCGTCCGCGCCGGAGTTTCGTCGCTGAAAATTGAAGGCCGTTTGAAATCGCCCGAATATGTCGCGAGTATCACAAAAGTTTATCGCAAAGCACTGGATGATTTGCGATTTACGAACGACGATTTAAGCGCGGATGAAAGTGCGGCGCGTAAATCCGAAATCGCAAATCGTAAATATGAAACGGAGATGACTTTCTCGCGTGGGTTGTTCACCGGCTGGTTCAGCGGCATTGATAATCAAAAACTCGTTCACGCGCGCTTTGGCAAAAAACGCGGCGTCTTTCTTGGTGAAATTAAAAAAATCGTGCGCGACGGCGTCATCATCAATCTCGCCGCACCGGTGAAACTGGGCGACGGCATTGTTTTTGACGCGGGCAAGCCCGACGAAAAAGAAGAAGGCGGACGCATCTACGAA
>DATCFH010000022.1:0-13717 GCA_036509625.1 Verrucomicrobiia bacterium
CGGAACGGCGCGCGGCGGAGCTTGAAGTTTCGCAGCGCAAAGAGCGGCAAACTTCCCTCGACGCGCAGGCGCAGCAAAAAGTTTTGTTCGATTCGATGCTTGAAGGATTGTTACTGCTCGACCGCAGTCGGAAAATTTATCTCGTCAATCGCGCGTTCAAAAATCTCTTCGGCCTTAAGACGGAACTGCGTGGCAAAACCATCGTCGAGGCATTGCGCTTGCATGAATTGGACGAACTGATTCAGCGCGTCGAGGCGGAACAGCAGGTGCTGGATTACGAAATCAAGCTGCCGGATTTGAACGAGCGTTGGCTGCAAGTCAACGCCGCCGTCATCACGAACGCCGCCGGCGAACGCGACGGGACGATTTTAGTTTTCCGTGATTTGACGCGGCTGAAACAGCTTGAGCGCACGCGCGAGGAATTTGTCGCGAACGTCAGTCATGAATTGCGAACGCCGCTTTCGCTCATCAAAGGTTACGTTGAAACGCTGCTTGATGGCGCGCGTGACAATCCCGAAGTCGCCGAGCGTTTCCTGAAAATCATCGAGCGCAACGCGAACCGGCTGGATTTGTTGATTCAAGATTTGCTGACAATTTCCGCGCTGGAATCCGAGAAGATAAAATTGAATTTGCAGCCGGTCGAATTGCACGCACTCGCAGAAAAAGTTTTGACCGACCTGAACGCGAAGGCGGAAAATAAAAATGTGGAGCTCGTCAACGACGTGCCGGAACTCACGGCGAACGGCGACATAAATCGCCTCGATCAAGTGCTGGCGAACCTCGTGGACAACGCCATTAAGTATGGTCGCGCGCAAGGCCGCGTCATCGTCGGCGGAAAAAAACGGGACGACGGCGCGCTGGAAATTTTTGTGCGCGACGACGGGCCGGGCATTCCGCCGGAGGCGATTGACCGCGTGTTTGAACGGTTTTATCGCGTGGACAAGGCGCGTTCGCGCGATCAGGGCGGCACGGGTTTGGGGCTTTCGATTGTGAAACACATCGTGCAGGCGCACGGCGGCGAGGTGCGCGTGGAAAGCGAACCCGGCAAGGGCGCGACGTTTTTTTTCACGCTGCCGGAAACTCCAGAAATTCAACCACAGATGGACACAGATAAACACGGATAAAACAAAAGCATCCGCAGATTACGCTAATTTTCGCAGATGAAAACTTCGCAAAACTAATTTGCGTAATCTGCGGATAAAAAAATTCCCATCTGTGTTTATCTGTGTCCATCTGTGGTTAATTCTTTTTGAAAATGTCTTTTTTGCTGTGCGGAAAAATTTTACAGTGGGCGCATGGTTCACGTAGGCATTGGTTATGACGTTCATCAATTGGTCGCCGGGCGCAAGCTCGTTCTCGGCGGCGTGGAGATTCCGCACGCGAAAGGTCTCGACGGCCATTCGGACGCCGACGCGCTGATGCACGCCATCTGCGACGCGGTGCTGGGTGCGATTGGCGAGGAAGACATCGGCCACTTTTTTCCGAACACCGACGCGCGCTGGAAAAATGTGCCGAGCAAAATTTTTCTGGAAGAAGCGTCGCGCATCGTCGCGTTGCGCAATGGAAAAATTGTGAACGTGGATGCGACCGTCATCGCGCAGGAACCAAAGATTTATCCGCACATCAAGGCGATGAAATTCTGTATCGCCGAAGCCTTGAACATCAATATGCAAAACGTCGGCGTCAAGGCGACGACGAACGAACTGATGGGTTTCATTGGCCGCGAAGAGGGCATTGCGGCGATGGCCGTGGCGAGTGTTGATTTGCCGGAATAATTTTAACCACAGATGGACACAGATGAACACAGATGGGGAATTTTTATCCGCAGATTTCGCGGATTGACGCAGATTGTTTTCACGGAGTTTTCACCTGCGAAAATTGGCGCAATCTGCGGATGTTTTTTGTTTTATCCGTGTCTATCTGTGTTTATCTGTGGTTAAATAATTCCCATGCCTAAAGCCGAAATTGCCTGGAAGCGCGTCACCGAGGACGGTGAGAAACTGCAAGTGTATGCCCATCACGTCGGACACCAGTATCATTTTTTCCAACGCGCCAAGCGGTTCGATGTCTGGCAGCGCGTGCCGGAGCCGCCGCTCGAAGACTGGCTGGAATTGCTCGACGCCGTGGTGCGGCTCGTCAATCGCCGCCGCTACCAACCGGATGACGAAGAACGGCTGCGCGCACAGATCCGCGAAAAATTTCCGGCGGCGGAGATTTAATTTTGATTGCCAGCCAAGGCGATTCTCGGAAAACTTTGAAACGCATGAAGGCTAAACCGACCGCGAGCAATCTTCACCCGCACACGGGAAAAATTCCACTGCACGACCGCGAGCAGCGCCACGGCCATCGCGGCTGTGTCGTGTGGTTGACGGGACTTTCCGCTTCCGGTAAATCCACCATCGCTATCGAATTGGAACGAGAATTGTTCCGGCGCGGCTGCCAGCCGTTCATTCTCGACGGCGATTCGGTGCGACAGGGCTTGTGCAGCGATTTGGATTTTTCCGAGCGCGGCCGGCACGAAAATATCCGGCGCGTGGGCGAAGTGGCGCGGTTGTTTTCCGACGCGGGCTTCATTTGCATCTCGGCGTTTATCTCGCCACACCGCGCCGATCGTGACCTCGTGCGTAATCTCATGCCGCCCGGCACGTTCATCGAAGTATTTGTCAATGCACCTTTGGCTGTATGCGAACAGCGCGATCCCAAAGGGCTTTACGCGAAGGCGCGCAAAAATAAAATTAAAAATTTCACCGGCATCTCCTCGCCGTATGAACCGCCGTTGAAACCGGAAATCGAACTGCTCACGAGCCGGCTCACGGTCATGCAGGCGGTGGAAAAAATTCTAAAGTTGCTGGAGAAAAAGTGCCGCATCAAATTCAAGTCCGTCAAATCGGCGGGTAAAACGCCGGGAGCCATCCGCTGGTCGGACTGGTGAACGTAGCGCGTGATTTTCCCCTGACAATTTGCGCGGATGGTTTATCTTCGGCGCATGGCGAGTCGTCCGTTGATTTTAGTTTCTCCCAGCATCGAAAAGCGCGGCGTTGAGTTCCATGATTTGTCCGCCAGCCTTTCGGTGAAATATGATTTTGCCGTGCTGCATTCTGGCGGCATTCCCGTCACCGTTCCCACAACCACCGACCGCGCCGTGCTCGCCGAATGCGTCCGCCGCGTGGAAGGCGTGCTGCTCACTGGCGGCGATGATATTAATTCCGATCTTTACGACGCGAAGCTGCCGCGAAAAATAAAAAAAACCGTCGAGCAGACGCCCGACGGCGGTGCGCGCGATTTGCGCGAACTGATTTTGATCGAGGAAACGTTCCGTCAACGCAAGCCGTTGCTGGCGATTTGTCGCGGACATCAATTGCTCAACATTGCGTTTGGTGGTCAGCTCGTCGCGGACATCCGGCAGCAGGTGCCCGGCGCGTTGAACCATCAACAGCTTAATAAGGCGTTTGAATTGGTGCATGAAGCGGCGTTGACACCCGGCTCTTTGCTCGCCAAGATTGCGGGCAAGCGGGTTTTGGGCGTGAACAGTTCGCACCATCAGGCGGTGCGGAAAACGGCGGAACCGTTCGTCGCCACGGCGGTCAGCGCGGACGGAATTATCGAGGCGATGGAATTGAAGCCGGACGCCGCGTGGAAAATGCCGTTCTTGTTGAGCGTGCAGTTTCATCCAGAAAGATTGACGCCGCGTTATGCCGTGCATCGCAAAATTTTTGATGTGTTCGTCGCGGCCTGTGTCCGGAAATTTTTGAAAAAATCATGAAAGGTAAAATTCTAATTGTGGACGACGAAGCGGATTTGCGCTTGTTGCTCAAGTCCATTTTGGAAAGTGATTACACCGTCACCGAGGCTGAAAGCGGCGCGACGCTGAAAAAACTTTTTACTGCCGAAGCCCCCGATGTCGTCCTGCTGGATTTGAATCTGCCCGACGCCAGCGGCCTCGACCTGCTGCCGTTCATCAAAAAATCCTGGCCCAGCGCCGAAGTCGTGGTGCTCACGGGCGCGGCGACTTTTGAAACTGCCGTCGAAGCGACCAAGCGCGGCGCGTATCATTTCATCACCAAGCCGTTCGACACGGCGGCGTTGGTCGTCACCCTTGACCGCGCCATTGAAAATCGGCAGCAGAAAGAGGAAAACAATTCCCTGCGCCGCGCGCTGTCCGCGATGAGCGGCAGTTCCGCACCCGTTTTTCAAAGTCCGCAGATGCAGCAAGTCGTCCGCACGCTCGAACGCATCGCGCCCAGCGACGTGACGATTTTGATCACCGGCGAAAGCGGCACGGGCAAGGAAGTCATTGCTGATTTAATCCACAGTTTAAGCCCGCGCAGCAAAAATAAAATCATCAAGGTCAACTGCGCCGCGCTCCCGCGCGAACTCATTGAGAGCGAACTTTTTGGTTCCGTCAAAGGCGCGTTCACCGGCGCCATTTCCGACCGCGACGGCTTGTTCCGTCAGGCCGAGGGCGGCACGCTCTTCCTCGACGAAATTTCCGAGATGCCGATTGATACGCAGAGCAAATTGCTGCGCGTGTTGCAGGATCAAAAGGTCCGTCCCGTCGGCGGCAAAACCGATTACCAGACCAACTGCCGCATCATTGCCGCGACGAATCGCAAGCCTGAAGAAGCCATTGCGGACGGCAAGTTGCGCGAAGATTTATTTTACCGCATCAGCGCCATTTCCGTTTATCTGCCGCCACTGCGCGAGCGGCGCGACGACATCATGCCGCTTGCGAATGCCTTTCTGAAACGCTTTGCCGCGCAGGCGAACCGCACGTTGCGTAGTTTTACACTCGCGGCGGCCGACCGGCTGGCCAGCTTCGATTGGCCGGGCAACATCCGCCAGCTTCAGAACGAAATCCAGCGCGCCGTGCTGCTCTGCGAAGGCCCGGATGTGGACGCCAGCGATTTGTCCGTCAGCGAAACCCGGCTGGTTCCCTCCGAAGGCCACGACACCGATTACACGCTGCTCGAAGGCGTTGAGCGCAACGCCATCATCCAGATGCTCCGCGAAACTGCCGGTAACAAATTGGACGCCGCCAAAAAACTCGGTATCGGACGGCAGACACTTTACAACAAGATCAAGGCTTACGGGATTGAGACGTAATTTTTGCGACCTTGGTTGGAATTGGTTCAACACAAAAATCAATAAAAACGTGTTGAACAATAATTTGCGGCCAAACACCGGTTCCACCCCGAAACGAGCTTTTCAAAGCGGCTTCAATTCCACGCCCGCCGCACCGAAGACTGCATCAAAGGTTTCTCAAGTTTCTGTGTGTTTTCAACGTTGGTTTTCGTTAGACTGGCCGGATGTATTCGGTCTCGGAGGTTAAAACCAATGTCTTGAGCGGGCTGACCGTGGCGCTGGCCATGGTGCCGGAAGCAATTGCCTTCGCCTTCGTCGCGCACGTCTCGCCGCTCACGGGGCTTTACGCAGCGTTCATTGTTGCCCTGATTACCTCGGCTTTTGGTGGCCGGCCGGGCATGGTGTCGGGCGCGGCCGGTTCGCTGGCGGTGGTGATGGTCTCGCTGGTTGTGGCGCACGGGGCGGAATATCTGTTCGCCACGGTGGTTCTGATGGGCGTGCTGCAAATGCTGTTCGCCGCGTTCCGGCTGGGCAAACTCATCCGGCTGGTGCCGCATCCGGTGATGCTCGGTTTTGTGAACGGGCTGGCCATCGTCATCTTTCTCGCGCAATTCGGGAATTTCAAAGTGAACGGTATCGACGGCGTCCCGCATTGGCTGCCCGGCCCGGCGCTGCTGATCATGTTCGGACTCGTCGCCCTGACAATGGTCATCATTTACCTGTTCCCGAAACTCACCAAGGCCGTGCCCTCGACGCTCGCGGGCATCGTGATCGTCAGCCTGCTGGTCATCGGGTTCGGCATCCACACCAAAGCCGTAGGCGACCTGGCCTCAATCGCGGGCGGTCTCCCGTCGTTTCATCTGCCCGCTGTTCCGCTGAACTGGGAGACGGTGCGGATTATTTTTCCGTATTCGCTGGTGCTCGCCATCATCGGCCTGACGGAATCGCTCCTGACGTTGAACCTGATTGATGCCATGACGGACACGCGGGGCAAACCGAATCGCGAGTGCATGGCGCAAGGCGCGGCGAACGTGGTGACGGGCTTTTTCGGCGGCATGGGCGGGTGCGCGATGATCGGCCAGAGCATGATCAACGTGAACAACGGTGCGCTCAAACGGCTTTCAGGCATCTGTATGTCGCTGTTTCTGTTGTCATTTATTTTGTTCGGCTCGCCTCTGATCGAGCGCATTCCGCTGGCGGCGTTGATCGGTGTGATGTTTGTAGTGGCGGAAAAAACGTTTGAATGGGCCAGCCTGCAGGCGTTGCGGAAAATCCCCCGGTCAGACGCGATCATCGTGGTGCTGGTGACGGTGGTGACGGTCTTCACAAATCTGGCGATTGCCGTGGTGCTGGGCGTGGTCATTGCCGCGCTGGTGTTTGCCTGGCAGCACGCCAAGCAGATCAACGTGAAAACTTATACGGACGACATGGGCTGGAAAGTTTATGAATTGGACGGTTCGCTGTTCTTCGCTTCAGCGGCAGGCTTTCAAAATCTGTTCACGCCCAAGGAGGATCCGGCTGAAGTTGTGGTTGAATTCCGCCGGTCAAAAGTGGTGGATCATTCCGCCATCGAGGCGATTGACGCGCTGGCGACTCGTTACCAACAGGCCGGCAAACGACTGCATCTGCGCCATCTCAGCCCGGACTGCCTGGAGCTGTTAAGCAAGGCCAAGGAAATGGTCGAAGTGAACACGCACGAAGACCCGCATTACCACATCGCCGACGACAAGCTGGGGTGACGGGCTTTGAGCTTAAATTCGCGCCCGCAGTCCAAACCTCGCGGAATTATTATGCTGGCACGAGTCAGCCTGAAACGTAGCAAACAAAAGCCTGCGCTACAACTTCGCCAGCTCCGTCTCTGCCAGTTGAATCAACGGCTTGATGGTCGCCGCGTCAAATTGAAATTTGCAGCCCGCCGCCGCAAACAGTTCTGGCAGCGGACGCGAGCCGCCGAGTGCCAAAGATTTTTTGTAATCGTTCAATGCCTTCGCCTTGTCCGCCTTTGAATTCGCCCAGACCTGCAACGCGCCAAGTTGCGCGATGCCGTATTCGACGTAGTAAAACGGATGCAAAAAAATGTGGAGCTGCCGATGCCACGAATGCGCGCGCACTTCCTCAAAGCCCGAATAATCCGCATCACCGCCGAAGCGATCCATCAATTTTAAGTAAGCGGTTTTGCGCTCGGCGCGCGTGTGGCTGGCGTGCGTATAAATCCAATGTTGAAACGCATCCACCGTCGCCATCCACGGAAAAAATCCGATGATGCCTTCGAGATGTGTCTTGCGCGCGCGGTTCGCTTCGGCAGTTGGATAAAATTCTTCAAGAAATTCATTGCCCAAAAGTTCCATGCTCATCGAGGCGACCTCGCAAAATTCAATCGGCGCGCCGCGATACGCATATAAATCTTCGTCGCGCGTTGCCTGCGCGTGGAACGCGTGGCCGGCCTCGTGCAAAATGGTTTCCACGTCGCGCTGCAATCCAATCGCATTCATAAAAATGAACGGCACGCGCGCCTCCGAAAGCGTGGATTGATAACCGCCCGGCGCTTTGCCTTTGCGGTTGTCGAGATCCAGCAATTTCAAATCCTGCATCTGCTGGAAACCGGCGGCAAGTCCGGCGTCGAGTTGATTGAAAATCTTTTGCGTGCGCGCAACCATTTCGCTGACCTGCACAAAAGGCTTTAACGGCGGGCGATTTTGCGGGTCAACGGCCAGATCCCACGGACGCAATTTTTCCAATTTCAACTGCCGCTGACGTTCGTTCTGGATTTCGCGGACGGCCGGCATGATTTCTTTTTCCACCGCATCGTGAAATTGAAAACAATTTTCCGGCGTGTAATCGAAGCGACATTTCTGGCGGTGCGCATAGTCGCGATAATTTTCAAAGCCTGCGTTCTTGGCGATTTGAGTTCGCAACTCGATAAGACCATCGAAGATGGCTTCGCATTTGTCCGCGTCCACAAGTCGGCGTTTGGCGACGAGTTCCCACGCCTCCTGCCGCAACGCGCGATCCGGCTCTTCGAGATAGCGACCCATCTGCACGAGCGTTTTTTCCTCGCCGCGAAAAGTCACCGTCTGCGCGCCGATGAGTTTTTGATACTGCTGCGCGAGCTTGGCTTCTTCCGTTTCCAGCGCCACGTTTTCGGGGCGAAAAAGTTCAACGTGATTTTTTACATCGCGGTTGAAAACTTCGTAACGCGCCTTCGGCAACTGATTGAATTGCGGATGCGCGACGTAAGTTTTCTCCAGCGCAAATTGGCGCGGCTTGAGCTGCGGCTCCACGTTTTCGACCAAATGCAAATACGCCTTTTCTGCGTCCGCATTATCCGTGTGGCACGTCATGGCGATGTAACGGCGCGACGCTTCTTCGTCGAGCGCCGCGCAAAGTTCACTCCAATCGAGCAGCCAGCGTTCCAACTCGGCAGCCGTTTTACAATTGGCGGCGTGCGTTTCCAATTGATCGAACAGCGGCGTAATTTGCGGCCAGTCGCCGAGGTCAAGATTTTGCGGAACGAATGTGCGCGGCTGGTGCGCGGCCAATTTTCCAAACGGCAATAAACTCATGTGCGAAGTTTAGCGAAAGTTTGCGCGGTGAAAATGAATTTTCACTTTTGCCGCCAGCGCAGCAGCCGCAGCGCGTTGCCGATGACAATCAAATCGGAAACGCCCATTGCCGCCGCGCAGAAAATCGGGCTGATGATACCGCCCGCCGCCAGCGGCACACCAAGCGCGTTGTAGAAGAATGCCCAGAACAAATTTTGTTTGATGATTCGCAAGGTCGCCCGCGCGAGACCGAGCGCTTCCGGCACGGCTTCGATTTCTGATTTCAGCAGAATGATGTCCGCCGCCTCGCGCGCCACGTCGCTGGCGCGGCTGACGGCGATGCCGAGGTCGGCTTGCGTGAGGGCAGGGGCGTCGTTGATGCCGTCGCCCACAAACGCCACGCGCTCGCCGGATGACTGAAGTTTTTTTACGAACTCTGCCTTTTGTTCAGGGCGCACTTCGGCAAAAATATTTTCCGGCACGATGCCAACCTGCTTTGCGATGCTCGTCGCGGTCAGCGCATTATCGCCAGTGAGCAAATAGGTTTTGAAGCCTTGCGACTGGAGTTGTTGGACGACTTGTTTCGCATTTGTTTTCAACGCATCGCGCACGGCGAACAGGCCGAGCAATTCTTTTTCACACGCGAGACCAACCAGCGTCGCGCCTTGCTGCGACCATTCGGAAATAAATTTTTCGCCCGCCGCCAAATCTACGCCGGACTCTTTCAGCCAGCGCAGCGAGCCGAGGCGGAGAATTGCGGATTGCGGATTGCGGATTGCGGATTTGGCCTCAACGCCGCAGCCGCGAATTTCTTTCCAATCCGTGAGTTCAGTTTTCTCCGTCGAAATTTTGGCAATCGCGAGGCTGATGGGGTGGGTGGAATTTTTTGCGAGTGAGGCCGCGAGTTTTTCCATTCCGCAATCCGCATTCGTCAATCCGAAATTCTCATGCGCCGCCACTGCCGGTTTTCCAACCGTGAGCGTTCCTGTTTTATCAAAAATTACCGCCGTAATTTTGCCGGCTTTTTCCAACGCCACGCCGTCGCGAATTAAAATTCCGCGCCGCGCGGCGGCGTTGGCGCTCGCCATGATGGCAGCGGGCGTCGCCAGGCCCATCGCGCACGGACAGGCGACGATCAAAACTCCGGCGGCGATGACAAAGGCTTTTTCGGCGCCGGAATGAATTGCCCAAAAAATTCCAGCAGCGAGCGCAATGCCAATGATTATCGGCACGAAGACGTTGCTGATGCGGTCGCCGAGACGCTGGATGTCGGCGCGGCTGGTCTGGGCGCGTTGCACGGCGGCGATGATGTGCGCGAGCGCGGTCGCCTCGCCCGTGGCGGTGACGCGTAGGATGAGACGCCCGTTGAGATTTAAGGTTCCGGCGAAAAGTTCGCTGCCGGATTTTTTGTCGGCGGGCACGGATTCACCGGTGAGCATGGCTTCGTCCACGGCGGATTCGCCTTCAACGACAATGCCGTCCACCGGCACGCGGTCGCCGGGGCGGAGCGCGATGCGGTCATTAATTTTCAGTCCGGAGACAAGCACCTCGGTTTCAATTTCGGATTTCGGATTTCGGATTTCCGATTTGGGGAATGAAAGCGTTTTGAGATTCAGCGGCTGGCTATCAAGATTCTGACTTCTGGCTTCCGAATTCTGAATTCTCCGTGCGGTCGGCGGTGCAAGATTGAGCAGTGATTTCAAGGCTCCACTCGCATTGTCGCTCACCCGCGCTTCAACCCAATGGCCGGCGCTGATGAGCGAAATGATGGCGGCGGCTTCCATGAAATAAAGGTGTCCGCCCGCGCCGCGAAATAAAACCCAGCAACTAAAACCAAACGCGGTCGTGGAACCGAGTGCGACAAGCGTGTCCATGTTGGAGCTGCCGATTTTGAGTTGCCGCCACGCGCCGCGATAAAATTGCGCGCCGCAAAAAACTTGGACGATGGCAGCCAGAAAAAATGAAAGCCAGCGGAACCAGTCCGCCATCATCAAATGAAAAATCCATTCGCCGATCATCAGCGCGGCGGTGACGGCGAGGCCGAGGATCAAATTCCATTGCCAGCGGTTTTGCTGGAACTGGCTGTTGGCATTTGCCTCGGCGGAAATTTCTTTAGCTTCGTAACCAGCCTTTGAAATCGCGGTGAGAATACCTGAAACATTTTTGTCGTCGCCGGAATTCCAGCGCACAGCGGCACTGGCATTTTGCAAATTTACGGAAGCACTTTGGACGCCGGCGACGCCTTGAATGGCTTCGGTGACGTGGCGCGCGCAGTTGTTGCAGGTCATCCCGCTGACGCGCAATTCGGTTGTGGCTGGCAAAGACATTTGTTCGCCCAAACATCCTGCCAGCGCGCGCCGCGTTCGTCGAATCTACTTTTCCGGACGCCGTGCAAAGCCGCTTTACACTTTTCGCAGCGCAGTTAGAATCGTGTCATGGCTGGCGAATACGATTCCACCGAATTTGTTGACACTGATTTTACGGCGCAAAAATCGCCGTTCGCCGCGCCCACGCGCGAGGATGTGGATCGCCGGGTGGTGGACGCGCAGCAAAAACTCGTCGCGCTGAAACGCGCGCAGGAAGAACTCGAACGCGAACGCGCCGGACTTGAGGAGTTGCGCCGTCGCCAGACGGAATTTCAAACCGGTCGTCAGGAAATTGTCCAGCAACTCACGCGCGGACTCGGCTTGCTCGAAGAAGCGGAATTTGTCGCGCGCCGCGATGCCGAGCAGATGGTCAAAACGGTTGGCGATTTTCGTGCTGCGCTCATGAAGGTTCAGGCCATCCACGATGAGGCGTGGACGAAGGAGAATTTTCAAATCGAACTGACGCGCGCGCTGACGACGATTGAAAATGCGCGGATGGAATGGAATTCTGCGCGGCTTAAATTGCCGGTGCTGGCGGGCGAAAATAAACCGGCGGCAACAGTCAGCCCAAATTCAACTCCCGTTTCCGCCGCGCCGTCATTGGCGGATTTAAGTTTCGGTCAACTTTGCAAAATTGGTCTGGCGATGACGTGGCCGCTGCTGCTCGTGGCGCTCGGTGCGCTGGGAATTTTCATCGCGATTCTCGCCCGAAAGTAAGTCATGGCGTTTTCCAAAAAAAATCCCGATCCGATTTCCGACAAGGCGCGCGCGCTCAATGACGAGATTGCCGCACTCGAAGCCGAAATCAAAAAGCTCGATACGCAATTGACGCACAAGTCCGAGCCGAAGTTCCGTTCCACCGCGCTGCCATTGGGCGAAACGATTTCCCGCGCCGCTGAAAAAACCGCGCCCGCGCCGCAACCAAAAGCGAGCGAGCCGGTTTTTGAAGATGTGAACCGCACCAAACTGGTGGCGCGCACCGAGACGGAAGCGCCGGAAATTTACAACGATCTCGGCGTGCGTAAATATGATTTGCCCGCGCTGTGGAATCGCGTGCACAATCATTTTCGCGGGCCGACGACGAGCAATCCGCGCCTCGTCAGTTATCTCGCCGCCGGCGGCGTGCAGGGTTTGCGTCCGCTGCGCTATGAAAAGCGTGTGGCGCGCAACCGTTTTTTTGTTTTGATTACGGTGGTTGTGCTCGTGTTGCTGGGGCTGCTCCTGATGTTGAAACATTGAGATGAAACATTCATTTCTCGAAATTCCAGTGGTCACGCGCGATGGAGATTTTATCGCGCGCTATTCGGAAAAAGGTCTGGCCGAGTTAAGTTTTCCAAAGGTTGGCAGGGCTGACCTGCCGGTCAGCCCGGACGCGCGGCAGCGCATCCCTGCCAAAATTCGCGGCTGGCATCGCGTCACGGAAGCGTCGTTGAAAAGTATTCTGGCCGGACGCGCGCCGGAAAAATTTCCGCCGCTGGATTTGGCGGGAACGGATTTTCAGAAAAGTGTCTGGAACGCGCTGCGGAAAATTTCCACCGGCCAGACGAAAAGCTACGGCGAAATCGCGTCAGCGATTGGCAATCCCAAGGCCGTCCGCGCCGTGGGCGGCGCGTGTGGGGCGAATCCGGTTCCGGTTTTGATTCCGTGTCACCGTGTGCTGGCGGCGAACAAAAAACTCGGCGGCTTTTCCGGTGGACTGGATTGGAAACGCACTTTGCTCGCGCGCGAAGGAATCAGTTTTTAACCTTTAGAATCAATGGTTTTGCGCGGTCTTGCGGGCGGCTTCGATTTCGTTTCTGACTTCGGCCAATTCTTTTTCAAAGGTTTCGTTTTTATTCATTTCACCGACGATGGCTTGGGCGAGGACGCGTCCGGCGTAGATGTCGGTCGGATAATGGCGGGCGATTTCGACGCGATGCCAGCCCATCAAGCGCGCGTGCGCGATGATGGTGTCGTGCTGCGCGGGATCGGCTTCGGCGAGGACAAGCGCGAGCACCATGGATTCGGTGGAATGGCCGCTGGGATAGCTGAAACTTTTTTCGAGCTTGCCGTTGATGAGGTTGGTGTCGGTGGCATACGGACGCGGGCGATGGAAATAATTTTTGCCGAGGTCGGTGACGGTTTCGGCGTCGAGCTGGACTTTTTCAAAGAACGCGGCGGTTTTCGGCAGGTTGGTTTCGATAAAAAAATTGCCGACGGCGGCGGTGAAATTGAAGACGGTGAATTTTTTTTCGGAGTAGGCGGCCTGTTTATCGGCTTTGTCCGCCGCGTGATAAACGGCTTTGACTTCAGCCATGTCGGCGGCCTGTTCGGGCGAGTCAATGAGCGGCGGCGGCGCGAGCAGCGTGGCGGCGTCAGGTTTACCGGGTGTGAGATAAGTGAGATCGGCCAGTGCAGGTAGCGGAGCAATGGCGAGAAGCCAGACTGCCAGACAGGCGATGGGCAAGGATTGGCTGAAGCGGATGTTTATTAGTTTCATGGAAAGAAGGGAATCAGATTAGTTGCTGACCGGGTAGACCGTGAATCCCATGCAATCCCAATTGATATCCGAGCGGCCGGGATCTTTTCCGGGGGGAACCGTGGTGCCAGCGTAAGGGCCGTTGGGACAAATGTCATCGTCGTCGGATACGACATAGCTGTATTTGTAGTAGGCGGCGTGACCGTCACTGAAGGTGATCTGTCCGCCCTGATTGTGTCGGGAGGAGAACCGCGTCGTGTAGGACTGCG
>DATCFH010000023.1:0-2008 GCA_036509625.1 Verrucomicrobiia bacterium
ATCGCCGGCGTTGGCGACAAAATCCCATGCAGCCGGCGAGCCGGGGTGGAACGACGCGAGGTTTTTGAAGTCGAGCGGCGAGAGAAAGCCGTCGGCGTTGACCCAGACTCGGATGCGTTTCACGAAAACATGACGGTCAACGGGCACGGTCGGATTCAGGTTCGCGCCGAGCGCGCAGTCGTATTTGGAATTCACGCGGCCCAAGTCAACGCACAGCCGGGCCATGCCGCCGATGCCGTTGGTCAATAAAACCAAATCATCGGCTTGCGGATTGCAGATTGTGGATTGCGGATCGAGTGCGAGAAAACGAATTGATGCGGAAATCTTTTGCGATGCGGCGGCGTAGCGCTCCAGAAATAATTCCGCTTCCGCCGCCGATTCGCGCGGCTCGAAGCAGGCGATGTGGCGGTCGCCGCCGGCGATGGATTGGACGTGAATCGTATTTTCATTCCGGCTTCGCAATTCCGCGCGGAATGGCGCAGAATCTTCGATCAACAGCCAGTGGCCGGGCGGCACGGGCGTGACGCGGCGGGCGTCAATCAAAGTCCATGTGACGACGCGCGGAAAAATTTTCCCGGCTTCAACTTCGTGCAACAAATCGGAGAGCGGAGTTTTTGCATCGCGCGCGGCGAACTCGCCGGCAGCGGCGAGAAAGTTTTCCGGTGACAATTCGACTTGTTCCGCGAGCCAATGCCAGTCGAGGCCATCAATGGATTCGGCGGAAAGGATTTTGCCCAGCGACTGGATTGCAAATGCGGCTTGGGCGCGGGCGCGGCGGTAATTTTCCCCACACAGTCCAACCGGTTTTTGCGCCGTCGCGAGGCAGTGGCACGCGCCGGGCGCGAGGGTGAAAATGATTTCGGCTTTTTCACGGTCAAATTGCGAGAGCGGCTGGCCGAGCAGATCGAATTGAAAATCGGAAATTTCAAATTTCAAGCCGGTGGGCGTGAGCGTCAGCAAATGGGATTTTTCAACGTCGGTGTTGACCAGAATCAAAACGGAATCTTTTCCCTCGGCGGATTCGCGGAGCAGCGCGTAAATCGGCGAGTCTGGCGGGCTCAAACGCGCGAGCTTTGCGCCGTCAAAAAAGCAAGGGTGGTCGGAGATGAGTTTGTTGAGCTGCGCGAGTTCGGGAACGATGTTGTCGGCACTGTCCCAATTCAAACCGGTGCAGCCGTGGACGCGGATTTTTTCGGCGGCGAGCCATTCCACGCCGCAGGTAAAACCGAACCCGCCGACCGGACTGGTCAGCGCACAAAGACGGTTCCGCAGGAGCGACCAAGCGCGGCCTTTTTCGGCAAGGCGGCTGTTGTCGTGCGTTTCGCTGTAGTGAACGTAAGCGCCGATGCATGAACTCCGGCGGTTGGCGTAATCCAAATACCACGCGACCTCCTTGCCGGAATAATTTTGGAACAGTTCGGAATACGCCCATTGCATACCGCCGTCGGTCAAAAGATTTTCAGTTGCTTCCCACGCACCGCCGAGGCCTTCGAGCAGGAAAATGGTTTCGGGAAATTCATTTTGGATCCGCGCAATGATATATTGCCATGCGGGCACGGGGATTTTGTAGCCGGCGTCGCAGCGGAAACCGTCCACGCCGCGTTTGCACCAGACGATCAACGAGTCGGCGATGATGTCCCAGAGTTTTACGTCGTGCTGTTCGAGTTCAACCAAATCTTCCCAAACTGTTTCCCACGCGCCGGGGCTGGTGAACGAGCCGTCGGGATTTTTCAGGAAAAATTCGGGATGATTTTCCTGCAAGCTCGAACCCCAGCCGGTGTGGTTGATGACAATGTCAATGAAGACGCGCGCGCCAAGCGAGTGCGCGGCGTAAGTCAGCTCGCAAAACTGGTCAATGCCGGTGGCGCGCTTGTCAAACTCGACAAGCGCGGGATCAACCGCCGTCAGATCGAGCGCAGCATAGGGACTGCCGAAACGTCCGAAGCGCGCGTAGGTCGTGGGCGTGGGATGCACGGGCAATAAATGAATGACGCGGCAACCGAGTTTG
>DATCFH010000024.1:0-3945 GCA_036509625.1 Verrucomicrobiia bacterium
GGCAGTCCGCGATTGCCGGGCTGGACGGGTTTGCCGACGAATGCGCCGCTCGGTCACGCACGCGGCGGAGAAATTTCCATCGAGCGCATTTGCGGGCCGTTTGAAAAAATTGCGCCGGACACATTCGCCGTCCGTTTTCAAAAGGAAACATTGCAAGTCACCAATGCGCGTTCCTACGAATTGGTTTTCGCCGCGAAGCAGTCCGGCGACCCAGAATACAAGGCCGCCGTGCAGCAGGCGCATATGTTTGTGTCGGCGCGCAACACGCAGGGCGCGGAGCAGCACATTTCGTTTCCGGAAATTCCCAACCAGAAAGTTGGAACGAAATCTGTGGCGCTCGCCGCAACTTCAGACGCAAACGTAAAGGTGTATTATTTCGTCCGCGAAGGTCCGGCGGAAATTGACGGCGACATTTTGCGCTTCACAACCATCCCGCCGCGCGCATAATTTCCGGTGAAGGTCACGGTCGTCGCGTGGCAATATGGTCGCTCAATTGAACCGAAATTAAAAACGGCGACACCGGTGGCGCGAACTTTTTACATCACCAAATGATTCAACACGAGTTTCTCGCCATTGATGAAGGGCACGCGGCGTTGCTGCGCGTTGACGAGCGCGACCAGTCGAAAAACTGGCTTGTGCCGATTGGCCAGCCAGCGGCGCGCGATATGCAGTTGATTGGCGGCGGCAAAATTCTCATCGGCCATCATCACGGCTACACGGAATTTGACCTCGCGCTGGGTCGCGTCGTGAAGGAATTCAAGTCGCTGGTCGGTGTCACGGCGGTGCGACGGCAGGCGAATGGAAATACAATTATCGCGGGCGTGGACATCGCGGGCGTGAAAGGCGTCGTGGTTTTGGAATTGGATGCGAACGATCAGGAAATTCATCGCGCAATTTTCCCCGGCGATTATGTGCGGCTCATCCGACAAACAAATGACGGGACTTATCTGATGTCGTGCAACGACCGCATCCGCGAAGGTTCGCGTGACGGAAAATATTTGCGTGAGTTTCCGGTGGACGGCTTTTATCACGCGTGGAAATCGCTGCGGCTGCCGAATGGAAATCTGATTATCACCGCTGGCTACGGCGCGTTTGTTGTTGAACTGGATGCGGGCGGGAAAATCCTCCGCAAGTTTGGCGGCAAGGAATCCGTGCCGGAAAACGTGCGGCCGTTTTTTTACGCCATGTTTCAACTGTTGCCGAATGGAAATGTCGTTCTCGCCAATTGGCAAGGACACGGCGTTGGCTTCGGCAATTCGGGCGTGCAACTTTTGGAGTTCAATCGCGCGGGCGAAATCGTCTGGTCGTGGAGCAAATCGGATTTGATTTCCTCGCTGCAAGGCGTGCTGGTGCTGGACGGATTGGACACGGCGAAATTGCACGACGAGCGCGGCGGCGTCATGTCGCCGGTTTTGCAAACCGGCCTAAACCAACCCGCCGCCGAAAACAAGCGCGAGGCCGAGCCGCTTCAACTCCATTGTGGCGGCGACCGTCGTTAAAGTCCTTAACCGCCGATGACGCGGATTGACGCTGATAAATTTCCCGCGCACAATTGCCGCAGCATGTCGCTACACTCGCAATGAAACAAAGGCCATTTGATAGAGCGGAGCACGTTTATCGGAACGATGCGTTCGCCGAACTGGTCAAAGATGCCGTCCGCTTTTTCAACGGCACGCCCGTTCTGACTCTGCCGCCGCCGGTTTCTTTTCTGGGACGCGGCGTTTATGCGATTTACTACATCGGCTCGAATCCGCTTTACGCACGCTACGCCGAGCTGAATCGCACGGCTTACGAGTTTCCGATTTATGTCGGCAAAGCCGTGCCGAAAGGCTGGCGGCAATCTCGCACTTCCGACGACGCAGACAATCAATCAAGCGAACTTTTCAGCCGTCTGCGCCAGCACCACAACAATTTGAAAATCGCTCCGAATCTTAACGCCCATGATTTCATGTGCCGGTTTGTGATTTTTGAACACACCGGCTCGGACATGATCAGCACCGTCGAAGCCGCTCTCATAAAATTAAATCGTCCGCTTTGGAACACAGCCGTTGACGGGTTTGGGAATAACGACCCAGGCAAAGGCCGCTACGAACAGGCGCGCTCCGATTGGGATGTGATTCATCCCGGAAGAAAGTGGGCTGACAAATGCAACGGTGTCCCCAAGACCAAGGCTGTCATTTTGGCGAAGATCAAAACCCATCTGGCCACGCTCGGTAAAACGAAATGAAAACGCTGGAGATATTTTCGGGAGCGGGCGGTTTGGCAAAAGGACTCGAACTCGCGGGCTTCGACCACGCGGCGTTCGTGGAGTTCAATGGGGATGCCTGCGCGTCGCTCCGCCGCAACTTCGACCCGGAGAAGGTTTTTGAGGGCGACATTCGGGATTTCAATTTCCATCTGCTATCAAACATTGACCTCGTTGCCGGTGGGCCGCCGTGCCAGCCGTTTTCCTTGGGTGGCAAGCACGGCGCGAACACGGACAGCCGCGATATGTTTCCCTACGCGATCAATGCGATTGAAATTCTGTCCCCCAAGGCTTTTGTTTTTGAAAACGTCAAGGGGCTGCTGCGCGAGACGTTCTCGGATTATTTCAATTACATTCTCCTCCGGCTCACGTTCCCCGACGCGCATCCGGGCTTAAAGGCGACATGGCAGGAACATTTTAAATCCCTGCAAAAAATCAATTACGACCGTTACGACGGCATCAAATACAAGGTGAAGCACACCTTGGTGAACGCCGCCGATTACGGCGTCCCGCAATGCCGCGAGCGCGTGGCGATTGTCGGCATCCGTTCGGACTTGGACGCCGTTTGGGAATTTCCATCACCGACGCACAGCGAAGAAAGATTGTTGTGGGATAAATTTGTGACCGGCGCCTATTGGGACGGCCACAAAGTTCCGAAGGCGCAACGCGAAACCTGCCACAACGGATTGCTGGCGCGGGTGAAAAACCTGCGGGACACCTTTGGATTTTTTGAGCCGGAACTGAAACCGTGGCGCACCGTCCGCGATGCGCTCAAAGGCGTTCCCGACCCGCGCACCAAGCACGGCATCCTCGACCATAACTTCCGTGACTTGGCGAGAACGTATCCCGGCCACACCGGCAGCGATTTTGATTTGCCGGCCAAAACCATCAAGGCGGGCGGCCACGGCGTGCCGGGCGGGGAAAACATGATTCGTTATCACGACGGCTCGGTTCGATACTTCACCGTGTTCGAGGGCAAACGCATCCAGACATTTCCCGACGATTACCAGATAACGGGAGCGTGGACCGAAGCCATGCGGCAAATTGGGAATGCCGTGCCGGTGCTGCTGGGCGAAAAAATCGGCGAAGCCTTGTTTCAGAAAATTGCCTCTGAAAATAGAAGCCGCCATCGCTCACAAGCGTTCGTTGCTGCGTGATTTTCCAATTAAGTTATGCCAATCGATTTCTCCAAACTTAAGACCGTTCCAAAGCAAGAGCGACCGATTGACCCAATTATTATTTTTCAAAGACTCAGGGTGACGGATGGATCAATTAACGACCTCTGGCTTGCACAAGGCGATGCGTTGCGGGACGGATTGGACACGGCAAAATTGCACGACGAGCGCGGCGGCGTCATGTCGCCGGTTTTGTAAACCGACCTAAACCAACCCGCCGCCCAAAACGAGCGCGAGGCCGAGCCGCTTCAACTCCATCGCGGCGGCGACCATCGTTAAAGTCCTTAACCGCCGATGACGCGGATTGACGCTGATAAATTTCCCGCGCAAACTCACCGCCATGGCGTCCAACTTCGATGAAGCATTTGCTGCGGTGCAATCCTTGGCCAAGGATTTTGAAGCGCAAAAAGATTTCTACCTCTCGCCCAAGTATCAGGAGGCGGAAGTCCGCAAAGAGTTCATTGATAAATTTCTGATTGCGCTCGGTTGGGACGTGAACCACGACGAGCAGAAGAATCCTTACGA
>DATCFH010000025.1:0-7421 GCA_036509625.1 Verrucomicrobiia bacterium
CCCGAAGATGATCCGAAAAATCCCGGCGTCATCGCCGATTGCACCGGCGACAACGCGGGCGATTCTGTCGGCCCGACCGCAGACGGCTTTGAAACTTACGGCGTCACCGGCGTCGCGCTCATCACGTTTCTCGCGCTGTCATTGGTCGCGTCGCCGATTCTCTGTGGCAAACTCATCCTCTGGCTGTTCGCGATTCAAAGCCTGATGGTCGTCGCTTCGGTTGTCTCATTTTACCTGAACAAAATCGTTGCCAACGCACGTTACGGCGGCAAAAAAGATTTTAATTGGGAAGCTCCGCTTACCGATTTAGTTTGGATTACATCTATTCTTTCCATCGTCGTTTGCTTCATCGCGAGCAAATGTTTACTGGGTGATTTTACAATTACTGAAACGATTATTCCTGATGCACACACAACGAACTACATTATTCAACCGCTGCACAATCTCTGGTGGATTCTTTCCGCCATCATGGCCTGCGGCACACTCGCGGGCGCGCTCATCATGGAGTTCACGAAAATTTTCGTCAGCACCAGCTCGCGCCACGTCAAGGAAGTCACGCGCTCGTCCGAGCAAGGCGGCGCATCGCTGAATATTTTGTCCGGCCTCGTCGCCGGAAATTTCTCCGCGTTCTGGATGGGCCTCGTCATCCTCGCCTTGATGTTCGTCGCGTATCTGTTTTCGCAGCAGGCCGACTTCATGGCGCTCATGCCGGAACAGTTCAAATTCGCCGCGCCCATCTTCGCCTTCGGCCTCGTCGCATTCGGTTTTCTGGCGATGGCGCCGGTCACGATTGCCGTGGACAGTTTCGGTCCCGTCACCGACAACGCGCAATCCGTCTACGAATTGAGCCGCATCGAAGCGCAGCCAAATATCAGCGCGGAAATCGAAAAAGATTTTGGCTTCAAACCAAACTTCGCCACCGCCAAACACGAATTGGAAAAAGGTGACGGCGCAGGAAATACTTTCAAAGCCACCGCCAAACCCGTGTTGATCGGAACCGCCGTCGTCGGCGCGACCACCATGATTTTCGGCATCATCATGCTGCTCGAAAATGTTTTCGGCAACGCCATCACGCACTTGAGTCTCGTGAATCCGCAGGTGATTTTTGGCCTGCTCATGGGCGGCGCGGTGATTTATTGGTTCACCGGCGCAAGCACACAGGCCGTCGTCGCCGGCGCTTATAGCGCGGTCGTCTTCATCAAGAAAAACATCAAGTTCGACGCGGAAACCGCCTCGATTGAAGACAGCAAAAAAGTCGTGGAGATTTGCACCCGCTACGCGCAGCGCGGCATGATCAACATCTTCATCGTCGTATTTTCCTTTGCGCTCGGCCTGCCGTTTTTCAACCCGTATTTTTTCATCGGCTACCTCATCGGCATCGCCTTCTTCGGTTTATTCCAAGCCATCTTCATGGCGAACGCCGGCGGCGCGTGGGACAACGCCAAAAAAATTGTTGAGGTAGATTTGAAAATGAAAGGCACGCCGCTCCACGCCGCCACCGTCGTCGGCGACACCGTCGGCGATCCGTTCAAAGACACGTCGTCCGTCGCGATGAATCCCATCATCAAATTCACCACGCTCTTCGGCCTGCTCGCCGTCGAAATCGCCGTGGAACTGAAAAAGAAAAATCCCGATTCATGCCTGTCCTATGTCATCGGCGGAATTTGTTTTCTCGTCGCGCTGATTTTTGTCTATCGCTCGTTTTATTGCATGAGAATTCCCGTCGAGCCGACCGAACGCGCGTAAATTTATTCTCGTAAAAAATCGCCACGCGTCCAGATTGAAAGCGTGTCCGTCATCGAACGCCAGATTCAAGTCACTTGGCCGTTGCGCGTCTTCTTCACCGAGGACGTTTTTGCGCCGGATAATTTGATTTTGCGCGACGCGCTTGCCGACGTCGCACCGCGCAAAGCCCTTGTCATTCTTGAAGAATCTCTTGCCCAAGCGTTGCCGGAACTGGAAAGCCGCATTAAAAAATATTTTTTGGCACACTCAGCCAGCCTGAAACTCGTCCGTCCGCCACTGCCGGTCTGCGGCGGCGAACGCGCCAAAAATTCCATCACCATCGTCACCGATATTTTGTCGCACCTTGACCGGCATCACCTTGACCGCCACTCGTATTTGATTGCCGTCGGCGGCGGCGCGCTGCTCGACGTCGCCGGATTTGCCGCTGCGACCGCGCATCGCGGTTTGCGCCACGTCCGCATTCCCACCACCACTTTGTCGCAAGCCGATTCCGGCGTCGGCGTAAAAAACGGCATCAACGCGTTTGGCAAAAAAAACTTCATCGGCACCTTCGCGCCGCCGTTCGCCGTCATCAACGATTTCAATTTGCTCGCCACGCTGGAGCCGCCAGACAAACGCGCCGGTTACATTGAGGCTGTAAAAGTCGCCTGCATCCGCGACGCAAAATTTTTTGACGAGCTGGAACGCGACGCGAAAAAATTAATTTCGTTCGAGCCAGTCGCGATGAAACACTTGATCCGCCGCTGCGCCGAACTGCATCTCGATCACATCGCTGGCGGCGGCGATCCGTTCGAGACGGGTTCCGCACGCCCGCTCGATTTCGGCCACTGGGCTGCACACAAACTTGAGCAGCTTTCGCACTTCCAGATTTCGCACGGCGACGCCGTCGCCATCGGCATCGCGCTCGATGTGATTTACTCGCGCAACATTGGATTGCTCGACCCGCCATCATGCGAACGGATTTTGAAATTGCTTGAACGACTTGGCTTCAAACTCTTCGCTGACGAACTGCTAAATGCCAATAATGCCAATGAGTTTACGATTTTATCCGGCCTCGAAGAATTTCGCGAACATCTCGGCGGCGAACTGACAATTACTTTGCTGAAAGAAATCGGGCGCGGCGTGGAAGTCCACGAAATGAATCCGCAAAAAATTGTTGAAGCCATTCACGAATTGCAAAACCGCTGAAAAAATTAACCACAGATGGACACAGATAAACACGGATTTCTGTCCTGCAAAAAAATCGCAGAAGCGCAAAGGCTGCGGAGAAATTCAAAAAAAATCATCCGTCTCTGTGACTTTTCGCGTTCTCCACACCTTTGCGTTAATCCGAGATTTTTTATCCGTGTCCATCTGTGTCCATCTGTGGTTAAAATTCCTTTGTGAATCGCCTCGCTGTCATCAACGTCGTCGGCCTCACCGAATCGCTCATCGGCGAACACACACCACGCATCGCGGAATTTGTGAAACGCGGCGCGCTCGCAAAAGTTGCGCCCGCGTTTCCCGCCGTCACCTGCACCGCTCAATCCAACTATCTCACCGGGAAAACTCCGGCGGAACACGGCATCGTCGGCAACGGCTGGTTTAATCGCGAACTTGCGGAGACGCAATTTTGGAAACAATCCAACCACGTCGTCCACGGCCAAAAAATCTGGGACGCATTGCACGCACAATCCGAAATCGCAAATCGCAAATCGCAAATCGCAAATTGCTTCTGGTGGTTCAACATGTATTCGAGCGTGGATTATTCCATCACGCCGCGACCGATGTATCCCGCCGATGGCCGGAAATTTTTTGATGTTTATTCCTGGCCGTATGCCATCCGCGAAGAAATAAAAAAAGATTTGGGCGAATTTCCGTTCTTCAGCTTTTGGGGGCCGGCGGCGGGCGTGGATTCGCCGCAAGGCAAAGCCGATGCCGCCTCGCGCTGGATTGCGGAATCGGCGAAGTGGATTGAAAATAAATACTCGCCCACGCTGAACCTGATTTACCTGCCGCATCTTGATTACAATTTGCAGCGACATGGCCCATTTTTTGTAGGCGACGAGGTAACGAGTCTCACTTCAAAAATCAAAAATCAAAATGAGCCTCCTCACGTCGGCCCCTACAAGATTAATCCCAAAATTCACCGCGACTTGCGCGAGATTGACGCCATCGTCGGCGACTTGATTGATTTTTTTGGCAAGCGCGGCGTGCAAGTGGTTTTGCTTTCCGAATACGGCATCACGAACGTGGATACGCCCGTGCATCTCAACCGGATTTTTCGCGAGCGCGGCTGGCTGACGGTGAAGGATGAACTTGGCTTGGAAATTCTCGACGCGGGCGCGAGCAAAGTTTTTGCCGTGGCGGATCATCAGGTCGCGCACATTTATTTGAACGATGCGGCGCTGGAAAAATCCGTGCGCGAGGTTCTGGAAAAAACTTCCGGCGTGGAAAAGGTTTTGGGCAAGGCGGAGAAAATCACGGCGGGCATTGACCACTCGCGCGCGGGCGATTTGATTGCGGTGGCGCGGGAAAATGCGTGGTTCACTTATTATTACTGGCTGGACGACGCGCGCGCGCCGGATTTTGCGCGGACGGTGGACATCCATCGCAAGCCGGGTTACGACCCGGTGGAATTGTTTCTGGATCCGAAGATTCCGGCGGTGAAATTAAAAATCGCGTGGCGGCTGCTGCAAAAAAAACTCGGCCTGCGGATGTTGATGGACGTGATTCCGCTCGACGCGACGCTGGTGAAAGGGTCGCACGGACGGCGACCGGCGGATAAAAAAGACTGGCCGGTCTTCATCACCAGCCAGCCGGAATTTTTAAACGCGAAAGAAATGGAATCAACGGACGTTTTTCAAATCCTGCTGCGGCATTTCGGAGCGCCGTAGGTGCGAAATCGATAGGGAATATATCGCTCCTACGGAGCTTGAGATGTTGTTGAATTTGGTGCTACAAAGATTTCGCGCCGACGGCGCTGAACTGCGCGCCCGCAGCGGGAAATAATTAATAAACCAAGACGGAAATAGCGGCATCTTGGGCAAGCGTGGACTGTCCCCATTGTCTTTTCAATCTGAAGTGTATACCAGCGAGCCGCCGTTTTGAACGCTGGTTAAATTGTCATTGCTCAATGTTATTTCCGTTGAATTTCCTTCGGTATTAGTGACAGGTATCAGCCAAAAATACTGTTCAGTATTGTCACCAATGGCGCGACCGGCAGATGCGGCAATAACAACTTGCATGTCTCTTTTTTTAGTAAAACGAAATTGTCCGTCGGCGTTTGACTTAACAACAAGTTCTGGACGGGGAAGTTGACTAAAGAAAAAAGATCCCGTGAGCAAGGCGCGCCCTTCTGCTTTAATAGAAGCAAGCTTCTCTTCCTTTTGGCGTTTCAAATCCCAGGCGGCTGAAAAAACTGCATACGCTGCCTCTTCTGTTTGTTTGCTGCCACTATGTGCTGCCACCGTGTTGGCGTCATCCGCATTATTTTTTGCAATAATACTCTGATCTAAATCATTCTGGGCTGACTTCAGGTTCAATTCAAACTCTGCTAATAATTTCACCTGTTCTTCTTTCTTCTTGGCAACATAATTTTCAATGTCAGTTTTTTCAAAAACCTGCACACTTACCAATCCCAGCTTAAAATTGACTCCACCTCTGGTAACAATAAAAACATCTCCAACCACTTCGCAACTTGGTGGAGGCGTAGCTCGTTTGACGTCTTCCTGCGATGCCAGCAGCTTTGTTTGAGCATTGAGCAAATCATTTTTGGCATCCAAAAGTTGTTTATGCAGTAATTCTATTTCTGATGCGGACTTCTGAGCATCTTCTTTTCTGTCCTTTTGTGTAGCTAGAAGCTCTGCACGAATAGCCGTCAATTCGTTTTGGGTCTCAGCGAGTTCGGTTTTAGCTTGGCGTTCTTCAGATGATGATCCGCAACCGGAAAGCACTGAAACAAACGCACAAACTAAAATTGCCTTGATTGTAATTTTCATTTTATGGTTCAGGCAATTTCTGAATAATTTGTGCATTTGGATTTTTAGCGCCCTGTTCTTCAAAATGTAAAGCTCTCTGTCTATCAGTCCAAGCTGCGCTGTAGTGTTTGCCTGAAAGAACATACCCCGTATACGTCAAGCCTTTTACGGTAAACTTACAATAATAGCCGCCTTTCGCTTTGAGCTTGGATGGAACATCCGCAATTTCCATAATTTCGATGTTATCGCCCAAGACTTTAATGGGTAAAAGAGAATCAGGTAATAACTGCTGGCTCTCCCAGTCATAGACGCATAGAAGGCTCCCATCGGTCTTTATTTTTCTGAGTGAATAACCATCCTTACGAAAACACAGAGCAACTTTATCCGTTGCTTTTCCAAGCGTTGCGCTGCGCGAGTCGGCATTCCACTTATGGATTTCGGATTCTACTGCTGTGCTATACCACATACCCAAAGCCCCAAGACCACAAAACGGAAAAGCTTGGCAGAATTTGATTTTGACCTGAATATATCCTGATTTCATTTTCTCGATGCCAGACAGTTGTTTTCGGATTTTCGACTTCAACGATGGTGTTTGATTATTCGGGAAAATATGTTTTTGGCAAGCCGTATTGCCCCGTTCGTCCAACCCAAACTGCATTTGACCGCACGGTTGGTCACTATTTCCCCATTTGCCCGCGCGTGACGCCGAGTTGATTGAACAATTTTAGTTCGCGCCAGAGCTGCGTGCCGGAAATTTCGCCGCGCAACAACTGCCGGTATTTCGTGATGGTGCGGACGACTTCATCGGGATTTTCATTCAGAAATTCCACGCGGAAATTGCGGACGCCGAGCGCGAGGAGCCGTTCCACAAATTCCGCGCCGGTCTGCGCCTGCGAATTGAAGACGGTGTTGCGGCAGCCGGCGTCGGCCTTGAGCGGATGCTCCGCGCCCACGCGGTCGCGCAGGCGCACGTCATGCGTGTCGCACGGGCGGCCGCAGTCGCGATAATCTTTGCCGCTGGAAAGAAACGCGCAGAACACGCAGTGCTCCATGTGAAACATCGGCATGTGCTGATGAATGGTGACCTCAAACCATTCCGGCGACGCGGCGGTCAACAACGCGTCGAGCTGCACGACATTCAAATCGTAGCTGGCGGTGAGGCGTTCGAGTCCAAAATGATTTTTGAAATAGTCCGCCGTGATGCGATTTGCGACGTTCAGCGAAAAATCGCCGACGCGACGCGTGTCCGCGAAAAATTTCAAATGGTCATAGTTGCGGACGAGATAGCCGTCGGCGTTGCAGGAACG
This sequence comes from Verrucomicrobiia bacterium, assembly GCA_036509625.1. Classification (GTDB taxonomy): domain Bacteria; phylum Verrucomicrobiota; class Verrucomicrobiia; order Limisphaerales; family UBA11358; genus UBA11358. Next base: position 7,013 of record DATCFH010000025.1, read on the forward strand.
GACGATGTTCAAAATCCATTCCTCGCCCACTTTGGTGATGCGCGGCGGCGCGACGAAGATGGCGGGAGCTGGAAGTTGGGAGCTGGAAGTTGGGACAGCACAGCCGAACGCGGTGTGAAATGTCGTCACAGCTTCGCGATATTTTTTTGGATCTTCAAACTCGCAATAGACCGTGTTCACACCGCATTTCAGCGCGGCTTCGAGTTGCGCGAGGTTGCGGACGAGAACAATCAATTGCGGAGTTGGGAGTGCGGAATGCGGAATTGCTTCGCTCGTTCCACAGTTCTTGATTCCGCACTCCGCACTCCGAATTCCGCATTCGTTCAACGTCCACCGCTTCGGCTGCGCGCGGAGAATTTCCAGTTCGGCCACGACTTCGCGGCGCAGGCGGTTCAGTTCGCTCACGGGA
>DATCFH010000026.1:0-10081 GCA_036509625.1 Verrucomicrobiia bacterium
CGCGCGACGATTTTCCTGACGCTCGCCGCCAAGGCGTGGGCGCTGCTGCAAGGCCGCGATTATGTGATTCCCGAGGACGTGAAAAGCATCGGCCCCGACGTGCTGCGCCACCGCATCATCCTGACCTACGAAGCCGAGGCGCAGGCGGTGACGACGGATGCGATCATCAAGAAAGTTTTTAACGCGGTGCCGGTGCCGTGAAATTCATAACAAAATAAAACTATGAGCAACGAAGCTAAATGTAATTGTCAGTTTTGCAACGGACACATCGCATTTGATTCGGCGATGGCTGGACAAACAGTCGCCTGTCCGCATTGTGGAATGGAAACCAAACTCTTTATTCCAAATGTCGCAAAAGCTTCGCCAAGCAAACCACCCCAAAATGTCAGCATTGAAATCAAACGCGGCGTGAGTCCGCTGGGCGTTGCATCGTTGGTCTTGGGAATTATTGCCTGCGTTTTCTGTTGGATTCCCCTGCTTGGACTTCTGGTTATACCGCTCGCTTTGATTGGTGTGTTACTGGCTGTTGTCGGGATAACAATGGCAGGTATCAACAAAAAGACTGGATTTGCGTTTCCAATTAGCGGAGCCATCACTTGTTTGTTGTCGATAATTTTAGCCCTAGCCATATCGGGAGGAACAGCCGCCTTGATACAAAAGGCCAAAAAAGAATCTGACGCCGCTAGTGAAAAATCTGAATCAGACCAAACTAAAGCCAATAAAATTTCCACAAAGTTTCAACATCAAATCAAAATTGGAAACGTGATGGTTACGGTTATGCGGGTTGACCATTACTCCACGAGCGCAGAAAGCCCCACTCAACACGGTCTAGTTGTTCAAACCTCAAACTATCTACTGGTCAACTTGCTCGCTAACAACGAAAGCGCTGACAGAATTTACGATTACTCAACTTGGCGAAACGCTGCAAAATTGACGGACAATAAGGGCAACAATTTCCCCAGGATTATAGATTGGAAAAAAGTAGTTCCAACTTACGAAATGCGTAGTGGCTGGACAGGCGATCCACCCGATGATTGGACAAAGGCACAATTCGGTCAATCAACGCGACTGCAACCACACGGAGGTCAGTTGGAAGAAATGTTGGGTTTTGATATACCAGCGTCTCACGGCGAAATCTTGTATCTCGAACTCCCAGCGGAAAACATCGGCGGCAGTGGAGTGTTTCGCTTTGAGATTCCAGCAAACATCATTGTGCCTCCACTCTAATCTGAAGAAATTTTAAGGTTTTTGTGATAATAAAAGTCTATGCCGATGAATCCGGAACGCATGACGAGACTGGTCAAGAGAAAGGTGCGGAAGTTCCTGTCGTCGCGGGTTATTTCGCTCCGGCGGATTATTGGGCTAGATTTTGCGGTGAATGGCAATCTGTTCTGAACAAATACAAAGTTCCCTATTTTCATAATAAAGAACTCGGTAAGCATCAGCGGTTGAAACCAAAAAATCCATATTACGGATGGGACAATGACCGCGTGACTGATTTCCGTTATGATTTAGCGATGGTGGCTGGAAGTGAAGCGATTCCGATTGGCGGGTTATATCACGCGAAAAAACATCACGAATTGGGCTTCAAAGGAAAACCGTTCGAGTTGGCTTTTCAATTATTTTTTAACGACTTTTGTGAGGCCATGAACTCACATAAGTTGGGATTCGTTGAGAAGATTCTGTTTATTTTCGACAACAACGATAACAAAGAGTGGAAGAAATCACTGCGCAAGGTTTATGGTGTGTTCAAAGAGAAAAACCCCACCTTTGGTGATTTGACATTTGAAGATGACAAAGGCTCTTTGCATTTAGGATTACAAGCGGCTGACTTGTATGCTTCTGCCTCTCGTCAACTTGGAGTTCCACACATGGAAAGCGGAAAACAATTACAGCCGATGAGACTACTGGATTTAATTCTTAACAGAAATTTGCGAGAGGAAGGTCATCCTTTGAACTATTCACAGATCCACCCGCTTTTGTTTGCGATGACAATTGATTTGTTCAGGATAGATGAGAGAAATCAAAAGAAAGAATGGGCGTCTCGTGGTTTGCAGAATAAAGAATATTACCCCTACGAGCATTTCCCGTTTGAAAAATTTAGAATTGAAAAATAAATTTCCCATGACCGTCACCGAGCTGCTTGAATCCGTCCGCCGCGTCGAAGTCCGCACGAACCGGCTCGTGAACGACACGATGGGTGGCGCGTATTTGAGCGGCTTCAAGGGGCGCGGCATGGACTTCGAGGAGCTGCGCGAATACATCCCCGGCGACGACGTGCGCAACATTGACTGGAACGTCACGCATCGCCTCGGCCGCCCGTTCGTGAAGCGCTTCCGCGAGGAACGCGAACTCACCGCCGTCCTCGCCGTGGACGTTTCCGCGTCGTCCAGCTTCGGCTCGGCCAATCGCACCAAGCGCGAATTCGCCTGTGAAATCGCGGCCACACTCGCGATGTCCGCCGCCAAGAACGGCGACAAGGTCGCGCTGCTGCTCTTCACGGATGAAGTGGAACTGTTCGTCCCGCCGCGCAAAGGTCGTCGGCATATTTTACGACTCGTGCGAGAAATGCTGGTATTCAAACCGAAGAAACGCGCCACGGATATTTCACGCGCACTGGTTTTTTTGAATCACGTCCTGAACCGCCGCGCGATCGTTTTTTTGCTCACGGATTTTTTGCACAGCTCGGTGTCAAAGGTTGAAAATTCACGCGACGTCGTCGCCGAACTCGGCCTGACGAATACGCGGCACGATGTCGTCTGCCTGCACTTGCACGACCCGCGCGAAAGTGTTTTGCCGGATGCGGGACTGGTCACAATTGAAGATTCCGAAACCGGAGAACTGCTGGAATTGGATTCCACGCGCAACCGCGTGCGCGAGAAGTTTGCTGTGGCAAATGCCGTGCGATTGGCGGAACTGGATCGCACGCTCATTCGCACCGGCGTGGACACATTGCGCCTCAAAACCACCGAACCGTTCGCGCCCGTGCTGCAACGGTTTTTTGAAATCCGCCGAGGCCGGAGACGTGGATGAAAATTCTTTCCGTCATACCTTTGTCGCTGGCGTTCGTCGCAAAAGCGACCGACACAAATGCACTTCCCGCACTTGTTCCGGCTTACGGCGAACTTCCGCCGACGTTTTTGGAACAGCATGGAACCATTGTTTTAATTGGTGTTTTAACGCTTTTAATTTTGCTGACTGCATTTCTTTGGCGGCTGCTGAAACCAAAAACGCCAATCATTTTGCCGCCCGAAATTGTGGCGCGCGAAGCGCTGGCGAAACTGCAATCGCAACCCGAAGACGGAAAAGTTTTGAGCGAAGTCTCGCAAATCTTGCATCGTTATTTCAGCGCGGAGTTTGAATTTCCCGCCGGTGAACTGACCACGGCGGAATTTTCCTCCGCGCTCGCCGCCAGCGAAAAAATCAGCGCGGAACTGGCGCAGGCCATTGCCAGCTTTCTGCAAGAATGTGACGCGCGAAAATTTTCGACGTCGCCGGCCGCCGCGCCGCTCAACGCCGCCGAGCGCGCATGCAAACTGGTTGCGCTCGCTGAATCCGCCAGAGCTGGATCACACAGGCAAGATGCCTGTGCTACTAACAAATGAACGGCGAATTTGAATTTCAATTTCCGTGGCTGCTGGCGCTGCTCGGCCTGCTGCCGGTTTACGCGCTGCTGCGCGGCAAGACCGGCAAGTTGTCGGCACTGACGTTTTCCAGCGCGGACATCGCGCGCGAAGCCGGAGCCAAAGCGCGTTCAGCGGCGGGAAGTTTTTTATTTTTTTTGCGACTGCTCGCCGTTTCGCTTGGCATCGTCGCGCTCGCCGGACCAAGATTTGAAAACTATCACGTCGAGACGGAAACGCCGGGCATTGACATCATGCTCGTGCTGGATTTGTCGTGGTCCATGGAGGCGATTGACATGGGCAAACCGGCGGAAAAATTGTCGCGCTTCGCCATCGCGTCCGGCGTGCTGAAAGATTTTATTGCGAAGCGACCGAACGATCGCATCGGTATGATTGCGTTTTCTGGCGTGCCGTATCTGGCGAGTCCGCTCACGCTCAATCACGACTGGCTCATTGAAAATATCGAACGCCTGCACATCGGCATCATCGGCGAACTCGGCACAGCCATCGGCGATGCCGTGGCGGTTGCCGCCAAAAGATTGAAAGCCGTGCCGAACAGCAAAAGTCGCATCATGATTTTGCTGACCGACGGCGACAACAATATGGGCAAGCTCGATCCCCTGCCCGCCGCGCAGCTCGCCGCCGCGCTGGGCGTGAAAATTTACACCATCGGCATCGGCATCGAAGCGCCGTGCAATATGCCCGCGTTCGATCCGACGACAGGAATTTTCAAACTCGATGCGAACGGCAATGTCATTCCCACACTGCTGCTGCAACCGGCGAATTACACGGTTCTGGGAAAAATGGCGGATCTGTCCGGCGGAAAATTTTATCGCGCGACCAATGCGCGTGAACTGCAAAATATTTACAACCAGATTGACCATTTGGAAAAATCCGAAGTGAAACTGCGGCGATTTGCGACTTACGAACCGCTGTTTGAATGGCCATTGCTTGCCGCCTTGATTTTATTGGCGATTGAATTGATTTTGGCGAACACAAGATTTCGCCGCGTGCCATGAACTTTGCCGATTTTCATTTTGCGGAACCGCGCTGGCTGTGGCTGGCGGCGGTCGCGCCGATTTTTTTGGCGGGGCTGTTTTCGCACGCGACAAAAAAACGTCACGAACAACTTTCCAAAATCGCGTCGCCAAATTTTATTGAACAGCTCACGGCCTCGCACAGTCCGGTGCGGCGAAGCTTCAAAAATATTTTACTACTGGCAGCCTTTGCCATCGCCGGACTCGCGCTCGCGCGACCGCAATGGGGCAATGTCACGACGGACAAGGCGTGGCTTGGCGAGGACGTGGTTTTTTGTCTGGACTGTTCATTGAGCATGACGACGAGCGACGTTTTACCAAGCCGCTTGCAGCGCGCAAAATTTGCGATGCTGGATTTTGTGCGGAAGCAAAGTCACGGGCGCGTCGGACTCGTCGCGTTCGCAGGCAGCGCATTCATCCAATGTCCATTGACGTTTGACGCGGATGCGTTTGAGGAGACACTTTTGTCCGTGGATGAAAAAACGATTCCCATTCCCGGCACGGACATCGGCCGCGCGCTGAACGAGGCGAACCGTGCGATGGATAAAAATGCCAAACACAAAATAGTTGTGCTCGTTACGGACGGTGAAGATTTGGAAAAATCCGGCATCGCGGCGGCAAAAAGACTGGCGACGAATGGCGTGGTGGTTTTCACCATCGGCGTCGGCACACCGGCGGGAAAAGAAATCCAAACGCGCAACGCCGCCGGTCAGCCGGAACTGTTGCGCGATGCGAAAGGTGAGATTGTCCGCAGCCAGCTAGACGAAACAACGCTACGCGAAATCGCGCAAGTTACGGGCGGCAGTTATTATCCGCTCGGCACGCTCGGCGACGGTTTGACGAAAGTGCGCTCGGCCATTCACGCGCTCGACCGCGCGAGCGGTTTACGCCAATCCGCCAAAAATGGCGTTGACCGTTTTCACTGGTTCATCGCCGCACTGCTTTTGTTGCTCGTCGTAGAATCACTAATGGGGACAAGGCGAAAAACGATTTCAGCAACAATGCTTTTGATTCCCATACTACTGTTGCCGAGCCAATCAGCGCAGGCGGCGCAAGAAATAAATTTTCCAACACCCGCGACCGCGCGCGATTTTTACAATGCGGGAACACGGCTGCTCGCCAGAACAAATTTTGCGGACGCGGAACAGATGTTTGATTCCGCGCTCGCGGCGCAGGACGAAAGCGTGCGGCCAATGGCGTTGTTTAATCTTGCCCACTCGCGTTTCGACGAAGGCGTTGAACTTTTGAAAAAAGGACCGGACGCACAAAAAGTTTCCGAGCAAGGCAACGCAGCATTGGCGGGGGGTAAAAACGCTTTGCGCTCCGGCGAATCGGCGCTCGCGGAAAATGATTTGTCGAAAATGATTGCCGCGTATCTCGAAGGGCGCGGCGCGCGCCATGGATTGCACGACGCAGAAAAAGCCGTGCAATCGGCGATGGAAACTTACGGCAAAACTTTGTTAAAATGGCAGCGCGCGGCGGATGATTTTAAGGGCGCGGCGGAATTGAATCCCGCCGACACGAATGCCACGCACAATGCAAAGATCGTCGAGCGCGGTATCGCCAAACTCGTGGACGAAATCAATAAAATGCAGGCGATGATGGGCGCGCTCGGCAAACAAAAACAGGACTTGGGAAAAATGTTGAGCAAGCTGAAAGGCCAGATTCCCGCGCCTGATGCGCCGCCCGGCGCGGCGGGCGAAGATGGCGATGAAGATGACGGCATATCGCCGGATTCACTCGCCGGGCAAAAAGAAAATGCGGCGCGCGCGGGCGACCAGATGCAAGTTCCGCTGTCGCCGGATCAGGCCGGGCAAATTCTCGACGGCCTTTCGATTGACGGCAGCCGTCGCCTGCCGATGGGCGACAAACAAGGCGCGTCGCCGAAGGATAAAAACGGACGCAACTGGTGAAATGAAGTTTTCCCGAACAACACTTTTTCTGCTCGCGCTCGCGCCAAATTTTTTGCGCGCACAAATGCCGCCGCAAATTTCGCCCAACGTGGCCGCGCAAATCGTGATGGTTCCGCAACCGAAAGCGGACACTTCGCCATTGGAAAACATTTCGGCGACAGCGGAATTTGATCCGCCCATCTTGCGACCCGGTGAAAAAACTTTTTATCGCGTGGCCGTCGGCGCGACGGAAAATTCAATTGAGTGGCCGGACGAAATCGTTGCGCCGCCGGCATTGCACTTTGGCACGGCCGCGCGCGGGCAATTGCTGCAACCCGACGGCGTCAGATTTCAACCGCTGACGGAATTCATTTATGAAATCACCGGCGCGACGGCGGGACGTTTTACGGTTTCCAATTTTGTCGTTTCCGTTGCCGGACGCAGCGTGAAAATTCCAGCAGCCAGTATTGACGTGGAAACGGCTGCCCTGACGCAACCGGCGCGCGAATTATCGCTGGAAGTTTCGGCGACGAATTTATTTTTTGGCCAGCCGTTCCGCGTGCGCGTCATTTTGCCGACGACGCCGGAAAATCAAGTCGAAGCGCTGCGCGATGTGCAGTTTAACGGCGGCGGTTTTTTGACCGACAAGCTCGCCACGCACCAGTCGGTTGAAGTCGTGAACCGCGACGGGCAACTGAAACCGGCGGCTATTTACGAAACGGTGGCTACGCCGCTGGCGGCCGGAACCCTCGCGCTTTCGGCACAGGCATTTACCGCCGCAGTGATGTCCGTGCCGATTTCCATTCACGCACAAATAACGATTGCCAGCGCGCCGGTAAAAAACGTCTTACTTCTTTCCGAGCCGCTGAAATTGAACGTCCGCCCGTTGCCCACTGAAAATGAACCACCAAGTTTCACTGGCGCGATGGGAAAATTTTCTTACGACCCGCCGCAGTTGTCCACCAACCGGCTGCGCGTGGGCGAACCGGCGCATTTGAAAATTATTTTTCACGGCGAAGACGATTTGACACGTTTCGCCCCGCCTGCGCCGCCACGCACGCGCGACTGGCAAATCATCGCGGACAATCCGCCCGCCACCGGCTTCACACTGATTCCGCTGACGGATGAGACACACGCAACACCCGCGATTCCATACAGTTATTTTGATCCGCTGGCGGAAAAATATATTGATCTGACCATTCCCGCGCTGCCCGTCACGGTCGTCGGCGAAGGCTTGCCGGTGCAACTGCCCGTGTTCGACGAGGAAAATAAATCCGCCGTGCAATTGAAATTAACCGGCCATGCGCCGACGCCGGGGAAAACGGTCGCGAGCTTGAAACCGCTGCAACTGCGCGGCAGATTTGTGGCGTTGCAATTTTTGCCGGTGATTGGATTTCTTGCGTTGTGGCGCTGGGATTGCCGCCGCCGATTTTTTGCAGCGCATCCGGAAATTGTCCGCCGCCGAAAGGCGAAACGCGATTTGCGCCGCGAGAAAATTAAATTACAAAACGCTTTTGTCGCAGGCGACGCGGAAAAAGTTGCGCGGCACGCGGCGGATGCGATGAAAATTGCCGTCGCGCCAAATTATCCCGCGAATCCGCAGGCGCTCGTGTGCGCCGATGTGCTCGCGCAAATAGACGCAACGGAACAAAACGGGCGCGCGCGCGAAACGGTTCGGGAAATTTTTATGGCGGCGGACACGCAATTTTCACTCGCGCCGCAAACGCAGGCAGACTTGCTCAAATTGAAATCGGAAATTGAAGCTGTATTGTTAAAACTGGAGGAAAAATTATGAGCTTCCGTAATTTAATTTTTCTGGCGGCGATGTTTTTTGCGATAGGGATTTCGCGCGCAGAGACGACGAATTATTTCTTTACGCAGGGCATTGAATTGAGCCACGCCGGACAATTTCCAGAGGCGGCGGCGGCTTTTGAAAATTCCGTGAAGCAAAAACCATCGTCCGGTGCGCTGCTGAATTTAGGCATCGTGGAATGGCAGCGCGGTCATGCGGGCGCAGCGATTCGCGCGTGGGAACAGGCGCGGTGGATTGATCCCTTTGACGAACGCGCGGCGCAAAATTTGGAATTCGCGCGGGAAGTGGCGCAGGTGGACGGGCCACAATTAAAATGGTTTGAAACGGCGTCAACGTGGCTGCCGCCGGATGCGTGGATTTGGATTGCGGGCGCAAGTTTGTGGCTGGCCGTGGGCGCGCTGGTGTTGCCGCAAGTTTTCCGGCGCAAAAAATCCGGCTGGCAACAGGCGCTGGCGGCGATTGGATTGGGAATTTTTCTGACCAGCCTGGCGGCCAACATTGGCGTTGTAAGCCGGACAAATCTTGGTTTCGTTCTCAAAAAAAATGCGGAGTTGAAACTGACCCCAACGCGCGCGGGCGAAATTATTTCAACTTTGAATGCGGGCGAGCCAGTGCGGGAATTGCGGACGCGCGGAAATTATTATTTGATTCGCACCGTCAGCGAGTCAGGCTGGATTGACCGCAATGCGTTCGGATTGGTCAGCGAATAATCGGCTTGCCTGTGTGTCATGACAACGGCCATGCTGAATAAGTCATATCCATAACTGACTTTTATGAAACGCCCGTTTCCGCCCAATGAATCCTATCCAGATTTTTTTTCCACGCAGGTTTCGCAGGCGCGGCGGTTTTATTTGAACCTGAAACCGTCAGCCAAGGCGCGGCTGACCGTGGTCTGCGGTGGCGTGGAACATTGCGACGCCGATTACGCGATCAGCCGCCGGACGTTTCCATTTTACTCGGTTGAATTTGTGGCGGCGGGAAACGGGCGATTGAAACTCAATGGCACGGAACACGCGCTGCAACCGGGCAGCGTGTTTTCGTATGGGCCGGACATTCCCCACGAAATCGCCACTGATTCAAAATCGTCTTTGGTTAAGTATTTCATTGATTTTTTTGGGCTTGAGTCGGTAAGAACATTATCCGCTACCGGATTGAAACCGGGCACGGTGACGTCGGTTTTTCCGCCGGGTGAAATCATGCCGCTGTTCGACGAACTCATCCGCAATGGCCGGCGCGGAACGGCTGGCACGAAAGAAATTTGCGTGCGATTACTGGAGGGTTTGCTGCTGAAAGTGGCGGATGCGCGCGCGCCATTGCCGGGTCAGGAAACGCTGGCGTTTGCGACCTACCAGCATTGTCGCGAGCACATCCAACGGGATTTTTTACGATTACGTTCGGTGGCGCAGGTGGCGGTGGAATGTCATTTGGATGATACCTATCTTTGCCGATTATTCCAAAGATATGACCACCAATCGCCCTACCGTTTGTTGGTGCGATTAAAGATGAACCACGCGGCGGAACGATTGCAATTGCCGACGGCGATGGTGAAGCAGGTGGCGGAGGAAGCGGGATTTACGAACCAGTTTCATTTTTCGCGCGTATTCAAATCAGTGTTCGGCATTCCACCGCGCACGATGATTAAAATGCGTTGACGGTCAAATTTGTAACTTTTTTTATCGTCAGACGCTCTGCGAATGCGATATATCAAACGCACCA
>DATCFH010000027.1:0-8035 GCA_036509625.1 Verrucomicrobiia bacterium
AGCCGCGGGTCTTGAAAAAAACCGGCGAGTTCTGCATGAAGCGATTTCCACGGCTTGAGAAATGGCAGACACGCGAGCAGGCGCAGGCTGATCAAGCTCTTCCAACCCGGGAACGGCACTTGCAGGCACGGCGCGAACTTCTCTAGTTTCACGCGATTGTATGCCATGAACCGCCGGAACCCCTGCGCGTCGTGCGGTGACAGTTTCGCAATCTCTACGACCATGCGTTCGATGTCTGAAGTCGCGTTCAACTCGCCACCGGCACCGAACGTCAGCCGATATTGCGGATCGAGCCGTGTCATCGGCACTTCCTTGAACAGGTCGCGCCCGACGGATTGAAAAATCTCCTGCAAGATTTGCGGATATAGGAAAAACGTCGGGCCCAGATCGAAGCGGTAGCCATCGCCCTCGATGGCCGAAGTGCGACCACCCACGCGCGGTTGCTTTTCCAAAACGGTGACTTCCACGCCCGCTTTCGCCAGCAACATGGCTGTGGCGAGTCCGCCCGGTCCTGCTCCCACTATGATTGCTCGTCTGGACATGCTTCCTGCCTAAACGGCAACCTCAACCGCAGCAAGTTTAGGACAATGTATCATTTTGAAATTCGATCGCATTTTTACCGCCGGCCATCCAGGCAAGCAGCTTAAAATTTGAACCCCGCTGATGCCAACTGCAATGGGGTGAACACCCCATAAGAATCAAACCCATACCCGGCCACATTCAGTCGCTTAACAAAAACTTGATCGCTCGCTTGAGTCCTGTCAGCGAGAGCTTCGGCGGCGGATAACGAAATGGCGGATCCAACCATAGCGCCCGCAGCAGCACCGCGCGTTGATGCGTGAATGCGTCAAAGCCAGAGCGCCCGTGATACGCACCCAAACCGCTTTCACCCAAACCGCCAAATGGCAGTCCCGTGCCGACCATGTGTGAGACGACGTCGTTCACGCACGCGCCGCCGGAACGAGTCTCCGCCAACACGCGCGCCTGGGTCGCCCGGTCGCGGGTGAAAATATACATAGCCAACGGCGTGGGCCGCTCGCGGAGCAAGGCGAGCGCGTCGTCAAGTTTGTCAAAATCCAGCACTGGCAAAATCGGCCCGAAGATTTCCTCCTGCATCACCGGCGACTCAGGCAAAACTTCGGTTAAAATCGTTGGCGCGAGAAACAAATCTTTTGCATCCTGTTCACCGCCGTGAATGATTTTGCCGTCGCGCAAATAATTCACCAGCCGCGCGAAATGCCGCGCGTTCACGATGCGCCCGTAATCCGCGCTTTTGCTGGCGTCTTCCCCATAAAATTTCCGCAGCGATTTTTTTAGCGCGATCACGAATGCGTCGCGCACGCCGCGCTGCACCAGCACGAAATCCGGCGCGACACACGTCTGGCCGGCGTTCATGAATTTGCCCCAGGCGATTCGCTTCGCCGCCTGCTCGATGGCTGCGTCGGCGCACACGAAGGCCGGACATTTGCCGCCAAGCTCCAGCGTGACGGGAGTGAGATGCTTCGCCGCCGCAGCCATGACCGCGCGTCCGACGCGGGTGCTCCCAGTGAAAAAGATTTTATCAAACCGCTCGCGTAACAATGCCTCGACGAAGTCAACGCCCCCGTTGAAGATTGAAACAAAATTTTCCGCGAATGTTTCCCTCACGAGCGTCGCGATGGCTTCCGCCGTGCATGGCGCGAGTTCGGAAGGTTTGAGCACCGTGCAATTTCCCGCCGCGATGGCGCTGACCAGCGGCACCAGCAGCAGTTGGATGGGATAATTCCACGGACCGAGAATGAGCGCCACGCCAAACGGTTCGGGCTGCACCCAGCCGCGTGCCGGCGCGACAAACCACGGCGTCCGGCGGCGCGCTGGCGCGATCCAGCGGGAGAGGTTTTTCAGCGCGTGACGAATTTCCGCCTGCAACAAGCCTAGTTCTGACGTGTAACCTTGGAACGAAGATTTGCGGAGATCCACTTGCAGAGCGGCCAGCAGGTGGGATTCATGCCGCTCCAGCGCGGCGGAAAATTTTCGGAGCTGCTCACGCCGGAAGTCGAGCGATCGTGTCGTGCCCGTTTGAAAAAAGGCGCGCTGGCGATAAACGAGATCCGCAAAATCCATAAATGACTTGGCTACGTTGTGCTGCTTCTCAATACTTCGTCAAGCGATGATTCGTGTTTTAACCATTCTGCTGCTGCTGGCCGCGCCGGTCGCGCGGGCGGATTCGGCAGCGGACAAACTCACGGTGGCTGGCATTGCGGAATTCACCAACGCGTATCAGGCTTGGGACGGCGCGCGTTTTGTCAAGGCGGAGAACCTTTTCCAGCAAGCCTGCACCAACGCTACGGCCACGGTGACGAATTATTATTGGCTGGGCGCGGGCGAGTTTCATCGAATGCTGCAATTGCTGGGACTGCCGGAGTGCAAAACCAACAAGCTCGCCGCCAAGGCTGCGCTTGATGCAGCGGTGGACGCTCTGACGCAGGCAGTGAAACTTGACCCAAACCATGCCGAAAGCCATGCATTGCTGGGCACGCTTTATGGCATGAAGATTAGCGAAAATATGTTCCGCGCCGTGTGGCTTGGTCCCCGTGTGCAGAATGAACAGGAACTCGCGTTGGCCACCGGCGCAAAAAATCCCCGGGTGCAATATTTGCTCGGCATGAGCCAGTTCTACACGGCGATTCGAAATGCGTCCCGGCGGGAAGCGCTAACGAACCTGCTCGCGGCGGAAAAACTTTTTGAGGCCGAAGCCAAAACACCAGCAGGCCCGCTTGACCCACGCTGGGGCCACGACAGTTGCCTGACCTTCATTGGTTCCTCTTACGAAAAACTGGGACAGCCCATGGAAGCGGAGGCATATTTCCGCAAGGCGCTGGCGATGCACCCGCAGGATGGTCTGGCGCAAGCAGGTCTCAAACGGGTCACGAAAAACAAAAAATGAGCCGCAAAAAAATCATTGTCATCGGCGCAGGCCTGGGCGGCTTGTCCGCCGCCATCTCCCTGAAACAAGCGGGCTACGAGGTCGAGGTCTTTGAAAAGAACGCGCAGATCGGCGGCAAGCTGAATGTGCTCACCGAGCGTGGCTACACTTTTGATTTGGGGCCATCCATTCTCACGCTGCCGCACATCTTCGAGCGGCTGTTTGAGCGGTCGGGCAAAAAAATGTCCGATTACTTTTCCATCCGCGCCCTGCGACCGCACTGGCGGAATTTTTTTGAGGACGGCGTCACGCTGGATTTATATCCCGAATCGGAAAGAATGGCTGCCGAGGCGCGCAAGGTTGGCGAACCACCAGAAAACATTGAACGATTCCTAAAATACTCCGCCGGCCTTTATGATCTGACCAACGAGGGCTATTTCGAGCAGGGACTCGACCGCTGGCAGGATTTCGCGAAGCACTATGGCGCTTTCAAATTTTTCCAGTTCGACCTTTTCCGATCAATGCATCAAGGCGTGGCGGCGCATCTCCAGACGCGCTACTTCCGCGACATCTTTGATTTTTTCATCAAATACGTCGGCTCGTCGGCGTATCGCGCGCCGGCATTCATGAATTCACTGCCGACCATCCAGTTTCGCTACGACCTCTGGTATGTGGACGGCGGCCTTTACAACATCGCGCTCAGCTTGAAGCGGCTCATGGAAGAACTCGGCATCAAGGTGAACCTTAATGCCGAAGTCAGCGAAGTCCGCCGCGAGAACGGCCGCGTTACCGGCCTCGTAGCGAATGGAACATTCCACGCCGCCGACATCATCGTGTCGAACATGGAAGTGATTCCTGCTTACGAGAAGCTGCTGAACGAGGACAAGGCATTCATCGCGTCGTTGGAAAGGAAACTCGAACCCACCTGTTCGGGTCTCGTGATCGAACTGGGCCTCGATTGCCAGTATCCGCAGCTCGCGCATCACAACTTCTTTTTCAGCGGACATCAGAAGGAACATTTCGCCAAGGTCTTCGAGCGATACGAGTTGCCCGACGACCCAACAATCTACCTCGTCGCCGCCTCCAAGACCGACCCTACCGTCGCGCCGACGGGTTGTGATTGCCTGAAGATTCTCCCGCACATTCCCCACATTGACGACGCGCACCCCCTGACGCGCGAAGACTATTTCAAGCTCAAGGAGCGCATCCTGGACAAGTTGGAGCGGATGGGGTTGAAAGATTTGCGCAAGCACGTTGCCTTCGAGCACTTCTGGACGCCGCTCGACATCCGCGCGCAATACAACTCCAACCGAGGCTCAATCTACGGCGTCGTGAGCGACCGCTGGAAGAATCTCGCCTTCAAAGCGCCCAAGCAAAGCACGCTCTACCCGAACCTCTTCTTCGTCGGTGGCTCGGTGAACCCCGGCGGCGGCATGCCGATGGTGGTGCTCTGCGGCCAGAATGTCGCGAAGAAAATCGTCGCGTGGGACAAATAATGATCCTCCTCGCCATCACGCTCGCACTCTGGTCTGCGGGTTGGATTGTGCTTGGCCGTATCCGTCATTGCGGTCTGGGTGAATCAAATCAACCCGTCTCTGCCGAACAACTCTCGATAATTATTCCCGCGCGCAACGAAGAACAAAATCTCCCCACGCTCCTGCGATCACTCGCCGCGCAATCTGTCCACCCGAAAAAAATCATCGTCGTGGACGATGCTTCCACCGACCGCACTGCCGAGATTGCGCAACAAAACGGCGCGCGAGTGATTCGTTCACAACCGCTCCCCGATGGCTGGCGCGGCAAAACGTGGGCGTGTCATCAGGGCGCGCAGGCGGCGACGGGCGATTTGCTTTTGTTCCTCGACGCCGACACTTGGTTCGAGCCGGACGGTTTGCGGTGCGTGTTGGCAGAATTCCAAGCGGCGGGCGGCGGCGTGTTGTCCGTCGCACCCCATCACGCCGTCCGTGATTTTCACGAGCAGTTCTCAGCGTTCTTCAATCTCGTGATGCTTGCCGGCACGGGCGCATTCACGCTACGCGGCGACCGGCTTGCGCTGCGCGGATTGCTCGGTCAGTTCATGCTCATCGAGCGCCCGGCTTACCAGCGTGTGGGCGGACACGAGGCCGTCAAAGGTCGGATTCTGGAAAACTTCTGGCTCGCGGAGCAGTTGCGCGCGGCGGGTGTGCCGTTGCGGTGTCGCGGCGGGCAGGGCGTGTTTTCGTTCCGCATGTATCCGCAAGGCTGGTGCGAAGTCGTGGATGGCTGGACAAAGGGTTTTGCTTCCGGCGCGGGGCAAACACCGCTGCCGTTACTCCTGCTCATCATCGCGTGGATGATCGGGCTAATGACTGCGCCGCTTGGACTGGCGTTCGCTGGCGAACCACTGCTCTGGCTCGCTGCTTACGGCCTGTGCGCGGCGCAGGTTTCGTGGATGTTGCGTTGCGTGGGCACGTTCCATTGGAGTGCGGCGCTGTTTTATCCCGTGCCGCTGATTTTTTATTTCGTAGTCTTCACGCGCTCGGTTCGCCGGGCGCGTAACAAACAAACCGTCGCGTGGAAAGGCAGACAGATCCGTGCTGATTGAACTTTCTATCTCGTGGGGCATCGCGCTGAACGTCATCGCGTGGCTCGTCATCCAATTCGGACTCGCGTGGTCGTTCACGCAAATCGCGGCGGCGCGGTTTGATTACCGCAACGTCTTCGCACGACCAAAAAAATGGGAGCGCGGCGGACGATTTTACGAGACCGCGTTCGCCATCAAGCACTGGAAAGATCATCTGCCCGACGCCGCGCGACTATTTCGGGGCGGCTTTGCCAAGGCCAACCTGAAAACCGTCTCGCCGGAATATCTCGAACGCTTTCTCCGCGAAACATGGCGCGGCGAACTTGTCCACTGGCTCGCGCTGATCGCGTTGCCGCTGTTTGTTATCTGGAATCCGTGGTGGGGTGTGCTGATTAACGCCTCTGTCGCCGTCGCGGTGAATTTTCCCTGCATTCTTGCGCTACGTTATAACCGTATCCGTTTTCAACGCCTGCTGGCTTCGCAAATAACGAAGCGCAAAAGTTTGCATGGGAGCGGCCAGCTATCAGCCTCTGAACCACTGAGATAAATCAAATCCCAACTCCTTTTATTGGATCGTTCAATTCAACCCCACAGCTGGCGATCAAGCGAACGCAGCTGTATTGCCTCGCAAATGTGGTCGCTGGAAATTTTTTCCGCGCCCGAAAGATCAGCGATGGTGCGGGCGACTTTCAAAATCCGGTCGTAGGCGCGGGCACTCAAATTGTATTCCGTCATCGCCATCTTCAACAACTCCTTCGTCGGCTCATCGAGTTCGCAGAATTGTTTCAACTCACGCGAACCCATCCGCGCATTACAGGTGATTTTAGATTTGTCGGCGAAACGCGCATGCTGAATCTTCCGCGCGGCAATAACCCGTTCTCGAATTTGCGTGGAACTCTCGCCAACTTTGTCGCCTGACATTTCTCGGAATTTCACCGGCGGAACTTCGATGTGCAGGTCAATACGGTCGAGCAACGGGCCGGAAATTCTTCCCAAATAATTTTGGATTTCGCGCGGTGAAGATTTGGATTCGCCGGGCATTTTTCCATCTGGAGTCGGGTTCATCGCGGCAATTAACATAAATTGCGATGGGAAAGTCATCGTGCCCGCCGCGCGCGAAATCGTGACGATGCCTTCTTCGAGCGGCTGGCGCAGCGTTTCCAAAACGCTGCGTTTGAACTCCGGCAATTCGTCCAAAAATAAAACGCCGTTGTGCGCGATGGAAATTTCGCCGGGCGTCGGATTTATATTTCCGCCCAAAAGTCCGGCGTCGCTCGCCGTGTGATGCGGCGCGCGAAAAGGCCGTTGCGTCACGAGTGCCTGACCCGATTTTAGCAGGCCGACGATGCTGTGGATTTTCGTCGTTTCCAGCGCCTCGCCCAAAGTCAGCGGTGGCAAAATGGTCGCGAGCCGTTTCGCCAACATGGATTTTCCCGTGCCGGGCGGGCCGATTAAAATGACGTTGTGTCCGCCCGCCGCCGCAATTTCCAAGGCGCGTTTTACGTTCTCCTGACCTTTGACTTCGGAAAAATCATGTTCGTCATCCGCCGGATGCTCGAACAGTTTTGCCAGATTCACTTTGGTCGGCGTAATTTTAATTTCACCTTCCAAAAACTGTGCGGCTTCGCGGAGATTTTGAATTGGAATAACCTGCAAACCGTCAACCACCGCAGCCTCGGCAGCGTTTTCGGCGGGAACTAAAATTCCAATTTTTCCATCCGCTTTTGCGCGCAAGGCGATGGGCAAAATTCCTTTGCACGAACGCACCGCGCCCGTCAGCGCGAGTTCACCGACCGCGACAAAATAATCGAGTTGATCCGTTTCGATCTGCTCGCTCGCGGCCAACATTCCGAGCGCAATCGGCAAATCAAAACTCGGCCCTTCTTTTTTCACATCAGCGGGCGCGAGGTTGATGGTTGTCTTGCCCATCGGAAATTTGTAGCCGGAATTTGCGAGTGCGGTGGAGACGCGATCTTTGGATTCTTTGACGGCGGTATCGGGCAAACCGACGAGCGCGATAAAAGTTTCGCCATAGCCGCAATTCACTTCAACCTCGATGGTGTAGGCGTCAATGCCGTTGACTGCGGCTGAAAAAATCCGTGCGAGCATCGCGGATTTTATCACCGGCGGCGCGACAATGGCAAAGCCAGAATTATTTTTTCAACTGGCCGCGCCGGATTTTTTTTGGCAACAATGCTTTTTCACCGTCTCAAAAATCGTGGCTGAACTAAAAATGATTATGCGAAAAATTCAAATCACCCTTGTGCTGGCCGCGTTTGCCTGTGTTGTTGCCAACGCACTGGCTGCGGACGCGACGAATGCGTTTTTGCCCGTGAACATTAGCGTGGATGCGGCCAAGCCGGTTGGCGAAGTAAAACCCATCTGGCGATTTTTCGGCGCGGACGAACCGAATTACGCCTATATGCCGGACGGAAAAAAGTTGTTGTCCGAACTCGGCCAACTGGGCGCGCCGCAGGTTTATTTTCGCGCGCATCATTTGTTGACCAGCGGCGACGGCGCGTATTCCCTGAAATTTGGTTCGACCAGCGCCTACAAGGAAGATGCGA
>DATCFH010000028.1:0-8309 GCA_036509625.1 Verrucomicrobiia bacterium
TTCAAAACGCGCGCGCCGAGCGATTCCCAAAATTGTTCCAGCTTTTTTAACGCGGCTAAATTTGTTTTTTTTGTCGGCGTCAAAACGCAGGCGGCATTTTCAAAAAGATTTTTCCGCGCCGCGGCGACGCCGGTTTTTTCCGCGCCAGCCATCGGATGACTGCCCACAAAATGCGCGCCAGACTTGGCGATTATTGATTCCAGTTCGCGCACGACATCGGCTTTCACGCTGCCGACATCGGTGACAATCGCGCCGCGTTTGAGCGCCGGAATCATTTGTTGCGCGAGCGCACGCATCTGCGCGAGCGGCGTGCAAAGGATGATTAAATCGGAATTGGAAACCGCCGCCAGCAGGTCGGTCGTGGCAAAATCCACCGCGCCCGCCAGCTCGCATTCTTTCAAACTCGCCGCGCGCCGGACGTAGCCAGCGACTTCACGCGCGAGCTTGCGCTGCCGCGCGGCCAGCCCGATGGAGCCGCCAAGCAAACCGACGCCGACGATGGTGATTTTCCGAAATTGCACGCGCAAAAGATAGCGGATGGAGAATGATTCGTGAATTGCTAAATCATGGATTGTTGAATCAATTTATAACGCAACCGCAGCTTCACGCCGCGCGGCCTCGTGGCACGCGTCCAAGACTTTTTGCGTTTGCAGCGCCCACAGCGGCCAGTCGTCATTGAGTTTGCCGGATGCAATCTGGTTCGCAAAATTGCGCCACATCCGCGCGTCCTGCGCGGTCGCGTGGCCTTGCGTCACCGGGTCAACATTCGGTGGGCATTTCACGTCGCTGGCAATGGTGAGTTTTTTTTCATTCACCTCGAATGTCGGTTCGTAGCTGTTGAGCGGATGCACGAAGTCCGGCAATCGCAGCCAGCCTTTTTGTCCGCTGACAAAAGCCCATTGCTGCTTCGCGGCCAGAAACGAGCTGTAAAATTCCACGGAAACGCCGTCGTCAAAAAACAGCTCGCCGGAAAATTCCGTTGGCGCCGGCGTGCGGCCATTGGTTGCGGACGATTGTGAAAGAATTTTTCCCGTGACGGTTTTTGGCAACTGCCAGTTCATTGTCCAGAGCGCGAAACGAATAGAATACCAGCCCAAATCGCCGAGGCAACCGGCAGGTTCGAGCGCGCCGTTGGCGCGGATGTTGTTGTGGAAAAAATCTTCGCCGGGATAAAAACTGAATGCCGAGGAAATGCGGCGGATTTTGCCGACGCTTATGCCGTCGTCCAAAATCTCGCGGACTTTTTCCATGCGCGGGCTGTGCATGAACATCACGCCGTCGAGAAATTGCACGGAATTATTTTTGCAGGCGGCGAGCATTTCTTCCAGTTCGGCGACGCTGGCGGCGCAGGGTTTTTCGCAGAGGATATGTTTGCCGGCAGCGGCGGCGCGCAGGACAAATTCTTTCCGCAGGCCGGTGGGCAGGGGAATGTAAACCGCATCCACAGCCGGCGACGAAATCAATTCCTCGTAGCTGCCAAACGCGCGCGGCATTTCGGCGAAGGCGAAATCGCGCTGACATTCGTCAATGAATTTGCGGCTTTTATCAACCTCGCGGCTGGCAACGGCGGCGACAACGCAGTTGCCGGAATTAAATATCGCCTTCCAGTTTTTTCGTCCGATACCGGCGGTGCTCAAAAATCCGATGCGGAGTTTTTTCATAAAATAATTGTAGATGACGACGTGAGGAGTCGCTAATTTTTAAGTTTGAGTCGCGTCACCCCGACTCCTGCAAGCTGCTTTGACGCGTTCCAAAATTACGTCGGCGAGCAATGGTTCAGTGCCGACGGAGGGCGAATACCAAACCAGCTTTCCGTGTTTTTCAGTCGGGTTGCGCCAGGTCGGTTGGCCGGCGGCGAGCCGTTCTTTGACGATGCGTTCCGGTTCGCCGAGCAAAACCGGAATGTCTTCGACGACGTGTAATCCGTCGCTGATAAAAAATGGGACGACGACGATATTCTTTGTTTGCGCCAGCGCATAACAATCGCCGATGCGTGGTTCTTCTTCCATGAAAATGGCGTGGACACCGGCGTAAATATTTTGCGCGCGGATCAGTTCCGCCTGTCGTTCAATCGCCTTGCGAGAATTGGCGTTTCGACCCGTTCCATGCCCGGCGATGAATAAAGTTGTTTCAGGATTTTTCGGCGCGCGCGGGAAGGGGAATTTTTTTACGACCTCGGCGGCGCGCGACAAAATCACCTTCATCATGCTTTCATGTGAACCGGCCGGGCGGCAGTAATGTAGTTCTAAATTTTTAGTTTTTAGTTTTAAGTTGTCGGGAAAACTAAAGCCCAGTTCCTGCGGAATAATTTCCGTGCTGAAGTAGCCATCGCTGATAAACAACGGCACGATAAAAATTCTGGGCGCAGAGACTTCCGCCAGAACTTTTTTAATCTGCGGTTCCTGTTTCCAAAAAGCCTCGCGAACCTCATTGAAAATTTTCCGGCGGCGCAGTTCCGCCGCGTGCTGGAAAACCGGTGCGGCGGACTGGTCGTTCAAAACCGTGCCGTGGCCGAGGACGACCAGCGCGGTGTCGGAAAAATTGTCGCTTTGCACGCGCCCGATTTTGCCGGAACCACCTGCACCTGCAAGCCGACTCCTGTGATTTTTTTTGAAACCTTTTGACGTGGGCGGGGTCTATCCCTCAAATTATTGCCGCATCAATTATGAAAACGACCAATCTTATCATTGCCATTCTGGCCGCAAGTTTTGTGGCCGCCACCGCTGTGCGCGCGCAGGACGCCAAACTGCCGCCGGCTTCAACCAAAACCGGCGTTACTTATGACACCGACATCAAGCCGATTTTTGCCGCCGCCTGTTTGAAATGCCATGACAGCGCGAAGCCCAAGCAGGGCGGTAAATTATCGCTCGACACTCTGGCCGGAACGCTCAACGGCAGCAAGGACGGCCAAATCGGCAAGGTCGTCATTGTCGGCAACAGTGCGAAAAGCGGTTTGGTGCGCACCGTCGCCCATGTTGGTGATCGCGATAGCTTCATGCCCAGAGGCAAAGGTGCAAAAAAGCTTACCGACGAACAGATTGGCCTGATCCGCGCGTGGATTGATCAGGGCGCGAAATAATTTTTCCGGCAAAAACCAAACGGCGTTGTCTGCGAAGATGACGCCGTTTTTATTTTTCCAACGGCGAAAGTGGCGCGCGTTTTTGTTCCTTC
Source organism: Verrucomicrobiia bacterium (assembly GCA_036509625.1). GTDB lineage: Bacteria > Verrucomicrobiota > Verrucomicrobiia > Limisphaerales > UBA11358 > UBA11358. The sequence goes on from DATCFH010000028.1 coordinate 3,172, forward strand.
AACTGCATTTGCTCGCGCAGCAACTATTTTGAATTTCTTGATCTTATCGAAGTAAGGGCAATAGCTTTAAGCTCGAACTTTAATTCCTGTTGCTTGCGAGTAATCTGTTCTAGTTCTTCCTTGCCAATATTGGGTTGGGACATTGAGTGAGTCAAAATTTGAATTTCTCGTTCTAAAAATTGATTTTTCAAAGTTCGCGTAACGTCAGCTAATTGCGTTTCGGGATTGGGAATTTTTCGATCTTCAGTAACAGCCTCGGTAATAAAATTACGCTGTTCCGGCGATTCGCAAGCATCCAAAAACTCCGCGAGATTGTGCCACGTTTCGTGTTCATGCGCGGCGAAGCGCAAATCCACAATTTGCCGGATGTGCGGATGCAAAATCCAATTCACGTCCAGATTTAGCGCGGCAGTCGCGACGAGTTCATCGTGCAGCAGCAACAGTTTTAGCAGATGCAGTTCGATGAGCGAGGGCGGCGCAATTTCCGTTTCCGGCTCGACGGATTCAAAGGATTCTTCTTCTTCGCTCGCGCGCGGCGCGTTGTGCGGCGCGGAATTTTTTTTGAATTCGGCGCGGACGGATTCCGGCGGAACGCCGAGGCGCAATGCGGTTTTTTGCGCGTAAGTATCAATCAAAACAGAATTACCGGTCTTGTGGACGGACTCGGCCATGCTTTTCAAAATCACAAGCCGGCCTTTATCGGAATTGATTTCATTCGTCGCGCACAGGCGGTTCAAATAGTAATCAAAAAATCCGGCGGCGTTTTGGATGAGGTCATTAAAAGCCTCGTCACCATTGGCTTTTATGAAACTATCAGGGTCGTGTGGCGATGGCATAACGGCGACGCGCACCGCCAAACCTGACGCGAGCAAATGGTCGAGCGAACGCACGATGGCATTTTGCCCGGCGTTGTCGGAATCGAAACACAGCACGACTTCGTTGGCGTAGCGTTTGATGATGCGCGCGTGCGACTCGGTGAACGCCGTGCCTTGCGGCGCGACGATGTTCTGCACGCCGTTGGTGAAGCACGCGATTAAATCCAACTGGCCTTCGCAGATGATGGCGAAACCGGCGTCGAGAATCGCGCGCTTGGATTTGTCGAGGCCGAAGAAAATTTTGCTCTTGGTGAAAATCGGCGTCTCGGGCGAGTTGACATACTTCGCCGTTTTTTCGTCGCCGGACAAAACGCGTCCGCTGAAACCGACGACGCGGCCTTGCTCGTCACAGATTGGAAACATGAGCCGTCCGCGAAAACGGTCGTAATGACGGCCTGTTTCTTCTTTTTTGATGATGAGGCCAGCTTGCTCGACAGTTTCGAGCGGAAAATTTTTGCTCTTCGCCCAGTTCACCGTGTCGTCCCAAAGTTCGGGCGCAGCGCCGATGCGAAAGAGTTTTATCGCGTCCGCCGAGACGCCGCGTTTGGCGAGATAATCGCGCGCGAGCTGGCCGGCAGCTTCGTTGGCGAGACAATTTTGCCAGCGCGTCGTGAGTTGCTCGTGGATGTCGAGCAACTGGTCTTTGAGGTGCCGCGATTCCTGCGCGCCGGGCGTATTTTCAAATTCGAGCGGAATTTTCGCGCGCTCGGCGAGGCGGCGCACGGCGTCCATGAATCCGATGTTTTCGTAATCTTTGACGAAAGTAAAAACGTCGCCGCCTTTGTGGCAACCGAAGCAATGAAAAATTTGCTTGTGCGGATTGACGTTGAAGCTGGGCGATTTTTCTTTGTGAAACGGGCAGAGCGCGGTGAAGTTGGCGCCATTTTTTTTCAGCGGAACGTAGGCGCCGATGATGTCCACGATGTCGCTGGCGGCGCGGATTTGTTCGCGGGTCGCGGGGGAAAGAAAACCGGCCATGGTTCGTAGCCGTGCGCGTTACTTGCCGATGTAAATGGTCGCGTTTTTGGACGACGGGGCGACGTAACTGCCGGTGTTCACAAGCAGGAGGGAAAGGTCATCTTTAATGAACGGGCCGGTCTGTGAATCCTTGAAAATACTGATCTGCGCTTCGCTCAAAGTGGGGAAAAAATCGCCGCCGTAACCGGCCATGCCGCCGCCAAACCAACGGTTGTTGTAGGCCTTCGCCGCCTGAATGTCCGCCTGCGTATAGACCGGAGCATTGAGCATGGCCAGCGCAAAAATCACGATGCAAAAATACCGCACCGCGCCGGAAACCATGCCGAAATAATACTCGCTGGAACCAAAAGCATTGCTGCCTTCCAGCTTGGGTTTGAGCCGCCGCCGGATGAAGGAATGGATGATGAACACCGCGCCAGCGATGATGAGGTAGCTGGAAATATAAGTGAGGGTTTCTTCGCCAACGGTTTTGCCGAACAGACTTTTGACGATGCCGGATTGGATGAACAGGTCGCCAAGCGGTTTGTAACCGAACGCGCCAGCGATGACGATCGTGAGCCAGAGGGAAACGGGGAAAATTTCCTTGGTCATGCCGTTTCTGCGCCCGCGCCAGATGCCGAAGCCAATCATGACCACGAGTGCCACGTCAAACCAGTTGAACAGTGCTTTGCCCGAGGCAAGGTGTTGGGTTGCTGCCGCAATCATGCTTCAATCATTAAACCGTCCGTCTGGAAATGCCAGCGAAATCATCCGCCCGTCATCAATCCGGATTGGCTGCCAGCCAGAAACGGATGTCCGTCGTCTGCGGGTTGCGCGGGTCAAGTTCCAGCACCTTGAGATAATGTTGCCGTGCCTGCGCCGGGTCGCGCAACGATTGCGCGCAGAGGTTGGCGAGCGCGAGATGCGCCCGCACTTCGCCGGGATTCGCCGCGAGAATTTTTTTCAATTGCTCCGCCGCGTCCGGCACAAAACCCGCCGCTTTCAGCGCCAGCGCAAAGTTGTAACGTGCATCCACGGAATCCGGCTGGAGCGTCAGGGCCATTTCGTAACTGGTGAGCGCGGAAGAAAAATTCCGCAGCCGGTGCGCGACCACGCCCGCGTTGTATTGCGCCTCAAACCACGCGGGGTCAAACGTGGCGGCCTGACGATAATCCGCGAGTGCCGCCGTCCAGTTTTCATTCTGTTCCGCCATGCGCGCCTGCGTGAACGCACCTGCGGCGGCGCGCCGGTCGCCCGCCTGCGGACGGCGGGGCGAAAGATAATCGTAGCGCGGAAAATCCGGTGCGGGCGGAACGATGACCACGGGCGCAATCACTTTTTTCTCCGGCGCGGCGGGAGTTGTGGGCGCAATGGTTTCGCCCGGCAACGGCGTCACGCCATTGGGAACAAATTTTGGCGCGCTGGAATTCTCCGGGTTCTCCGAGCCGAATAATTTGTGCCACAGACTCGGCTTCGGTGATTGTTCCGGCACGGGCATTTCCAGCACCGGTTGTTCCACACCAGCCGTGGCGGAATTCGGCGTGGTCACAATCTTTGGTTCGGGTGCGACCTGCACCACTTGCACCGGCGCGGTGAGAATGAGATGCGACGGTGCGGGATTGGCCATAACCGGCTTCGACGTGGTTTGTGCGCGTGGCGACTGCACTGGATGCGTGACCGATAAACCGGAATTTTTCGGCTGCGGTTTCGGTTCGGAAATGGTGGCGACGACCGGCGGCGGATTTGGTTTCGTCACCGGCGCGGATGCTTGCTCCAGTGCGTCGGCAAGGGCGGTCACTTCGTCCCAATGCGCGGGCTTCGGTGTGAGCGCAAGATACGCGCGATAATTTTCCAGCGCGGTTTTATTGTCGTGCAAGAACTGCTGGTTCACCGTCGCGAGATTCAAAATGGCGGCGGCAAAATCCGGTTTCATCTTCACGGCGGCGGTAAAAAACTTCGATGCCTCAATCGGTTTGCTGCGCTGAATGCGTGCGAGACCAAGACCGTTGTAAGCTTCCGCCTCGTTCGTTTTCAACGCCAGCACCGCGCTAAAACTGCGTTCCGCCGGAACCGTTTCGCCCAGTTTTAATTGCGCAGAACCAAGCCTAAGCCAGGTAATCGCGTCGTTCGGACGGCGCAACGTGCAGGCGGTAAATTCCGTTTTCGCCGCGTCCGGTTTATTTTGTTCGAGAAATAAAGTGCCGAGATTCAGCCGCGCTTCGAGCAAATCGCGATCAAGTTCCAGCGCGCGATTGTAAGCGTTCACCGCGTCATCCGGCTGGCCGACGCGTTGCAGTGCCACGCCGTAATAATTCCACGCCGCCGCGTTTGTCGAAATCAAATCCGTCGCCGTTTTGAGCTGCGCCACCGCGTCGGTATAATCGCCGCGATCAAGATATTTTTTGCCCTTCAACAGCGCGCGCGGTCCCGCCGGGGTGCAGCCGGAAATGGCTAAAATAAGCGCAAGAAATAAAACTGCGCTCCAAACTGGATTTATTTTTGCGGACATCCGCCGAGGTGGTAACATCCGCGCGCGAAAGTGTCAAGAAACGCTCCATTCCGTTTGTGTCATAAACTTAATCGTAATCCTAATCTTAATCGGATGGGGGAACAGATTAAGATTAGGATTACGATTAAGATTACGATTAAGATTCAGAAAAACTGGCTGCCGTCTGCGCTGGTTTGGCTGGCCGTTTGTCTTGCAAGTTTTTCCGTCCGCGCCGCCGATTCTTTCCCGTTGCACGCGACCAATTCCATCGCCCGCGTAGTGCAAGTGGACGGCGTTGATTTGGAATCTGTCTTTCTCGCGGACAACGCGCGCGTGGCCGTCGCCTTTAATACCGGCCTGTTCACGCTGACCCGCACCGCCAACATTTCCGCCGCGTGGCGCAGCCTCGTCCACACCAACGATACCGTCGGCATCAAAGTTTTTTCCCAGCCCGGCCCGTTGTCCGGCACGCGCCCCGCCGTCGTCGCCGCAATTGTCCGCGGTCTGCTCGCCGCCGGCTTGCCGCCGGATAAAATAATTATCTGGGACAAACACACCGCCGATTTGCGCGCCGCTGGATTTTTCAAACTTGCCGCGCAGCTTGGCGTCCGCGTCGCCGGCGCAGCCGAAGCCGGTTACGACACCAATACTTTTTACCTGCCCGACTCGCCCGTCATCGGCTCGCTCGTGTGGGGCGATTCCGAATTTGGCTTGAAAGGCGACGGCATCGGCAAAAAATCTTTCGTCTCCAAACTCGTCAGCCAGCAAATCACAAAAATCATTTCCGTCGCGCCATTGTTGAACGAAAACGATGCCGG
>DATCFH010000029.1:0-8048 GCA_036509625.1 Verrucomicrobiia bacterium
TCGAATTTTTGCAGCGCGACTTTGAGGCCGCGATTTTCGAGCAGCGTGCCGAGCGCGGCGGCGGTCAGACCTTTGCCGAGCGAACTCACCACACCGCCAGTTACAAATATGAATTTCATTTCAAATTAAAATTGTTGTTCAACCACGGATGGACACGGATAAAAAGAAAAAATTTTGACGCTAATTTCACGAATTGACTCGAATTACAGATGGCTAAATTAAATTTGCGAAAATTAGCGTAATTCGCGTCAAAACGCTTTTCCAATCCGTGTTCATCTGTGTCCATCCGTGGTTAAAATCTTTTCCACTCGCTGCACGTCTTCCGGCATATCCACGCCGATGCTGTCGTAATCTACTTTCATAACCGCGATCTGGATTCCATTTTCCAGCGCGCGCAACTGCTCCAGCTTCTCCGCATTTTCCAGCGGCGACACCGGGAATTTCACCAGCCGCAATAGCGTCTCGCGCTGATAACCGTAAATGCCAAGGTGCTTCAAAAAAGGAAACGCCGCCAACTGCTCGTTCCCCGGACGGCTGGCGGCCTCGCGCAGATACGGAATCGTGCGCCGCGAAAAATATAACGCGCGACCGGCAGCATTGACAACGACTTTTACAACATTCGGATTGTCGAGTTCGTCCAAATTTTTAATGCGCGTCGCGGCGGTGGACATTTCGTTTTGCGCCAGCGCATTCGCCACGGCGTCAATCACGCTTGGATCAATCAGCGGTTCATCGCCTTGAATGTTCACGACTGCGTCGCCGCCACAACGTTCGCAAACTTCCGCGATGCGATCCGAACCGCTCGGATGTTCCGGTCGCGTCATTTCCACGCGACAGAAATTCTGCGCCACTTCCCAGATGCGCGTGTCGTCGGTCGCGACGATGATTTCGGAAAGTGATTTCGCTTTTTCGCACTGCTCGACGACGTGCTGGATGAGCGGTTTGCCGGCGATGAGCGCGAGCGGCTTGCCGGGAAACCGCGTCGAAGCAAACCGCGCGGGAATGATGCCGAGAATTTTCACGCGCCTATTTTAGCCACAGATGGACACAGATGAAATACAGATTTTTCCGCGCGCAACTGATTTGCCTTTGTCCATTCCGGTCTTATCCTTGTCGCAACGCATGAAGAAATCCAAAAGCAATTCCGCCGACCCGAAGTTGAAATTGCAGATTGAAGAACTCATCAAGGCCAAAGGCGGCGGCGCGAACGAAGCCGAAGTTGCCGACATCATCGAGAACGCACTTAAGTTGCTCACGGACGTGAAAGATTCCGGCGATGTGCGCGTCATCCAGACCACGCTGCGCGAATTGCGTTACGCCTTCCGTCTGTTTGCGCCGTATGCGGAAAAACGTAAAGTGACCATTTTTGGTTCCGCGCGCACGCAACCGAGCAAGCCGGAATATCAGCAGGCGCTCGAGTTCGGTCAGAAGATGGCCGCCGCCGGATTCATGGTTATCACCGGCGCGGGCGGCGGCATCATGCACGCCGGCCACGAAGGCGCAGGCTCGGAAAATAGTTTCGGCGCGAACATCCGCCTGCCATGGGAGCAAAGCGCCAACCCCGTTATTTTACAGGACAAAAAGCTCGTCACGTTCAAATATTTTTTCACGCGCAAACTTATTTTCATCCGGCACAGCGATGCAATTACGCTGTTCCCCGGCGGTTTCGGCACGATGGATGAAGGTTACGAGGCACTCACGCTCATGCAGACCGGCAAGAGCCAGCTCATGCCGCTCGTGCTCGTGGACAAACCCGGCGGCACTTACTGGAAAACGTGGGACAAAAACATCCGCGAACATCTTTTGCGCGACAAATTGATTTCGCCCGACGATCTCAACCTTTATCAAATCACCGACAGTGCCGATGAAGCGGTAAAAATCATTACGCGCTTCTATCGGAATTTTCATTCGACACGCTGGGTCAAGGACGCGCTCGTCATCCGCCTCAAGCACCCGCCAAGTGAATCCGCCATCGCCGCGATGAACGAAGATTTCCCCGACATCATTGACGGTGAACCGATTCATGTCATCGCGCCCACGCCGGAGGAAATTGCCGACACCGTCCATCTCGATCTGCCGCGCATCGCGTTCGGTTTTAACCGCAAAGATTATGGACGGCTGCGGCAGTTGATTGACGTGCTGAACGGCTTGTAAAGCTCAACTGCCGCCGAGTTTCAAAATCCGTTCCGCCTGCGTTTTCGTCAACGGTGTCACGGACAAACGCGATTGTTTCACCAGCGGCAATTCTTTAAGCACGGCATCGGTCTTGATGGTTTCCAGCAACACCGGATTTTTCAACGGCTTGACCGGCTCCAAATCCACGCACGACCAATCGCCTTCTTCGGCGGTCGCGTCGGGATAAAATTCCTTCGCCACACGCGCGAGGCCGACGACCTGCTTGTCGCTCACGCTGTGATAAAAGAAAACGCGGTCGCCTTTTTTCATCGCGCGCAAATTGTTCCGCGCCTGAAAATTCCGCACACCCGTCCACGCCGTCTTGCCGTCCTTGACGAATTGCGTCCACGCATACGCTTCCGGTTCCGATTTTACGAGCCAGTAATTCATGCCGAAAATCTAGCCACAGATGGGCACGGATGAAACACAGATTTTCAGACACGAATTCCACTAATTTGCACGAACCGGCTTTGGTGAATTTCAATTCGTGAAAACTGGTGGAATCCATGTCTGTCCGTTTTCTTTTTAATCTGTGTTTATCTGTGTCCATCTGTGGTTAAAATGAGTCCGTGAACATTGAAGAAAATCTGAATGCCATCCGCCAGCGCATCGCCACCGCGTGCGCGCGGGCGGGACGCGAGGCGGATAGCGTCACGTTGCTCGCCGTTTCCAAATCGCATCCGCCGGAAAGCATCCGCGCGGCAGTGGATTGCGGACAGATTTATTTTGGCGAAAATAAAATCCAGGAAGCGAAGGCGAAAATTCCGCTATGTCCCGGCAACGCGCGCTGGCAATTCATCGGCCATTTGCAATCCAATAAAGTGCGCGACGCCGTGGAATTGTTTGAGATGATTCAAGGCGTGGACAGTCTCGCCATCGCGCAGGAAATTTCCAAACGCGCCGTGCAGGCCGGTAAGACGATGCCGATTTTGATCGAAGTGAATGTCGCGGGCGAGGCGAGCAAATTCGGTTACGCGCCGGAAAAATTATTGGCCGAACTGAACGAGTTGAATGCGCTGCCAAAAATTGAAATCCACGGACTGATGGCGATTCCGCCGTTCACGCCGGAGCCGGAAAAAGCGCGGCCGTATTTCCAAAAGCTGCGCGAACTGAAAATTGAATGTGAAAAAATTCTCGGCGCGCCGCTGCCGCATTTGAGCATGGGCATGAGCGGCGATTTTGAGGTGGCGATTGAAGAAGGCGCGACCATGGTGCGCGTCGGCACGGCTTTATTGGGCGAACGTTTGAGCAGTGTTCGGCGTGCGACGGAGTAAATTACTTTGCGCTTTTTTGCGGCCAACGCTGGCTTTGCCAATTATCGAAAAGCGTGGGGTAATTATTGGTCGCGCACCGCATCGCCCACTTGCGCCTCGCCGGAAGTGAGGTCGGCAACAATGTTGCTGTCCTGCTGCGGGCCGGTCACGCGAACCTCGGCCACTTTCAATCCATCGCGATAAAGAAAAAGCGTTTGCTCTACCTTCGGCATCTGGCTCGCCGGAAAACTTAACACGACAAAACGACCGATGATGTTGACGGAAATCACTTTTGCCGCGAGCGAATAATTGGGTGTGACAATCGGCTTCAGCGCGGGTGCGGGTGCAGATGCGGGTGTGGATGCCGTCGGCTTGGCGTTGACGGCTTCCGGTTTTTCATTGCCGTAGATTGAGAAGCATCCGCTGGTGATGAGCGCCAGCAGTAGCGTGAAAATTGGAACGGAAATTTTCACTTTCAAAGCGTTCAAATTCATGGCTGACATTCTCTGATTTTGCCGGCGGAATCAAGCCAATGCCGTGTTAGGCACTGCCTTAATTAACGGAGCGCGGCTGTGTCGCAGACCAGCCGCAGCGACGCACCCACCATTTGGGATCAAGCGAATGCCGCGCCAACTCGTTCGCAAATTTCATCGCCCGTCAGCGCGTCGCGCAATTGTGCCACTGTCTTTTTCTGGCCGGGCAAAATCAAGTCCGGCGCAATTTCGTTCAATGGTTGCAATACAAATCTGCGTTCGTGCGCGCGCGGGTGAGGTAAAATCAACTTCGATGAATTACAAGTTTCATTTCCAAACGTGATTAAATCCAAATCCAGCGGACGTGGTTCGTTGAGAATTTTTTTGGTCGCGCGGCCAAATTCTTTTTCCAGCGCCTGCAATTTTTCCAGCAAAGATTCCGGCGTCTCATCCGCGAACGGACTTAAAGCGATAATGGCGTTCAAAAATTTCGGCGAATCCGGCGGACAATCCACCGGCGACGTTTGCCACAAGGAAGATTTCAAAACCGGCGCGGTGGAAAACTTTTGCAACCGCGTCATCGCGTCCAAAAGAATTTTCCGCGAGTCGCCAAGATTGGAACCGAGCGCGATGAAGGCGAGTTTTGAATTTTGAGTTTTAAGTTTTGAGTTCACGGAACAGGTTCGGTGGCCGACCAACTCAAAATTAAAAATTTAAAACTAAAAATTATTTCAGCCCCAACACGTCCTGCATATCGTAGAGGCCGGGCTTTTGCTGGACGAGCCATTGCGCGGCGCGGAGTGCGCCGTTCGCAAACGTATCTCGGCTGGACGCTTTGTGCGTAAGCTCAATTCGCTCGCCGTTATTGGCGAAAATCACGGTGTGATCGCCCACGACATCGCCGCCACGGATGGCGTGGATGCCGATTTCGTTTTGCGTGCGTTCGCCGACGATGCCTTCGCGTCCGTGACGGAGCGCGGTTTCAAGTTGCAGTTTGCGAACGTCAGCGAGAATTTCCAGCAGCGTGTTGGCCGTGCCGCTGGGCGCGTCTTTTTTGAGGCGATGGTGCATCTCGACGACTTCCAAATCGAAATCATTTCCCAAAATTTCCGCCGCCTTGCGCGTGAGCCAAAAGAGCGTGTTGACACCGGTGGAAAAATTCGTGGCGACGACCATCGGAATTTGCGACTGGAGCGCGGCAATTTTATTTTTTTCTTCCGCGCTATGGCCGGTCGTGCCGATGACAATGGCCTTTTTATTTTTCGCGCACAGTTCCGCAATGCCGAGCGTGGTGCTGTGGAAACTGAAATCAATCACGACATCGGCCTTCGCAATCACGCTGCCGAGATCGTCGCCGCGAGCAATTGCGCCGACAACTTCGAGTTCAGGAATGCGCGCGGCGCAAGCGAGAAGCGCCTGCCCCATGCGGCCTTTGCTGCCGTTGATGATGATTTTTGTCATTTTATTTTGGCCACAGAGTCACAGAGAACACAGAGATTTCAAAATTGAATTTTCTCTGTGCGCTCTGTGGCTCTGTGGCAAAACCCTATTTCAAAATTCCCGATGCCTTCATTGCCGCTTTAAGTGTGGCGCGGCTGGCGGCGCTCATATGCACGAGCGGCAAACGGTATTCCTCGTCAATCAAACCGAGCATTGCGAGCGCGGCTTTGACGGGAACGGGATTAGTTTCGACGAACAAATCTTTGAACAGCGGATACATTTTCTGATGAATCGCCAACGCCTTTTTCACGTCGCCAGCGGCGAAGGCGCGAACCATCGTCGCCACTTCGCGCGGCGCAACATTGGACGCGACGCTGATGACGCCTTGCGCGCCGACGGCCATGAAGGGCAGGGTGAGCGAATCGTCGCCGGACAAGATTTCAAATTTATTTCCGAGCGCGGCGCGAAGTTGGGAAACGCGGTCGGCGTTGCCGCCGGCTTCCTTGATGCCGATGATATTTTTGCAGTCGGCGGCGAGACGCTTTACGGTCGGCACGGCGATTTCGATGCCGCAGCGTCCGGGAATGCTGTAGAGAATAATCGGCAGCTTCGTATTGTTCGCGATGGCTTTGAAATGTTGATAAAGTCCTTCTGGCGTGGGCTTGTTGTAATACGGCGCAACTTGCAGCGAACCGTCCGCGCCGACTTTTTCGGCGGCGATGGTGAGGCCGATGGCTTCGGTCGTGGAGTTCGCGCCCGTGCCCGCGAGAATTTTAATTTTGCCTGCCGCAAACTTTACGCAAAGCTCAATGATACGGATGTGTTCATCGCAATCCACCGTGGGCGATTCGCCGGTGGTGCCGACGGGCACGATGCCGTCCACACCGCCTTGAATTTGCTTTTTGACTAGGCGCGCGAGGGCGGCTTCGTCGAGTTGACCATTCTTAAACGGGGTGACAATTGCGGTATAAGTGCCGGTGAACATAAGTTAATTCGGACATTCAGGCTCGCATCAAAACACGGTTTTGGCGAGCGGGAATTTTTTGGAAAACAAAGCCGCAGTTGCTTCCGGGGAAACAACTGCGGCTTAAATCGGTTCTTGAAAATTAACTCATTCGATACGGCGCACGATAATCGCGCGTCAGAAGTTTGCTGGCTTCGGCGTCGCCAATGATGGTTTCGGTGGCAACGTCCCAATTAATTTTTCGTCCAGTCATCATCGAGATGAGTCCGAGGTGACCGGGAATCGTGGAGTGATGCGCCGTCTCAACCGGCGTGATGGTGGGTTTGCGCGACTTGACGCAATCCAGAAAATTTCGCTGGTGGCCGGGCGATTCATACAATTTCACTTTCCGCAAACTTTCATCGAGATTCTTGTGCTTTTTCCATTCAGGATTTGAGCCATCAAATCCACCGCGATCCACCCAGACCCAGCCGTCCGTGCCAATCCATTTGCAACCGCTCTTGATGTCGTCGTAGCCGCCCGCGATGGTCATGGTGATGTTCTGCGGATACTTCAGTTCGATACGATATTTCGTGCAAGTATTCCACAGCGCACCGGCGGCGGGAAAATCGCCGTGACCTTCAATTTCGGATGGCCCGGAATTGTCAAAACCCAAACCCCAATGCGCGATGTCGCAATGATGACCGACCCAGTCCATTAACTGTCCGCCGCCGGTGTTGTAATTCCAGCGCCAATCCCTGTGAATGCGCTGCTTGATGTAAGGCTCCATTTTGGACGGGCCAATCCAGGTATTGTAATCCAGTTCCGGCGGCGGCTCGGTGACCGCAAGATTCCACGCGGGCGTGCCGGGCAGCACAGTGGCGAGGTCGGTAATTTTGTCCGGCAACGTCGCCAGTTTTTTAAGCAGCTCCGGCGCGGTGCCGGCAAAATCATTATGACCGGAAGGCAAACCCACTTCGACGTGCGTGACTTGGCCGATGAGTCCGCTGCGGACAATTTCCGCCGCCTTGCGAAACACCGCTTGCGAACGCTGCCACGAGCCGGTCTGCCAGATAATTTTATTTTTTTCGACCGCGCGCACGATTAACTGCTGTTCGGCAATCGTCTTCGCCAACGGTTTTTCACCATAAATATCGAGCTTGTGATGCGCGGCTGCCGTCGCGACGAGTTCATGCCAGTGATCCGGAACCGCAATCATCACCGCATCCAAATCCGCGTTCGCGAACATCTCGCGATAGTCGTGATACGCCTGACAATCCTTGTTTTGGTAATGGTCGTTGATCGTGTCCACCGCGTCCTGCAAATGATTTTTGTCGAGGTCGCACGCGGCGACCACCTGACAATCATTCAACGCGAGAAAAGCTTTGGTGTTACCCGGCCCCTGCATACCCCAGCCAATGACGCCAAGGTTAATGCGTTTGGACGGGGCGTTCTGGCCAAACACCGAACTCGGCACAAACGCGGGCAAGGCGATGGCGGCGGCGGTGGTGGCGAGAAAATGGCGGCGGCTGATGTGGGTAGAAGGTTTATTCATGGGCGATGGTTGAGTATTCCATTTGCAGAGCCAGTGGCGACAAAAAAGTTACAAGAAAACCGCTATCGCAACTTGATCATCGCTCGCGGCGGAACTCCGAAGACCGACTTGAATACGCGCGAGAAATGAAACTGGTTGGCGAAGCCCGCCTCCTCGGACACTTGCTTGACCATCGCGCCCGGCAATTGCAGTCGCTCCGCCGCGTGGTT
>DATCFH010000030.1:0-13769 GCA_036509625.1 Verrucomicrobiia bacterium
ACGCACCGTGCGCGATTTTCTCACCGAAGATGTCGAACGCATTGTCGTGGATCACACCAAGGCGTGCGACCGAATGCGCGAGATGATCACGAAGATTTCCCCGCGCGCGGCGAAAAAAATCATGTTATACAGCGAAGCGCAGCCGATTTTCGACCGCTTCAACATCAGCAAGCAATTGGAAAACACCTTCTCGCGACAGGTGAATTTGAAGAGCGGCGGCGCGATTGTCATTGATGAAACCGAGGCACTCGTGGCGATTGACGTGAACACCGGCCGTCATAAAGGCGGCAAAGATCAGGACGCACTTATCTTGAAAGTGAACCTCGAAGCCGCCGAGGAAATCACGCGCCAGTTGCGTTTGCGCAACATGGGCGGACTCATCGTGCTTGATTTTATTGACATGAAATCCGGGCGCGACCGCCAGCAAGTTCACAACCGGATGCGCGACGGTTTGCGCCGCGACAAGGCCAAGACGCACATTCTGCCCATCTCGCAGCTTGGGCTGATGGAGATGACCCGTCAGCGCCACAGCGAAAGCGTGCGTGCCGCCGTCTATGACGACTGTCCGTATTGCAAAGGGCGCGGCAAGGTCAAGTCCACCACCACCATGAGCGTGGAGATTCAGCGCAAACTTCAGGAACTTCTGAAAAAACGCACGCGCGACGAAAGCGATTTCCAGTTGCGCATCGTCGTGCATCCGACCGTGCTGGAACGGCTCCGCACCGAGGACGAAAAACATCTCATCGAGATGGAGAAACGTTACTTCGGCAAGCTGTCCTTCCGCGCGGACACCGGCATGCACGCCGAACAGTTCAAGATTGTGAACGTGGAGACGAACGAAGAACTCGCCAGCGTCGGTTCATAAAAATAATACGGTAGGGCTGACCTGCGGGTCAGCCCAAACTAAAATGGGCGGCGCGGCAGCGCCCGCCCTACCAATAACGAGAAACGCCCCGCGAGCAATTGCGGGGCGTTTTTTCTGCCCTTGCGCTAACTACGCCATTGGCGTAGTTTTCCACGGTGATCTTTGTTGAGACAGCCACCTTCACCAAGCGCGTGTTGCGTCTGTTGTCGGATGACAGTTATGGGGCTCTGCAATCGCACTTGGCGAAGCAGCCTGACGACGGCGACATCATTCGCGGCGGCGGCGGGCTGCGGAAAATTCGTTGGGCGGCCAAAGGCCACGGCAAACGCGGCGGTGTGCGGGTGATTTATTATTGGTGGACGGGCAAGGATCGGATTTCGATGCTGTTCATCTATCCGAAAAATGAAATGGACAATTTAAGCGCGGAACAACTGAAATTATTGCGGCAGGCATTGGAACTTTGAATTATGAAAAAAGAACTTTTTGACGAACTGCTGCAAAGCGTGAAAGAAGCCGCCGCCATCGAGCGCGGCAAGGCCAAGCCGTCCCGCACCTTTAAGGTGGAATCCGCCAACGACGTGGTGCGGGTGCGTTCCAAATTGGGCTTGTCGCAGAACAAGTTTGCCCGGCTGCTCGGCATCAGCGAGAACACGCTGCAAAACTGGGAGCAGGGACGCCGCCAGCCCGCCGGTCCGGCCAAGGTTTTACTGAAAGTCGCTTTGCGTTATCCGCAGGCGATTTTAGAAGTTGCGTGAAATAAATCTGCCAACACCAAACGCCCCGCGAGCAATCGCGGGGCGGTTTTATTTCAGTAAAGTGGAAGTGCTAACGGCGGCTCGATGCGGCGATGAGTTAGGCTGCTGAATGCTCATACCTTTAAAAATAAAAAACTTGCACTATTAAATACGCCGGTAAATTTATATCAAGATATGATCTGGGAAAGAGACTATATGAAGCGGCGTCCCGACGGGAATGGCGACGCAGATGATGCCGACACCGGCCCTGTTGACATCTTTGCCGGACTACAGCGGCAACCTCTTCCTCCTCAAGCTCCACCCAACAAGGTGTCTGATGATTCAAAAACCGGTGATTCAGAGCGCACTTTTGGTTCATCTGCCCCTTTAGCAGCGAGCCAACCAGAACTGCCCTTGAACAGGTTGCTGGCAAAGTATCCTCGATTATTTTGGTATGCCGCCATTGCAATTCTGGGGGTCATTATCGGCATTCTGTTGGGGAGTAAACTATAGGCAAAAACCGTCAACTGCGAACACCGTCAGATTTTGTTGCCTCTTCAATCAGTCGTTCAGTTGTCCACGTTTCATTTTTGAGTTTAATTCCAACAGCCGGGGTGCATCCGAGCGTGTCGAGCCGAAACTCCGGCACGGCCACGCGCTTTTCGTCCCAAAGGGACAACCGGAAATTAGCCAGCTACGAAGTGGCTGGGCAGCCGTCGCAAAACATTCCGTCCGGAAAGGACGGCGGAACCTTCCGCCTCGCCCGTTGCCATCGTCCTTTCAGGACGAAAATCGTTTCCAACTTTAACCAGCCACTTCGTAGCTGGCTAATTTCCAGCGTCGCTCTGCGACATTTCCCTTCGCCTGTGTGGCGAGCCTGAATTTTCAGGCAAATCGGGTGGCGTTGTCTAAAAAACGCCAGATATGACGTAAACAACTGGTATTTAGTGAAATCTGGCCGGTCGTTTAGCCAAATACCTAGGTCGTTTGCTAAACGACCTGCCGGAGATGGCATACTACCTGGGTCGTTTGCAAAACTACCTGGGTCGTCCGGCCAATCTGGCGGGTATTTTGCCGGAATACCTTGGTCGTTTGCCGGGCGACCTGCCGGAGCCGACTTTCTACCGAGGTCGTTTGGTTGCCGACCGCTTCCGTCTGGCTGGAGGAACGCTCCGTTTTCACCCGGCAGACTCCTTCGCGTTCTGGCGGTTTAACTTTTCAAGACAACTTTCCGTAGCGGCGGATTTCCGGCCAAATCCACGCGACCGCCAGCACGACGACGATGGTGCCAAAGCCGCCGACGACGGTGGATAAAATCGCGCCGGTCGCCATGGTGTGACCCATGACGGGGCCGAAGAGATTCTGGGTCACGCCGGACTCGAAGCCGCCGAGTTCGTTGGACGTGCCGATGAACAGGCTGTTGACGGCAGAGACGCGCCCGCGTTTTTCATCGGGCGTCAAAATCTGCACAAGGGTTTGCCGCACGACGACGCTGACGTTATCCACCGCGCCGCATAAAACCATCAGGCCGAACGCGACCCAAAACCACACGCCGTCCGCCGCCGGAAAAATGCCGCCGAGACATTGGCGATTCGCGAGGCCGAATAAAATTGTGGCTGCTCCGAAAATGGCGACGCACAGGAGCATGGTGCGTCCGGCCTTTTGCAGCGGCGGCCGGTGCGCGAGAAAAAACACGCACACAATCGCGCCGACGGGAATGGCCGCACGCAAAATTCCCAGGCCGACGCCTTCCGCGCCGTTGTGCAAAGGAATAATGCCATCCGCAAAAATCGGCAGCAGCGTCACCGCGCCGCCGAGCAGCACGGCAAACATATCCAATGTAATCGTGCCTAAAATGATTTTGTTCTGGTAAACGAAATGGAAGCCGGTGATGAGCGTCTTGAGCGAAGTGGGTTCGCGCGGCGGGATTTTGTGTTCGTGCCGGATGCCGATGACGAGCGCAAAGCAGACGATGCCGGCGACGACGTTGAAGGCGTAAACGAGCCAGGCGCCGTGCGTGAGCCAGATGACAATGCCCGCGATGGACGGGCCGATGACGCAGGAAAGTTGAAACGCGCCGCTGTTAAAAGTGATGGCGCGCGGCAATTCTTCGCGCGAGACAAGGGCGGTCACGAAGGCGGCGCTGGCCGGCCACAGAAAAGTTCTGGCGACGCCGATGACGACGAGGAGCGAGTAGGCGAAGAATTGAAACGTGGCGACGTTTTGGTTCAGGTTGATGAAAAAGGAAGTGAGCGTGAGTCCGAGGCTCGCAAACGCCAGCACGACGGTGGAACCGAGAATGATGTTTTTGCGATTGCGCCGGTCAGCGAGTTGTCCCGCTGGCAAGGTGCAAAGAATCATTGGAACCATCAGTGACAAACCGACGAAACCGAGCGCGAGGCCGGAATGCGCGCGTTTGTAAAGTTCCCAATCGAGCGCGGTGACGAGCATTTGCATGCCGAGCGCGGCGATGAAGCGCGCGATGAGGTAGCGCGTGAACTCGGCATTGCGGAACAGGGCGTAGGTCTGCTTGCCAACGGGCGGGAGCGTTGGCGTCAGATCTTCCTGGCTTTCGGTTTCGTGCATTAAACGTGCGCCAATTTATCGCATAAAGGCGCGCGGTCGAGTATTGTTGATTCAGATTCAAATGAGCGAGCCGGACAACAATTCTCCCAAACGAAATTACCAGTGGCCGTGGTTTGCGGCGGCGGCGGTTTTATTATTCATCGTGCTGGCGGTTTTGTGTGTGGCCAATGCCGCGAAGAAAGTGGAGCAGGAGCGCGACTTTGCACCGCTGCCGTCGAGTGCGCCGACGCGCTAAAAACCAGCCGGCAACGGCAACGGCGAATCCGGCGCGGCTTCTTTGCGTTCATCCGTTAAAACTGGCAGCAGGGAAATTCCCGTGAAGTTGTCCGCCGGTTTTACAGACGCAATTCCCAATGCCGTCGGCGCAAAATCAATTGCGCTCCACGCCGCCTGATTGACGCGTCCGGCGGGAATGGTTCCCGGCCAGTTCACAATCATCGGCAGCGGCGCGGGATTTTTCGCATCGCGGAAATCACCGGCGGGCAAAAGAAAATCAAGATTCGTGTCCGCAAATTGTTCCGGCGCGGAACTGCTGGTAAAAAAAACCGCGACGTTATTGGTCATGCCTGATTTTTTCAACTGCTCAAATAATCTGCCGATGCCGCTATCGAGGCGCGTGATGAGCGCGGCACGATTCCTGGCGGCTTGCGGCCATTTTTCCTCGGTGAACGGCGCGTCACTCGGCACGGGAAAATCATCTGCGCCGGTGGTGGCGGTGCGCGGCGCGGGAAAATTCACGAGCAGAAAAAACGGACGGTAGTGGCTGGCGGCGTCGGGCGCGTTGACGCGGACGAAGTTGTTCATCGCGTTGATGAATAACTCCGGCAGATACACGCCTTTTTTACCGCCAGTGTTGGGATAAATCATTTCTTTGCCAGTGAAGTTAATCAGGCGGCTGTTGGTGGCGTCGAAAATACTGTTGGGCGCGTAACGCCAGAGCGCCTCGGCATAATAATTTTGCGCCGCCGCGTCGTCCAGAAATCCGGCGAACTCATCAAACCCTTGTGTCCACGGCTGATTTCCGATGTTCCATTCACCGATAAGGCCGGTGTGATAACCGTTTTGCTGGAGGCATTGCGCGAGGTTTGGTTCACCATTTGTCGGCGGAGAATTATTTCCGGCGAGCAATTGCGCCGTGGTGTCCGCACTGTCCGCGCCGCCGGTGTAATGCGTGAAACGGATGCCGTCCGCCGCGAGCCGGTCGAGGTTGGGTGTCTGAAAATTCGTCTGGCCGTAGCCGCTTAAATCGCCGCGCGCGAGATCGTGGCATTGGATGAAAATGATGCTGGGTCGGCGCGGCAGCGCGGGCACGGGGTCGGCGTGCGCGGCCAAAACGAATTGCAACGCGGCGAGCAAAAGAAGAATGCGGTTTGGTTTCATCTGTGAACTTTGATTCTGTCCGGCGCGGCGCGTTCAAAGCAATTCTTTTTAACGCTGTCTGTTTGCGTAATAAACTCGGCCAGTTTGAAATTGTGGTTTTGTCGGCGCTGATTACTCTTCGTTTGAGAAATTCTTTTTGTCGGATATAAAATCCAAGCGATGGAAGTCATTAAAAAATATCCGGTCATCATCATTGTCTGCGTGCTGGCGATTATCTTTGGCAGCGCGCCGATTGTGTTTTTGAGTCCGCCGCTGCCGACGTTTGATTTTTTTGGCGAACATCCGATGTGTCAGTTGTTGGGCAAAGTGTTGCTGGTAGGTTTGCTTGCCGCCTTGACGCGCTGCCTCTGGTGCTTCGACCCGGAGCCGGTCAAAACCAAAGTGGTGCGCTATTTCGGCTTTGCGCTCGTGACGGCATTGTTGGCCGATCATCATTATCACACGGTGGATCTCTACCACATGGATTGGCAAATCCACCAGTTCGGCGGTATTCTCATGCACACTTGGCCGCCACCGGACCAATACCGGTTTCTGCCGGAAGGCACACTGTGGTGGATGACACTTGGCAATGGCGATCTGGTTTTTTCATATCTGGCGTATCGCTTCTTTTTCACATTCCTATTGTGTCTGTCCATTTACCGGCTGGCGCGCTGCTATCTGTCGCCGCAAAACAGCATTTTTATTGTCTTTATTTATGGCGCGTTCTACCCGCTGTCCACCCGTTACAACAGCGGCAATTTGCTCGACCCCATGTCGCATCTGGTGATGTTGACGGCATTTTATTACTGCCGCCAGCGACAGTTTTGGTCTTTTTTCTGGCTATTCGTAATGGGAGTTTTCATCAAGGAAACCATGTTGTTGCTGGCGCCATGTTATTATTTGATGAATCTGGAAACGGTCAGCCTGCGTGAAAAACGCACTTGGCAGCAAATCATTCTGCTAGGCGCAACCGGCATGGCCGTATTCTTCGCCTGTCGCCTGCCGTTTAATTTTAATTACAACACCAGCACCTTGAACAACACGCCGGAGTCCATGATTTATGCCAATCTGGGATTCGCCCGTGCCCAGATGACCAGTCTGGTTCCGGTCTTTGAACGCTATCTGCATCCGTTTCTTTTTCTGCTCATGTGGTTGCCGTTGATTGTATGGCAACGCCGCAGACTGCCCGCTTCCCTGTTCTGGACAACGCTCTATTTTACGACCGCACTCTATCTCACGAACTTATTTTTTGGGTGGAACTACGAATCCAGAAATTTCGTCCCCGGCCTGATTCTGCTCGTGATTTGCACGATTTTTATCCTGACCGATTGGATGAATGAAACTTCCGAAGACGACACCTGACTTAAAAGTTTGTTCAAGCCGTCTTCTTGCCAAACTCCCGCGCTAATGGAATTTTGGTTGCGACGAAAAAACTGGGAATCGTCGCGAGCAGAACCCACGCAAAAAATAATTTGTAGCCGAGGTGTTCCTGCAACCAGCCGCTCCACAGGCCGGGCACCATCATGCCGAGCGCCATGAAACCGGTGCAGAGCGCGTAGTGCGCCGTCGCGTGCGCGCCGCGCGCGAGATAAATCATGTAGAGCATGAAAAATGCGAAGCCAAAACCGTAGCCGAATTGTTCGACGGCGATGCCTGCGCCGATGGCAAAAAGATTTTGCGGCAGCGCGGCAGCAAGCCAGACGAACACCGCGTCCGGCAGATGAATCGCCAGCAACATCGGCCACAGCCAAAATTTCAGGCCGCGTTTCGCAATCACAAAACCGCCCAGCAATCCGCCCGTGATGAGCGCGATGACGCCAACGGTATTGTAGATGAAACCGACTTGCGTGTTGGTCAGGCCGAGACCGCCGTGGGTTTTCGCGTCGAGCAGAAACAACTGCGTCACCGGCATCAACTGCGCCTCGCCGAAGCGATAAATCAGCAGGAATAGCAAGGCGATGCCGATGTCCGGCTTTTGAAAAAACGCGGTGAAGGTTTTGGAAAATTCACTGCGAAATTTTTTATTCTCCGCGACAATTGGCCGGTCGCCATCCGGTCGCGGCAGGATCCACCGGTGATAAATTGCCAGCAGCAAAACAATCGCTGCGACCAGACCGAAGACCAGCGACCATGCGGCAGAAAAATTATTCGACTGCACTGCGAGAATTCCCGCGAGGATGACGAGCTGGCCTTTTGCCAGAATTCCGGCGACGCGGTAAAATGTCGTGCGAATGCCGTTGAACCACGCCTGATCGTGTTCCGCCAACGCGAGCAGATAAAAGCCGTCCGCCGCGACATCGTGCGTGGCCGAGGCGAACGCGAGCAGCCAGAAAAACGCCAGCGTGACCGCGAGAAAATGCGTCGTCGTCACCGCGAGCGCGACGCCGGCGAGCGCCGCGCCGACGAGCAGTTGCATCGTCCAAATCCACGCGCGCCGTGTTTTCAAAATGTCCACCGCCGGACTCCATAATGGTTTGATGACCCACGGCAAATAAAGCAGGCCGACGAGAAAAGTATTCTGTGCATTGGGCACACCGAGGTTTTTGTAAAACACCAGCGACACCGACATCACCAGCGCGTAGGGCAAACCTTCCGCGACGTAAAGCGTCGGCACCCATGACCACGGCGAAGTTTTTTTGTCGGCGGACATTTTTACTGGTGTGGATTTTAGGGCGCGCGACGGCGAAAAGAAACTTTTCTTCGTTTTCATTGCGAAGTTGGCGCGGCACAATCGGCGTGTGATTGGCGCATTTCTCAATGCTCTCGGCATCCTGCTCGGCGCAATTTTTGGACTGGCTCGGAGCGGCGAATTGTCCGCGCGCTCGCAAGGTCAGATTAAATCGCTGCTGGGCGCGTTCACTGCGCTCTGCGGCCTGCAACTCATCTGGCAAAATATCGGCGGCAATTTCACTTCCGTCTTAAAGCAACTTTTTCTCGCCATGCTCGCGCTCGTGCTGGGAAATTTACTGGGAAAAATTCTTGGCCTGCAAAAATTTTCCAATCGTTTGGGTCGTTACGCGGCGACACTGATTGCCGCCGGACAGTCGTCGGTTGGAAAAAAGGCCGATGGTCTCATTGCGGGAACAATTTTATTTTGCGCCGCGCCGCTCGGAATCATTGGCGCGGTGACGGACGGACTGACAGATTATTTTTATCCGCTCGCACTTAAAGCCGTGATGGATGGACTCGCGACGTTGAGTTTCATAAAAATATTTCGCTGGCCGGTGGCACTGGCGGCGGCTTCGGTTTTCTTTTTTCTGAACGACATTGCGCTCGCCGTCCACACCTTCGCGCTGCCGTGGTTGGAGGCGCATCACTCGCTGCCAGCCGTCAACGTCGCCGCCGGTTTGATTATCTGTGCGACGACGTTGGTGGTGCTGGAAGTGCGGCGCGTGGAGTTGGCAAATTATCTGCCCGCGCTGGTGATCGCGCCACTTTTGATGCGGTTGCTTGCTTAAAAAAATTGCAAACTACATTCCCTTGCAATAACTTGCCGCGTGAGACGCAAACGAAGTTTATCTCTGCACGAAAGGCGAATCCGTTTTTTCACCATTTTTTTTGGAACGTTAATGGTGCTGGCGGTGACCGCCGTTTTGTATTTCCTGGGTCGCCCGCACCATCTTGGAAACTAATTTCATCCGTGCCGATCTCTTTGGCATTTTCTCGTCAAGTCGCTACGATGTCCAACGATGTCTGACGTCCAATTCATGCGCCTCGCCCTTCGGCTCGCCCGACGTAGTCACGGCGCGACATCGCCCAATCCGCTGGTTGGCGCAGCGTTGGTAAAAAATAAAAAAATCATCGGGCGCGGCTGGCACCGGCGCGCCGGTTTACCACACGCGGAAATCGAGGCGCTCCGCGACGCACAAAAGCGCGGCCATTCCCCGCGCGGCGCGACAATTTACGTCACGCTGGAACCGTGTTGCACACACGGGCGCACGCCGCCTTGCACGGACGCAATTATTTCAGCGGGAATAAAACGCGTTGTTATTGGCGCAACCGATCCAAATCCAAAACACGTCGGCAAAGGTTTTAGAATTTTGCGGTGCGCAGGAATTGAAGTTGTTCACGGAATTTTGGCCGATGAGTGCGTAAAAATAAACGAGGCGTTCAATTATTGGATTGTCCAGCGCACACCGTTCGTCACCGTAAAGGCGGCGATGACGCTGGACGGAAAAATTGCCACCGCCAGCGGCGAATCAAAGTGGATCACCGGTGAAAAGGCGCGCACGCACGGGATGAAATTGCGGCAAGGCAGCGATGCTATTCTGGTCGGCATCAATACAATTTTGGCGGATGACCCAAGTTTGACGTTCAGAAAAAATCGGAAAACGGAAAATGGAAAATGGAAACAACTGCGCCGGATTATTTTGGATTCGCGGGCGCGGACGCCGTTGACCGCCAAAGTTGTGAGCGATGAATTTTCGGCGCTGACCACGATTATCGTCAGCAAAGACGCGCCAAAGACGCGTGTGGCCGCACTTTCTAAAAAAGTGAAAGTCATCGTCGCGCCGTCGGCTCACTCAAAATTAAAAATTAAAAATTCAAAACTAAATTTGCGCTGGCTGTTGAAAAAACTGGGCGCGGAAAATGTGACGAGCCTGCTGGTCGAAGGTGGCGGCGAGGTGAACGCGTCATTTCTGCTCGGCGGTTTGGCGCAGCGCGTCGCATTTTTTTACGCTCCAAAAATTCTCGGTGGGCGCGATGCGCGCAAGGGCGTCGCCGGCGACGGCGCAAAAAGTTTGGGCGAAGTCATCCAGCTTCGCGAAGTCGAGTGGCGCAAGCTGGGCGAAGATTTATTGCTGACGGCGCGAATTTGAATGGTAGGGCAAAGCGGCCGCTTTGCCTAAATTTAGTAGCCAGCCGCGTTGCTGGCTTTGGCTCACAAAAAAATGGGCAAAGCGGCCGCTTTGCCCTACCGTATTTTTATGTTCACAGGCATCGTTGAAGAGGCTGGCGTCATCCAAAAAATCACGCCGACAAAAAAATCCATCGAGCTGACCGTGCGCGCGAATGCGTGCGGGCGTGGTTTGAAAATCGGCGCGAGCGTGGCGGTCAACGGCTGCTGTCTGACGGCGGTGAAAATTTTCGCGCAGGGCAAGGCGAAGCTGATTCAGTTCGATTTGTTGCAGGAAAGTTGGTCGCGCACCAATTTTCAATTCGCCAAAGTGGGTTCGCTGGTGAATCTCGAACGTTCGCTGCGCGCGGATGGCGAACTCGGCGGCCATTTCGTCACCGGCCATGTGGACGGCCTCGGAAAAATCATCAAGTGGGAACGCGTGGGTAAAGATCACGTTCTCGACATCGCCGCGCCACCGGAGGTCTTGCGTTACATCGTTCACAAAGGTTCGATTGCGGTGGACGGCATCAGCCTCACCGTCGCCGCCGTGTCGAAAAAAAGTTTCCGCATCTGGATCATCCCGCACACGTTTACGGCGACAGTTTTGCGCGAAAGAAAAGTTGGTGACGCCGTAAATTTGGAAGCGGATTTGCTCGGAAAATATGTCGGGAAATTTCTTTCTGCGCGTCGCCAAAATGTAACCTGATTGCCATGGCGATGTAATCTGGTTTTGCCAGATTTACGCTGTGAATCAGACCCAAGAATCCGTCCGGCTGCTGGTCGGCGCATCCGGGCAATATGCCGCCAGGATTGCCGCGCGCCCGGTCGAAATCCAGGCCGCGCAGCAACTGCGTTTTCAAGTTTTCAACCTCGAACTCAACGAAGGTTTGGCGCAATCCTACGCGACCGGCCTCGACGCCGATCCGTTCGACGCGGTTTGCGATCATCTGATCGTCGAGCATCTCGCTACGCAACAAATTGTCGGCACTTACCGTTTGCAGACCGGCAGCAGCGCGGCGAAAAATCTGGGTTATTATTCCGCGCAGGAATTTGACTTCACCGCCTTCGAGCCGATGCACAATGAAATCATCGAGCTTGGTCGCGCCTGTGTGCATCGCCAGCACCGCAATTTAATCGTCCTCGGTTTGTTGTGGAAAGGCATCGCCGACTACGCGCGGGAAAACAGCGCGCGTTACCTCATCGGGTGCAGTTCGCTGACGTCGCAGGACGCGGCGGTGGGCGCATCGGCCTACACGGAATTGTGCCGCAAAAAATTTCTGGCCGACCTGCCGTGGCGCACAAGCCCGACAGCGGCATTTGAATGTCCGCTCGACCGGCTGGCAGAAGAGGAAGTAAAAATTCCGAAATTGCTCCGCGCCTACCTGACCATCGGCGCAAAAATTTGCGGCGCGCCCGCGCTCGACCGGCAGTTCCAGACGATTGATTTCCTCACGCTGCTCGACCTCGCAGCGATGCCAGTGGGCGCGCGCGCGCGATTTCTCGGTTGACCTCGCGGCGATTCGCGTTTGAAATCCGCGCATGACAATCCGCGCTGCGGGCAGGCTCGTCTGGCTGGCGAGCGAAGTAACTGCCGCACTTTTCAACTATTTTTTTAACGTCATTCTCGACGCACCCGCAAACCTGCGCGCCGTGCGGGCCGCATGGTTGCAGCGCACGGCGCGGGCGCACTTAAAAATTTTCGGCGGCTCGGTAAAAATTTCCGGTGCGATTCCCAAAAACGGGCTGCTGGTCTCCAATCATTTGAGTTATCTCGATATCGTGGTGATCTGCTCGGTCACGCCGACAGTTTTCGTTTCCAAGGCGGAAGTGCGGCACTGGCCGGTTTTCGGTGCGCTGGCAAAAATGGGCGGAACCATTTTCATCCAGCGCGAACGCCGTCTGGACGTCGGCGCGGTAAATGACGAGATTGAAAAAGCCTTGGCCGACAGCGCGCTGGTGGTGGTTTTTCCCGAAGGCACGAGTTCGAATGGCGAAACTATTTTACCCTTCCGCGCCCCGCTATTGGAACCGGCCTTGCGTGGTGGTTGCGAAATTTCCGTCGCGTGTCTGCGCTACGAAGTGGACGATGGTGATCCGAAAACGGAGGTTTGTTATTGGGGCGACCATAAATTTTTTCCGCATCTGCTGAATCTCCTCGGTAAAAAATCCGTCCGCGCCACGCTGCATTTTGGAAAATTCAACCGCACGACGGATGACCGCAAAGAACTGGCAAAACAACTGCACGCCGCCGTTTCGGAATTGAAGTCACAAGCTTGAATTGTTTGTCCGCAGATTTCGCTGATGGCCGCCGGTTTTTTGAAGACTTAAAGAACGAGAGCCTTTGCCGCAGTCATGCCACCTCCGGAAATTCTTCTGCGCCAATCTGCGAAATCTGCGGATAAAACCTTACCAGTTCACCGGCACGGTCAGTTTTTTGCCGAAGCGATTGTTGTAATGAAGTTGTTTGTGGTGCGCGCCGTATTCGTGGACGAGCTTGGTGATTTTCACGTCGTAGCAACAGTATTCTGCGATTTCTGCGAGCTTGCCCTGCCTGAACCATTCAATCGCCTGCAAACCTTCCGCCGTCTTTTCCACGCCAAACGTCGCCGTCGCAATCGAGTCGAGCGAGAGGCGATGGCCGAGTTTTTCGTTCAACACGACGAGCATATCGAGCGTGGGAATTTGCGTCAGGTCGAGCGCGGAATAGCCGTGCAACACTTCGTAATCAAATCGCAAATTATTAAAACCGACGACGAGATCGGCGCGTTGCAGTTCGTTGATCAAATCATTCACCTGTGGCTCGCCGTAGATTTTGTATTCACCGCGCGCAGTGCTGTAAGTCACGCCGATGCTCATGCCCATCTTGGAAATGTTGCCCCAGCCGCCGACTTCATCGGCGGACTTCTGCGTTTCGAGATCGAAATAAACAATGTTCTTGGCCACACCCAAATTTACGATTTACGATTCCCGATTTACGAGCCTATATTTCGTGCATGGCACTCACACCTTCCACCATGCTGCCGCTTGGCATGAGCGCGCCGGATTTCAAACTGCCGGACACGGACGGCAAAATTGTTTCGCTCGCTGACTTCAAGGACAAGGCCGCGCTTGTTGTGATTTTCATGTGCAACCATTGTCCCTACGTCGTCCACATTCGCAGCGGACTGGCACAACTGGCGCGCGATTACGCGCCGCGCGCGGTCGGCATCGTCGGCATCAATTCCAACGACGCGAAAAATTATCCCGCCGACAGTCCGGCCAAAATGAAGGACGAAGTGAAAACCGCCGGTTACATTTTTCCGTATCTTTATGATGAAACGCAAAGTGTCGCCAAAAAATATCGCGCCGCCTGCACGCCGGACATTTTTCTTTTTGATCGCGGTCG
>DATCFH010000031.1:0-5477 GCA_036509625.1 Verrucomicrobiia bacterium
ATGCCCGCAAGCGTGTCGCCATCGAACGAAAGTCCGTCTGCGCCGACGAACGCGCAGCCGAGACCTGAGCCGGGCATGAGCATCGCGACGGAAATTTTTTTATCACCGCGCGCCAGTTTCGCCTCGGCCACGCCGCCGTAATTGCCATCATTGCCGACGACCAGCGGAACCGCACGACCAACTTGCTGATCCAGTGCCGCGCTGTAATCCGCACACACATCCCAGCCGCAAAAACTCGCGGGCAGGTTCGGCGATTTGCCAAAAACGCCGTAGCGTTCGTATGGCCCCGGAATCGCGAGGCCGACACCGGCGACTTGCGACCATTGCAGATTATTTTGCGCGAGAAAATCGCCCACGCCGCCGATCCACGACGCGATGACGGCGTCGCGGCCTTTTTCCGAACTAGTCGGGCGCTGGAGAATTTTGGTGCTGACGGCCTCGCCATTTTCGCGGACGGCGGAAAATTTGGTGGTGGTCGCGCCGCTGTCCGTGCCGATGAAAATTTTCTCACTCATGATGGGCAGTTAAATTGCGGACAGAACTTTCAAAGGCAAGAATAATTCTTCCGCCCGCTTGCGGCGGCGACGGCAAAATGGAATCAGTTTGCGAAATCAAAATCCGAGCAGCTCATGAAATAATGGCAGCGCGGACAACGCAGCTTGCACTTCTCGTTGATCAACTCATGCCCGCATTGCAGGCAAAACCGCCAATGCTCTCCGGAAATGTTTTGGGATGAAGTGGAACAAGAATCCTGACGAAGATTGTCAGGAGAATTTGAATCAGGCGGCGACTTCACAGTATGACGCTTGTGATTGCGGTTCGGGAATTTCTTCGCCAGCGAGACGCAAACCCTCGATGTGAAACTCAATCGCGTCGTGCATTTCCTTTTCGGTTTCTTGGCGCGTGCGACCCGTGGCAACGCAGCCCGGCAAATCCGGCGAATACGCCGAGAAGCCGGTGGCGGTCTTTTCGATGATGACGAGATAGCGGCTCATTTCAGTCCTGACTGCTTCAAGATACTGTTTTTCGTGCCGGGCGCAAGGTCGTCGCCGGGTTTTCCGGCAATCGTCACCAGCCCGCGCTTTTGCGGATGCTTGAATTGGCGATGGCTGCCGCGCGTGCGGTCAAGATACCAGCCGTCGTCTTCGATGAGTTTGATGGCTTCGCGAACTTTCATGATGTTGTTATCCGCTAACTTTGTAAGTTGGCAAAACCGATATGAGCGATATGAACGATTTTTATTCGTTTGCCAACAGTAGCGTATTGACCTGCAAAAGCATCATTGCGTCCTTCCAAACTTTTTCTCCAGCTCGCGGTAGTTCATTTCTATCAGCGTCGGGCGGCCGTGCGGACAGGTGTAGGGCATCGCGCACCGGCGCAAATCTTCGACGAGATTTTCCAGTTCCTTGCCGCGCAAAGGGTCATTGGCTTTGACGGCGTGCCGACAAACAGTTTTTGCCACGGTGTGTTCACCGAGCCGCGCGAGATTCACCTCGCGTCCGGCGGCGCGCAATTCGTCCACCAAATCAAAAACAAACCGGCGCGTGTCCGGCACTTTCACAAACGGCGGCAACGCATCGAGCAAAAATGTTCGCTCGCCAAATTCGCTCAAGCCCACGCCGAGCCGCGTGAGCGCAGAAAGCTGTTCGCGTAAAAATTGGGCGTCGCGTGGCGGTAATTCAATCGTCTCCGGCAGCAATAATTTCTGCGACGGCGTGGAACCATTTTGTTCCAATCGGTTCAACATTTGTTCATACAAAATCCGTTCATGCGCCGCGTGCTGGTCGAGCAAAACCAGTCCGCGATCCGATTCCAGCAGCACATATAATTTGCCGACCACGCCGACGAGCCGCAGTGGAACATTAAGCAAAGGCGTGGCGGCGGAAGATGGCAGGTTGGAGTTGGGAGTTGGGGCAGAAGTTTTTAATTGTGAATTTTGAATTTTTAGTTCGGCTTCGCTGGTAACGTGCGAGGTCTGGTCTGGGGACGCCGAAGAGCCCATTTTCAAAGACGTTTGTGCGGCTGGCGGAATTTGCGGTGGAGTTGCCGTTGGCGGTTTTAATTTCTCCGGAAAATTTGGCAACGCAGCAGTGGACGGTTCCGGCGCAAAAGATAATTCACTTGGTGCACTTGGCGTCTTGGCGGTTGAAATTGTTTTTACCGGTTCGGAATGAAATGCCAGCAGCGCGTCATGCACGGCTTGGGCGACAAATTTTCTGATTTCAAATTCGCGATGGAATTTTACCTCGCGCTTGGCGGGATGAATGTTCACGTCCACGGCGGCGGGATCAATTTCCAGAAACAAACAGCAGACCGGATAACGGCCTTTCATCAACGAGTTGTGGTAACCCTCGATGAGCGCGTAATTGACGCCGCGATTTTCCACCGGACGACGATTTACAAAAACAAACTGGCCGTCGCGCGTCGCGCGCGAGACGCCGGGCGAACCAATCAAACCCCAGATTTGAATTTGCGATTTGCGATTTGCGATTGCGGATTTTTCCGGCAGCGCGGTCTCGAACGAAATTTCAATTTCTTCCTGCTTGTAATTTTCTTCGAGCGATGCGGTAAAATTTACGGGCAAAAGTTTTTCGTCGCCGAGCAGCGCGCGCAGGCGTTCGCGCAAAGCGTCAATGCGGCTGGAAGTGGCCGCGCCGGATTTTATGGCGGGCAGTTGCCAGACGTTGCGGCCATCTTTAACGAACGTAAAAGCAACTTCGGGAAACGCGAGCGCGGCGAGCGTGAGATAATGCTGGATGTGCGCGGCCTCGGTTTCTTCGGTGCGTAAAAATTTGCGGCGCGCGGGCAGATTGAAAAATAATTGCCGCACTTCGATGCTTGTTCCGGGCGCGCTGCCAGCGGCTTTGACTTCGGCAATTGTGCCGCCGTTAATGAGGATTTGTGTGCCTTCGGGCGAATCATTTTCGCGCTCGCGCGTCGTCAAAGTAAAGCGGCTGACGCTCGCGATGCTCGGCACGGCTTCACCGCGAAAACCCATCGTGGCAATGGAACTTAAATCTTCGGCGCGAACGATTTTGCTCGTCGCGTGACGTTCGAGACAAAGCAGGGCGTCATCGCGGCTCATGCCAAAACCGTCGTCGGTGACACGAATCAAACTGCGTCCGCCCGCGCCGATTTCGACGGTGATTTTTTTAGCATCGGCGTCGAGGGAGTTTTCCACCAACTCCTTCACGACGCTCGCGGGGCGTTCGACCACTTCGCCAGCGGCGATCTGGTTGGCGACCTGCTCGGAAAGAAGACGGATTCGATTCACAGCTTTGAATTTCCGGAAAATTTAACCACAGATGGACACGGATTGACACGGATAAAAACAAAACTGAATGAAGGTCATTTTTAATCCGTGTCAATCCGTGGTTGAATCATTTGACTACTGGCAAAGTGAAACAGAAAATTGCGCCGTGATTCGGCTCGCTGCGCGCGGAAATTTTTCCGCCGTGATCTTCGATGATTTTTTTGCAAATGGACAAGCCCAAGCCGGTGCCGTGCGCCTTGCCGTGCGTGGCGAATGGCTGAAAAAGTTTGCCCGCAATTTCCGGCGCGATGCCGGAACCAGTGTCTTCAATCTCAATGAGGATTTCACCTTCGCCGGTTTTGAACCGTAAAAAAATCTGGCCGCCTTCGTCCATAAAATCCTTGGCGTTATTGACGAGATTGTGAAAAACGCGACCGAGGCGGCGGGCGTCAAAACGGAAAAGTCCGGCGGGCGGCTCGTTTTCCAGCACGATGCGAATGGCTTTGGTGGCCGCGTCGGATTCCAGATCGGCGACGAGTTCGATCACGAAATCGCGAAAATTATTTGGCCGGAGATCAGCGCCGCTGCGGCCTTCGGTGAAATCAAGAATGTCGGTGACAAGATCATTGATGCGCTGCACCTGCCGCTTGATGCGGGACTGAATCTGGCTGCGCGTTTCAGGATTAAGATCGGGCTTGGAAAAAATTTCCGAGCCGAGGCCGATGATGCTCAACGGATTTTTCAGGTCGTGAATAATGCTGCGCGCAAAATTGCCGACGACGGCGAGACGTTCGGCTTCGAGCACTTCGCGGAGGTGAAGCTGGTTGAATTCGCGGAGGCGATTGCTGATCAGTTGGAGCAGGGCGAACGCCAGTGCGGGCGAGCGTTCGATGAAGGTGAGCATTTCACCGCGCGGCAGGAAAAAAACCTCGGTGTCCTGCGCGGCGGCAGCGGTGGCCGAGCGTGGACGATGGTCGATGACGGACATTTCACCAAAGATTTCACCGTTGCCAAGCCGCGAAAAAACTTTTTTA
This sequence comes from Verrucomicrobiia bacterium, assembly GCA_036509625.1. Taxonomy (GTDB): domain Bacteria; phylum Verrucomicrobiota; class Verrucomicrobiia; order Limisphaerales; family UBA11358; genus UBA11358. The sequence goes on from DATCFH010000031.1 coordinate 4,288, forward strand.
ACTTCCGTGCCGGCGGAAATTTCCACCAAGCCATTTTTTACAAAATAAACACCGTCGCCGGGCGCGCCTTCGCAAAAAATTTCTTGGCCGGCGACAAAATGACGTTCCTGCGTGATTAGCCGCAGCGCTTGTAGTTCAGCGCGGTTCAGATGTCGGAACAAAGGAATGGTTTCGAGTGTGGCCACGGCCTTACTTTAAGGGAAAAATTCCGCCGGAAAAGCCTCAATTGCGCCGTCTTTGTGAGGGACGCCGACCTGTTGACAAACCGTTGCGGGAATGTAACATTGCCCTTATTCGGGTAGCAGCACGTTTCTTCAGCGGGGTTCCCCACCCCCACCTCCTTGGCGTCTGCTGCCCGGATTTTTTTATTCCCGCGCCAAAACCCCGTCTGAAAGATTTGAAACCAAAACTTGACGCTGCGTGAAAGTTTTTTTATTGTCTCGTTCCCCTTTTTGCGGGGATGTAGCTCAATTGGTTAGAGCGCTGCCCTGTCACGGCAGAGGTTACGGGTTCGAGCCCCGCCATTCCCGCCATATTTTTCTGCCGGCTCCGTTGGAGCAAGGCGTTCCGTCTTGACGCATTTCGTCACGGCTGGCAGAGTCTTTTTCGGGCAAGCCAGTTTAGCTCAGTGGTAGAGCAGCTCATTCGTAATGAGCAGGTCGTCGGTTCAAGCCCGACAACTGGCTCCAGTTTTTCCTTCTCCGTTTCAACCATTCGCCCGTCGCGCCCAGCGCAATTTCGCCGGTGCGGAACGCGGGTTGGCGCGCTGCTCCTCCGCCGTGGCGCGGATGATTTCAACGGAAATTTCTGAATAAATTCCGTCTCGTTGTCCGTCAATGAATGCCTTCTTCACGCGCCGGTCCTCGCCGGAATGAAACGTGAGAATCGCCACGCGGCCATTGGATTTCAGGCACGCCGGCAAATTTCTCAGAAAATTTTCCAGCGCGGAAAATTCATCATTCACCGCGATTCGCAACGCCTGAAATGTGCGGCGGATATTTAGATGATGTTCTTCTTTGGGCACAAATGGCAGCGCGGCGTGGATGGCGTCGGCGAGTTCGTGTGTCGTTGCAAAACTTTTTCCCGCAAGCGCCGCGCCGAGTTGCACGGCCTTCGGTTCATCCGCATTTTGCATGAGCAATTGCGCAAGCGCGTTGGGCTGGATTTTTTCCAGCAACGCGGAAACTGGC
>DATCFH010000032.1:0-2603 GCA_036509625.1 Verrucomicrobiia bacterium
TTTTTTGCCAAGCTGCCGCCATGCTTGAAAATCCCATCCGCCGCACGCCGCGTCCGCAAGATTTGATCGGAATGTCCACGCAGGAACTGCGCGACACGTTTCACATTTCAAATCTTTTTGCGCCGGGCGAAATCACCGGCCACTTCACCGACCTCGACCGTTTGGTCGTTGGCGGCGTAATGCCAACGGCAAAAGCGATTGAACTGCCGAACCACAAAGAAACCGGCCGCGCCTTTTTTCTCGAACGCCGCGAACTCGGTGCCATCAATGTTGGTGGCGCGGGAAAAGTTGTTGCCGATGGCAATACTTTTGCGCTCGAAAAACTGGACTGCGTCTATCTGCCAATGGGAACAAAGTCGGTTTCGTTCACCAGCGATGACGCGAACAATCCGGCGAAGTTTTATTTCTTGAGCTGTCCCGCGCACGCCGCGCATCCCGCGCGCATGATGAAATCGTCCGAGGCCGCGCCGGTGAATCTCGGCGCAATCGAAACTTCCAACAAGCGCACGATCTACAAATTCATCCATCAAGGCGGCATCCAAAGCTGCCAGCTCGTGATGGGTTTGACGGCGTTGGAACCGGGCAATGTTTGGAACTCGTTTCCGTCGCACACGCACTGGCGGCGCACGGAAATTTATTTTTACTTCGACCTCGGCGACAAAATTGTCTCGCACTTTTTCGGCGAACCGCAGGAGACGCGCCACTTGTTTTTGCACAATGACGAAGTGGCGTTGTCGCCGAACTGGTCCATGCACTTCGGCGTCGGCACGGGCAATTACAAATTTATCTGGGGCATGGCTGGCGAAAACCAGGTGTTTGACGACATGGACGCGGTGAAGCCGGTGGATTTGAAGTAGCCACAGATAGGCACAAATGAAACACAGATGGGAAAAGATTTTGTCCGCAGATTGCGCGGATTGACGCAGTTTTTTTTTGGAATTTAATCTGCGAAAATCGGCGCAATCTGCGGATGTTTTATCTGTGGCCAAATAAATTATGAAATTCAAAAACAAAGTAGTGGTCGTCACCGGCGCGAGCCGTGGCATTGGTCAGGCAATTTGCGTCGCGTTTGCCAAAGAAGGCGCAACGGTCGTCGGCGTCGCGCGCAGTGATTTGGCGGAAACCGGCGTGGCGGTTGAAAAAGCTGGCGGCAAGTTTATCGCGCACAACGCCGATCTCGGAACTGGCACGCAAAAAGAAGCGCACGAGGTCATCGCGCAAATTCTCGCGAAAACCGGGCAGATTGACGCGCTCGTCAACAACGCCGGCATCATCCGCCGCGCGCCCGCGAAAGATTTTTCCGAAGCCGACTGGAACGCGGTGATGGCGACGAATTTGAACTCGCCGTTTTTCCTGATGCAAGCCGTCGGCAAATGGTGGATTGAAACCGGTCGTGCCAAAGCGCCGGAAAATTCCCGGCTGAAGCTCGTGAACATCGCGTCGCTGCTGTCGTTTCAAGGCGGCATCACGGTTCCCGCTTATGCCGCGAGCAAACATGGAATTGCCGGTGTGACGAAAGCATTGTCGAACGAATGGGCGAAGGAACGTATCAACGTCAACGCCATCGCGCCCGGCTACATCGCCACGGAAAACACGAAGGCGCTGCGCGAAGATCCGGTTCGCAACAAGGCGATTTTGGATCGCATTCCCGAAGGCCGCTGGGGCGCGGCGGAAGACATCGCGGGCGGTTGCGTTTTTCTCGCGAGCGGCGATTCGGATTATCTCAACGGCGCGGTGCTGAACATTGATGGCGGCTGGATGGGGCGGTGATTCACCGTCAGTTTTTGCCGGTAAATTGATTTGGTCGCGCGGTCAAAGTCTGTTAATTCCATCGGAATCAATTCTATGGAAAAGACTTTTGGCCGCGCGGTTTATTTTTTAGGACTGGTGATTTTTTGTTTGTCGCTCGCCGCGTGTGCGACGAACGCCGCCGCACCGCAAACTTTTTCCGGCGCAACGCCAATTGAATGGTCGGTGCGGCTGGCAAATTCTGAAATGGCGCGGCAGACCAACGCGCCGAAATGGGATTACACAATGGGCTTGTTCACGCTGTCGCTTTTGAAATTGAACGAGCAAGTTCCCGATGCGCGCTTCGTAAAATTTTCCGAAGACAAAGTGGGTTCACTCGTTTCGCCAGACGGAACCATCAAAGGTTACAAGCCGGAGGAATTTCAACTCGACGCGCTGAATCCGGGCAAGACGCTGCTTGCGCTGTGGTTGACCGCTACAAACGAAGCTTCGGATCGCCCTTGGCTCTTTTACGCCTGCGCCAAACTTGTCCATCAGTTTGAAGCCCAGCCGCGCACATTTGATGGCGGATTTTGGCACAAACAACGATATACGAATCAAATGTGGCTCGACGGCATTTATATGGGCGCACCGTTTTACGCGGCAATGGGTAAGTATATGATGAATCACAATGGCGCTTACGATGAAGTTGCGAAACAAATTCACCTGATTGACGAACACACTTATGACGCGAAAACCGGTTTGAATTATCACGGCTGGGACGCGGCGAAAATTCAGCCGTGGGCGAATCCGCAAACCGGCTGCTCGTCCAATTTTTGGGGTCGCGCCGAAGGTTGGTATGTGATGGCACTGGT
>DATCFH010000033.1:0-2684 GCA_036509625.1 Verrucomicrobiia bacterium
ATGAACGAGGATCGCTGTTCTGGCTGGCCGGAAATTGCGCCGCCGTTTCCGCCACCAAAATGGCATCGGCAATCCGGTTTTGGCCTTTCAACAAATCAACATAGCTGCTGACCGTTCCAGACATATACGGACACAATGCCAGCGCCTGGCGAAAGGCAAAATCCGCCTCGTGCGCCATGCGGTCTTTCTCATCAGAAGTCGTGGCGTGATTCATCCGCCAGACGTAGACGTCAGCGATATTAGATCGCAAATAGGAAAACATTTCGCGGGAGCTGGCGTTCTGAATGAAAAGCCGATCACCTTTGAATCCATTGAAATCACGCCGCACAAAGACTTTTTTTGAGAACGCGGCAGCTTCTTCAACCGTCGTGTCGTCATTTAACCAGCCGCCAATCATCGGGGTCACACACTTTGACCAGTAATCGTGGTCGCGCTGGACGATTTCATCGGACAACTCCGGCAGCGGCTGGCGGTTGATTTTGAAAATCAGGCCGTGCGGTTCGAGATACGGATACATCCAGTCGAGCGGAAAACTTTCCTCGATGAAAAATTCGCGGTCGGGATTTTTGTCAAAAATGGTTTTGGCCAGCAGCCCGTTGATTTCCATGACGGCGACTTGTCCGCTGACTTGAACACGGCCGTTTCCATCAACATGAACATTTTCCCCCGGTTTGAGTTGATGATTTTGCATCCGACGTTGCGCGTCCTCGGTGTAATCCCGAAAACACTTTTGCAAATCTTCCTGCGTGGGAATTTTAATTTTATCTCCATAGATTGAGCGCAAGTAATCAAGATAAGTCCCGTCGGCCAGCGCATTTTGCGTGAGCGTAAAAAACGGATCGCCATCCACATGGGATTTTTGCATCGCCGTGATGACGAAACGCCCCGGATCCGTGCCGCCGAAATAAATGCTTCCGGGCGGGATGGACTTGATGATGTCGTTGCCGAAGGCGGCGGAATACTTTTCGTCCGAAACATTGAAGGCGTAAAGCGCGCCCCAAATTTCCACCACCGCCGCCCATTTAACTCCCCGCAACCGCCCGTCGTTTGTGCCGGAATGCTGATATTGCGGCGCATGTTTTGAAAAATCATTGAAGGTGTTGCTGACCGCCAGCCAGTCGCCTTTTTCTGCCGCCGCAAAATATGCTTTGAACTCCGGCGGCGAATCACTTCCATCGGCTTTGGCCTGCGCCTCTTTTTCGGCGACAAATGATTTTAATTGTGCGGCGGCCTCCGGGTTTTGAATGGATTTCCAGCCAGTGGATTTTTTTCTGGCGCAGCCGCCAATCAATAGTGCCGCGACAAAAATCATCGCCGCGAGAAATTTAATTGATGTTTTCACAGGTTTGTCATTTTGCATTCCTGCCAGATAGACACCGCCGCCGCCAAATTTGCATAAAATATCAGCACAACGCTTCTCCAAGCGGCAAACGAGCCAAATCGCGTAGCGGCGCGTCGGCAGACCGCCCATATTTTCCATTTTCAAACAGCCGGCTCTCTGCCGAGCAGCCGCTACGCACCAATTTAGAATTATTCTAAATCTTGACTGGTTCGTGGCTGACGGTTATTTTGGCTTTGTCATGAGTGGAGTCGAGAGAAAATCAAATGAGAATTTCAGCGAGCGGCTGAACACGGGCGGCTTTCGTTTCACGCCGCAGCGCCAGCACGTCTATGACGTGGTTCTGCAAAAGCGCGATCATCCGACGGCGGAGGAAATTTTCATCCGCACGAAAAAGACGATGCCGAAAATCTCCCATGCGACGGTTTATAATTGTTTGGACGCGCTCGTGAAATGCGGCCTTGTCCGCCAGGTTCAACTGGAACGCGGGGCCACGCGCTTCTGCCCGAACATGGAGGAGCATTGCCATTATTATTGCGATTCGTGCGGCGAAGTTTTTGATGTAGCCTTGCCGACGGATTCCACGGTCATGCCGCGACCGAAAGGTTTCAAAGTGGATCATTATGACATCGCCGTTCACGGCATCTGCGCCGAGTGCGCGAAGAAGAAGTGACGATGTAACGATTCAACCATTTAACAATTCAACGAACAAATGCCCACAGCCACCGAGACAATTGAAGATTTGGTCAAGACGGAATACAAATACGGCTTCGTCACCGACGTCGAAACCGAGTCCACGCCGCCGGGTTTGAGCGAGGACACCATCCGGCTGATTTCGCGCAAGAAAAACGAGCCGGAATGGCTGCTCGACTGGCGGCTCAAGGCGTTTCGTCACTGGCTCACGATGCCCGAACCGACGTGGCAGTTTGTGAAATATCCGAAGATCAATTTCCAGGACATCACCTATTTTTCGCAGCCCAAGCCGAAAGGCGACGCGCCCAAAAGCCTTGCCGACGTTGATCCGAAACTGCTGGAGACTTACGAGAAACTCGGCATTCCGTTGCGCGAACACGCCAAGCTCGCAGGCGTGGCCGTGGACGCGATTTTTGATTCCGTGAGCGTCGGCACGACGTTCCGCAAACAACTCGCGGAAAAGGGAGTCATCTTTTGCTCGTTCACCGAGGCGGTGCATGACCATCCCGAACTTGTCAAAAAATATCTCGGCTCGGTCGTGCCGCACACGGACAATTATTACGCCGCGCTGAACTCCGCCGTTTTCACCGACGGTTCGTTTTGCTACATCCCGAAAGGCGTTCGCTGCCCGATGGAACTTTCGACTTATTTC
>DATCFH010000034.1:0-25440 GCA_036509625.1 Verrucomicrobiia bacterium
ACGGAATAATTTTGCGGTAACAATTTCAATTTCGAGACCGTGCTGTTCGGGTCGCTCACGTCGCCAAAAACAATTGCGCCCGCCGGACATGCCTGCTGACAAGCCGTCTTCGGAACCGTTCCAGCGGCTTCCGACAACCGCACGTCGCCGCTCGCACCAGCTTTAACTTTCTGTGAAATCTTCGCGTGCTCGATGCGCTGCGTGCAGTAAGTGCATTTCTCCATGACGCCGCGCATACGCACCGTCACATCGGGATTTTTCGACAACTTGATCAAATCCCATTCGTCTTCCGTGCGCATCCCGCTGTTGGGATCATTCCACCAACGCTTCAAATCCCATTCGCCATCCGTCTTATGCGTGAGCGTCGTCGAATACATCGTGCCTTTCAACTCGGTCAACGGGCGTTTGTTGTAATCGAGAAAATTGAAACGGCGAACTTTATACGGACAATTGTTCGAGCAATAACGCGTGCCGATGCAACGGTTATACGCCATCACATTCAGGCCTTCCTGATCGTGGACCGTCGCGTTCACCGGGCAGACACTTTCGCACGGTGCGGCTTCGCACATCTGGCAAAGCATCGGCTGGTTCACCGCCTGCACATCGTCAATCCACTCCGCAAATTGCTGGTCAGGATCCGCCTGGTTCATGTCCGCTTTCGGATCAAAAATGCTCGGATTATTTTTCTTCTTCGGATCGCTTGTAAAATAACGGTCAATCCGCATCCAGTGCATTTCGCGACCGCGCAACACCTGATCTTTGCCGACAATCGGAATGTTATTCTCGCTCTGGCACGCGACGACGCACGTGCCGCAACCGACGCACGCGTTCAAGTCAACGGTCATGCCCCATTGATGCAACGCCGTCTTTTTCGCCTCGTCAAGCGGGTTTGGATAAAGCGACTGCACGACCGGCGGCTCGATGCCATGAAATTTTTCCTGCGCGAAATCCGGCTCCTTGAGAAATTGTTCGAGGTTCGCCTCGCGCACCGCCGGACGACCTTCCATGGACCAATGATGCTGCGTGCAAGCCAGCGTATAAGTCGCGCCGGTCTTTTTGATCGTCGCACCGGTCTCGATATATTTTCCGCTAAAAATTTTATACGCATTGAAGCCAACGCCCGTGCCGACGCGCCCTGCCCGTTCGCGACCGTAACCAAGCGCGAGACCGAGCGAATAATCCGCCATGCCCGGCTGCGTCCAAATCGGACCGGAAACGGTTTTGCCGTTCAATGAAATTTCAACAATGTCGCCATTCGCCACACCAAGTTCGCGCGCCGTTTTGCGGCTGATGAGCACGGCGTTGTCCCACGTCATCTTCGTGATGGGATCGGGCAATTCCTGCATCCAGCCGTTGTTGGAGTAACGTCCGTCATCCACTTTTGCGTCGCGGTAGAAAATGACTTCGAGACTGTCCTTGCTTAACGTCGGCGTTTTTACGCTTGCGTATTGCTTGCTGAAATCCGCGTAGGACTGGACAATTTTAACATCCGTAACCGACTTGCTGGTATTTTGCCAAAAGCCACTGAACAAAAATTTCTTCCAGTCTTCTTCTGAAAATCCATACGTCGTGCGAACGACTTGGTGAGGATTGAACAGGAACGGTTCGCCAACCATGCGTCCAAGAAATTCCAAGTCGCTCAATCCACCGAACAACGGTTGGGTCAACGGCTGAATCGGCACAATCGTTCCATCGGCGACCGTAGCGTCGCTCCACGATTCGAGATAATGCGTTGAAGGAAAATTCCAATCCGATTTTTCCGCCGTCTCGTCTTCGTAATAACCCAAGCGGACAACCGTCTTCGGTTTCGATGACCAATTAAGATTGTAAGCCGGATTGCCACCAAGAATTACCAACGTATCCGTCACGCTGGCGAGTTCCATCAAATCCGCCGACGGCTTTGCGGGGAAATTTTCAACCGCGAGCAGGCTGACCGTGTTGCCAATGCAATCCAAATCCGTATTGATGGCGTGCGCGAGTTGATGAACTTCCGCCGGTTGACGTTGGCCAGCGACCACCAAAATGTTGCCGCGATTTTTCAGCAAGTCTTTCGCACATTCAAGAACCCATTGTTCATTTTCAGGCAACGATTTTCCATCAATGCTCAAAAGTTTATTGCCAACGGCTTCTTGCGTCAGCAGGCTCAAAATACCGGCAGCAATGTCACGAACCTTGCTCGCGGGAATCCGTAAACGATGGTCTGCGCCTGCGCCTGTGAGCGTGAACAAAGATTCCACCGCGTAAAGTCGGCTCATGCCGTCGCCCGCTTTACGGCTCGCGGCATATTTGCGGATATGATTATGCGAATCATCTTCGCCACCGAGAAAATCGCAATCCAGCGACAAAATAACTTTCGCTTTGTCGAAATGGAAAACTGGCTTCACCGGCTGGCCGAACGCCTGCGTCGCGGCGCGTTGATGGATGCCGGAATCAATCGCGTCGTAAGTGAACCATTGTGATTTCGGGAATTTATCCGCGATTATTTTTTGCAGACGCGCGCGCGAAGGCGAGGTGCTGCTTTCAGCGAGAAATGCCAAGCCTTCACCGGAGTTGGCCGCAAATTTTTTGGAAAGTTCGTCGAGGAAACCTAACGCCTCTTCACGCGAAACCTGTTTGCCATCATGCTTGAAATGACGGGCGCGGTCGGGATCGTAAAGGTCAAGAATCGAAGCTTGCGCGTAACGATCGGTGCTGCCGTTGCTGCCGGGATAAAGTGAGTTGCCTTCAATCTTAACCGGACGACCTTCGTAGGACTTCACCACCAAAGGAATCGCACCCGTCCGCGTGGGCATGGCGGTCGCAAAATACTGCGCGTCGCCAAAAGTATAATTGTCCGGCTGCTGACCGAACGGTTCGAGCTTCTCTTCGGGACGACGACACCCTGCTCCGCCCATCGCGAGACCCGCAAACGCGAAGGACGCGGACATGATCTTGAGAAAATTGCGGCGGCTCTGGCCATCTTCCATCTGGCTCGCGCCCGCCGGAAACTCACGGTGCAACCAGTCCTTGAACTCCGGCGTTTCCGCGAGATCATCCAAGCTGCGCCAGTAACGGCGGCCAGTCGTCGGCGCGGGAGCGTATTTCAAAATTGTTTTCATCGGTGACAGGCCGAGCAGCTTTGCAACGATTCGACGCGCATATGTTCAACCAGTTTTTTACCTTCGACCGTCTGCAAATGATCGGCTTCAACGCCATTCGTGCTCCACGTCCAGCCCAAGTCCGTCACTTTATCCACGGGGCGGATGTGCGCTGCGGGATTGCGATGGCAATCTAAACAGAAGCTCATGCTGAACGATTTGACGTGACGCACTTCGTCCATCTGGTCAACGCGACCGTGACATTCCACGCAACTGATGCCGCGCGTGACGTGGACGGAATGATTAAAGTAAACGTAGTCCGGCGTGATGTGAACCTGCACCCACGGAATCGGCGTGTTGTTCGTCGCGCTTTCACGAACGATGGCGAGACGCGGATCGTCTTTCAAAACCTGATTGTGACAATTCATGCAGGTGGACGCGCCGGGCAGATTTGAGAACCAGGATTTTTCCACGCCGTTGTGACAATAGCGGCAATCCACACCGAGTTGCCCCGCGTGAATCTTGTGTGAGAACGGAACCGGCTGCACCGGCTGATAACCGGCGCGCGTGTATTTGGGCGTGAGATAAATCGTCACGCCCGCCGCCACGCCAGCACCAGCGAGTGCTGCTCCCACGAGCAACACCAACGGCAAACTGTTTGTCCATTTCGGGAAAATCACTGCGTTCTAAAAATTAAAACCGTCACCAATTAAAAGTCTTCCGGCCAACCTCAAAATCGAGGCGATGTTTTAACAATTGCCTGTCGCGTTCGCAAGAAAAGTTTGTGAAAAATTTCACTTGAATGCTTTCTTAAGTGAAGAAAAAGCCGCTCCAGTTTCCCGGAGCGGCTTTGGAATTGTCAGAAGAAATTATTTTTTCTTCACAGCCTTACGCTTTTCTTCAATCGCAGCTTGCGCCGCAGCGAGACGCGCAACCGGCACGCGATACGGGCTGCACGAAACATAGGTCAGGCCGACGCGATGGCAGAACTTCACGGAATCAGGGTCGCCGCCGTGTTCACCGCAGATGCCGAGCTTGATGCCGGGACGAGTTTTATTTCCCTTCGCCGCCGCGATTTCGATGAGCTGACCGACGCCAGTCTGGTCAATCGAAGCGAACGGATTCTTCTTCACGATTTCGTTTTCAGTGTAAGCACCAAGGAACGAACCAGAGTCGTCACGGCTCATGCCGAGGCAAGTTTGCGTAAGATCGTTCGTGCCGAAGCTGAAGAATTCAGCGGTCTGCGCGATTTCGTCAGCCGTCAAAGCACCGCGCGGAATTTCAATCATCGTGCCGACGGAGTAGGAAATTTTCACTTTCTTTTCCTTCTGCACGAGCGCGGCGACTTCGTGAACAATGGCGGTTTGCAAATCCAATTCCTTCTTGAAGCCGACGAGCGGAATCATGATTTCGGGTTTCGCTTTGAAACCTTTCTTTGTCGCATCAGCGGCGGCTTCGAGGACGGCGCGCGCCTGCATCCGCGTGATTTCGGGATATTTAATTCCCAAACGGCAGCCACGGAAACCGAGCATCGGATTGAACTCATGGAGTTCATGAACGCGCGCCATGATTTTTTCAACCGGCACTTTCAATTTCCGCGCGAGATCCATTTGCGCTTCCTTCGTGTTCGGCAAGAATTCATGCAGCGGCGGATCGAGGAAACGAATCGTCGCGGGATAACCTTTCAGCACTTTGAAAATGCCAAAGAAATCTTCGCGTTGATACGGTAGCAATTTCGCGAGCGCGGTTTCGCGTTCTTGGAGATTGTCGGCCAGAATCATTTCGCGCATCGCGTCAATGCGGTCGCCTTCAAAGAACATATGTTCCGTGCGCGTGAGGCCGATGCCTTCCGCACCAAACGCAATCGCCTGCGCGGTTTGCTCCGGCGTGTCGGCGTTGGTGCGGACGGCGAGCTTCGTCGCCTTTTTGCACCACGCCATGAGTTGAACGTAGTTTTTATACTTCTCGGTTTTCTGCGCGACCTTGTCGTCGTTGAGCAAACCGGAAACAATTTCCGACGGCGCGGTTTTAATTTGTCCCGCGTAAACGAGGCCGGACGTGCCGTCAATTGAGAGGAAGTCACCTTCGTTGTAAGTCACGCCGTCAATGGTCGTCGTCTTTTTGTCATAATCAATCACGACGCCCGCCGCGCCGCAGACACAGACTTTGCCCATCTGACGGGCGACCAGTGCCGCGTGCGAACTCACGCCACCGCGCGCAGTGAGAATGCCTTCCGCCGCAATCATGCCGCGCAAATCTTCCGGTGAAGTTTCGACGCGAACGAGCAAAACTTTCTCGCCCTTCTCGGCGGCTTGCACGGAACGGTCGGCGTTGAAATAAATTTTCCCAGTCGCCGCGCCCGGCCCAGCGGGCAAACCCGTCGCGATGACTTTGGCCTTCTTGACTTCGCTCAAATCAAAGATCGGCGCGAGCAATTGTTCCAATTGATCAGCCGGGTTACGCATCACAGCGGTTTCCCAATCAATCAATTTTTCCTTCACCATGTCGGCGGCGAACTTCAATCCAGCGGCAGCGGTGCGCTTGCCGTTGCGCGTTTGCAACATGAACAACTTGCCGCTCTGCACGGTGAATTCGATGTCTTGCACGTCCTTGAAATGGCTTTCCAAAGTCTTGCGGACGGCCATGAGTTCCGCGTAGCTCTTCGGCATTTGCGCCTTAAGTTTCGACACGGGTTCGGGCGTGCGAACGCCAGCGACGACGTCTTCGCCCTGCGCGTTGATGAGAAATTCGCCGTAGAATTCATTCGTGCCGTTCGCCGGATTGCGGGTGAACGCCACGCCGGAGCCGGAATCTTCGCCGGTGTTGCCGAACACCATCGCCTGCACATTGACGGCCGTTCCCCATTCCGTCGGGATGTTATATTTGCGGCGATAAACGCTCGCGCGATCATTCATCCAAGAACCAAACACCGCGCCCGCTGCGCCACGTAATTGATCCCACGGATTCGTCGGAAAATCTTTGCCCGTGCGTTCCTTGACGAGTTTCTTGAAACGCTTGACGAGTTCGGCCTGATCTTCGGCGGTGAGATCGCTGTCCACGATGTCGCGGTGATACTTCTCGTGTTTGAAACTGTGGATGGTGTGCTCGAACGGATCGTGATCTTCGCCTTCGCGCTTTTGCACGCCGAGAACGACGTCGCCATACATCTGAATAAAACGGCGATAGCAATCCCACGCGAAGCGCGGATTCTTGGTGGCGTTCGCCAGCGCAACGACCGCTTGGTCATTCAGACCGAGATTCAAAATCGTATCCATCATGCCCGGCATGGAATCGCGAGCGCCGGAGCGCACTGCGACGAGCAACGGCATTCCGTTCGTCGCGCCGAACTTCGTGCCCATGATCTTTTCCATGTTGGTCACGCCCGCTTCCATCTGCGCTTGCAGCACGGACGGATAAGTGCGTTTGTTCGCGTAAAAATAAGTGCAGACTTCCGTGGTGATGGTGAAACCGGGCGGCACGGGCAGACCGATGCGCGTCATCTCCGCGAGATTCGCGCCTTTGCCGCCGAGCAGCGGCTTCATTGATCCGTCGCCGTCGGCTTTTTTATTGCCCCAAGTGTAAACGTATTTGTTGGATTTTGCTTTTGCCATAAATTTAGTTCGCTACTGTCAGTTCGGTTTGTGAAACGTGAAAAACGAGGCGTGAATCTATCAAATACACTTTCAGAGTCAATCCGCGAACGGTGGAAATTGGATTGTTTCCGCCATCACGATTCGGGCGATTCATGTTTTCTGAATAGTTACATATCATCAAATCAGGATGCGTTGATTTTTAATTTGAATTAGCGACAATTTTGCTTATCTTAACTTCATGTCGAACAACGCCGAACTGCTCCAAAAGGCTCTCCAAGAACGCATCGTCATTATTGACGGCGCAATGGGCACGACCATCCGCACCTACGGTTTGGGCGAGGCGGAGATTCGCGGCGAGCGTTTGAAGGATTCCAAAAAAGACCTGAAGAACAACGGCGATCTCTATTCGCTCACGCAGGCCGCGACCATCTGCGACATCCACCGGCGTTTTCTCGAAGCGGGCGCGGACATCATTGAGACAAATACTTTTTCCGCCACGAGCATCGGCCAGAGTGAATTTTTTGTGGACGATCCGCGCGAACATGGCGGGCGCAAAGACCCGGCGTTTTACCAAGGCGTCATCGAAAATAAATTTCTCAACGACCTCGCGTGGGAAGTAAACGAACAATCCGCCAAGCAATGCCGCGAATGGTGCGACCGCATCGCGAATAAAACCGGGCGTCCGCGTTTTGTTGCGGGCGCAATCGGGCCGCTAACCGTTTCGCTTTCCAATTCACCCGATGCGGACGACGCGGGTTTTCGCGTCTGCACTTTTGATCAAGTCAAAACCGCTTACATCAATCAAGTGCGCGCATTGATTGCGGGCGGCTCGGATTTGCTTTTGGTGGAAACGATTTTTGATTCACTCAATGCCAAAGCGGCGCTCGTCGCGATTCAAGAAGTTTTCGCAGCAGATAAAAAAATCCTGCCGATCATGATTTCCGCTGCGGTTGGGCGCGGTGGTGAAACGATGATTTCCGCGCAAACCATCGAGGCATATTGGAACGCGATGAAGCACGTTAAACCGATTTCCATCGGCTTGAATTGTTCACTCGGCCCCGATTTGATGAGGCCGTTTCTCGCGGAACTCGCGGCAAAATCGGACACCGCGATTTCGTGTTATCCGAATGCGGGTTTGCCGAATCCGCTGTCGGCGACCGGTTTTGATTTGCAGCCGGAAGACATGGCGAATTATCTCGGCGAGTTCGCGCAAAGCAATTTAATCAACATCGCCGGCGGCTGCTGCGGCAACACGCCCGAACACATTGCCGCGATTGCGAAGGCGCTGGAAAATAAACGTCCGCGCGAACCAAAAACGGAAACCAAATTTTCGACCGGTGCGGCGATTCCATTGCGCTTGAGCGGTTCGCAGCCGTTCACGCAGCAGATTGGTCAATACATTATGATCGGCGAGCGCACGAACGTCGCCGGTTCGCCAAAATTCGCGAAACTCATCAAAGAAAATAAATACGAAGAAGCCGTGAGCGTCGCGCGCCAGCAAGTCGAGAACGGCGCGAACATCATAGATATTTGCATGGACGAAGGGATGATTGACGGCGTCGCCGCGATGACGCGCTTTCTCCTGTTGCTCGGCAGCGAACCGGAAGTTGCCAAAGTTCCATTCATGGTGGACTCGTCGAAATTTGAAGTCATCGAAGCCGGCCTGAAATGCCTGCAAGGCAAAGGCATTGTGAATTCCATTTCGTTGAAAGAAGGCGAAGCGAAATTTCGCGAACAGGCGAAAAAAGTTTTGCAATTCGGCGCGGCGGTCGTCGTGATGGCTTTTGACGAAAATGGACAAGCCGCGACTTACGCGGAGAAAATCCGCATCTGCGAACGCGCGTATAAAATTCTCGTGAACGAAATTGGTTTTCCGCCGGAAGACATCATTTTCGATCCGAACATTTTGACCGTTGGAACTGGAATTGAAGAACACAATAATTACGCCGTTGATTTCATCGAAGCCACGCGTTGGATCAAAAAAAATCTGCCGCACGCGAAAGTCAGCGGTGGCGTCTCGAATGTTTCTTTTTCATTTCGCGGCAACAATCCCGTGCGCGAGGCGATGCACAGCGCGTTTTTGTTTCACGCGATTGGCGCGGGCATGGACATGGGCATCGTCAACGCGGGAATGCTGGAAGTTTATGCCGAGATCAAGCCGGAGCTGAAAGAATTGGTCGAAGACGTTTTGCTGAATCGCCGCCCGGACGCGACGGAACGCCTCGTGGATTTTGGTGAAAAATTAAAAGCCGCCAGCGCGGGCACGACTGCATCCGATAAAAAAGTTGAAGAAGAATGGCGCAAAGGGACGGTTGAAGAACGGCTTTCGCACGCGCTCGTGAAGGGCATTGATCTTTATGTTGACGCGGACACGGCGGAAGCGCTCGCCAAATACGCCAAGCCGCTCACGGTCATCGAAGGGCCGTTGATGGCGGGCATGAGCGTCGTCGGCGATTTATTTGGTGCGGGCAAAATGTTTTTGCCGCAGGTCGTCAAGTCTGCGCGCGTGATGAAAAAATCCGTCGCGTATTTGCAGCCGTTCATGGAAGCGGAGAAAGCCGCGATGGCCGCGCGCGGCGAAGTCGTGAAGGCGCAGGGCAAAATTGTTTTAGCGACCGTCAAAGGCGACGTTCATGACATCGGCAAAAACATCGTCGGCGTCGTGCTCGCGTGCAATAACTACGAGGTCATTGACATGGGCGTGATGGTTCCGTGCGAAAAAATTCTCGAACGCGCGAAGCTCGAAAAAGCCGACATTATCGGCTTGAGCGGCTTGATTACGCCGTCGCTGGACGAAATGGTTCACGTCGCGCGCGAGATGGAACGCACGGGTTTCAAAGTGCCACTGCTCATCGGCGGCGCGACCACGAGCAAAGCACACACCGCCGTGAAAGTTGCCCAGCATTACAGCGAACCGGTCGTCCATGTCCTCGACGCTTCGCGCGCCGTGCCGGTCGTGAGCAGTTTGTTGAGCAAGGACGGCAAGGCGCCGTTCGTAAAACAACTTCGCGAAGACTACGAAAAAGCCCGCGCCACGCATTCCGGCTCGGTGGCAAAATTATTGTCACTCGACGCCGCCCGCGCCAACGTGCCGAAACTAAAATTTGACGAACTCGCGAAGCCGGAATTTACCGGCACGCGCGTCGTGGAAAATGCTTCGCTCGCCGAAATCGCCAAGTTCATTGACTGGACACCATTTTTTCACACATGGGAATTACGCGGCGTTTATCCGAAAATTTTGCAGCACGAAAAACACGGCGAAGAAGCGACCAAACTATTTGCCGACGCCCAAAAGATGTTGCAAAAAGTCATCGCGGAAAAACTGCTTGCGCCGCGCGCGGTTTACGGATTGTTTCCCGCAAATTGCATCGGCGACGACGTGGAACTTTACACGGACGAATCACGCACGAAAGTTTTGACGACGCTCCATTTTCTGCGCCAGCAAATTGACAAGGGCGACGGCACGCCGAATTATTGCCTCGCCGATTTCATTGCGCCGAAAGGCTCGCCGGATTACATCGGTGCTTTCGCGGTGACCGCTGGTGCGGAAGTAAAAGACTTGGCCGACGAATATAAAAAGCAAAACGACGATTACAACGCCATTATGATTGAGGCGATTGCCGATCGTCTGGCTGAAGCGTTTGCCGAGTATTTGCACAAACGCACGCGCGACGAATGGGGTTTTGGCAAAACGGAAAATCTCGCGACGGAAGATTTGATCGAGGAAAAATACCGTGGCATCCGCCCTGCCCCCGGCTATCCGGCGTGTCCCGACCACACGGAAAAAGATACGCTCTGGAAGCTGCTCGACGTGGAAAAAAACACCGGCATCCAGTTGACCGAAAGTTTTGCGATGTGGCCGGGCAGTTCGGTGAGCGGACTTTATTTCGCGCATCCCGATTCAAAATACTTTGCCGTCGGCAAACTGGGCAAAGATCAGGTTGAAGATTTGTCCGCGCGCAAAAATAAATCCGTTTCCGAAATGGAACGCTGGCTCGGTCCGTGGTTGAACTACAATCCGTGACGGCTGACTAGGCTTGTTTTTCGCGCGGGCTAACGTAGATTTCCCGCATGAAGAACGAAGTCGTGCCGGTGCAGATTCGCGGCATTCTCCCCGCCAACAGCGGCTGCGCGCTGTTCGTCGGCAATGACGAAAAAGTTTTCGTCATCAATGTCGAACCGCAGATGGGACGGGTGATTGACGATTTTCTCCGCAACGAACCCAAGGAACGTCCGCTGACGCACGATTTAATTAACCGCGTTTTTCAAGGCTTCGGCATCACGGTGGAACGCGTCATTATTACTGACTTAAAAAATTCCACTTACTTCGCGCGGCTGATTTTGCAGCAGCAAAACGAGGTCGCCCGCAAAATTGTGGAAGTTGATGCGCGCCCCAGCGATTGTCTCGCACTGGCCGCCGCGCAGAAAAAACCCATCTTCGTTTCCGCGACACTTTTTGCTCAAGTTGAAGACATGAGCGGCGTGCTCGACAAGATGAACGAATCCGGCGGCGAGAGCAGTGATGAGTGACAAGTGGCGAGTAAAACGCGTTTCTCAAAATGGCCAGCTCATCACCCATCACTCATAACTCATCACTTTTTTTGGTCTGCGGCGATGACGATTTTGCCGTGAAGCAACGCGCCAAAAAAATCTTCCAGGAATGGTCGGCGGAACTCGGAGGCATGGATCACGAAACCATCGAGGCGACCGTTAGCAACGGCGGCGACGCGCTAAATGTCATCGGCAGACTTCGCGAAGCCTTGCAAACACTGCCTTTTTTCGGCGGCGGCAAAGTCGTGTGGCTGCGCGACTGCAATTTTCTCGGTGAAGATAGAACCGCATCGTCCGCCGCCGTGACGGAAACGCTGGCGGAATTGGCGGAGGAATTAAAAAAGTTTTCTTTTCAAAATGTCCGCTTGCTCATCAGCGCGGGCAAAGTGGACAAACGGAAAGTTTTTTACAAAACGCTCGATAAAATTGGCACGACGGAAGTTTTCACCTCGTGGTCGCAGGATGACAAAGATTGGGCAGATCGCGCGCAGATGGCCGCGCGCGAGGCCGTCCGCAAACGCGAAAAAGAAATTTCTGACGCCGCGCTGGGCGAACTCGTCATTCGCGCCGGACTCAATGCGCGGCAACTGGAAAATGAAATTGAAAAGCTCTGCGTCTTCATCGGCGATCGAAAAAAAATCGAGCTGGCGGATGTGACGACGATTTGCGCGCATAGCAAAACGGCGAAGGCGTTTGCGCTGGGCGATGCGCTGGGCGACCGCGATTTACCGCGCCTACTCAAGCGTTTGGACGAGGAGCTTTGGGAGACGAAGTTTGACAAGGACAAATCGGAAATCGGCTTGCTTTACGGCCTCATCGGCAAGGTGCGCGCGATGCTGCTGCTCAAGGAAATGCTGCGCGAAGGCTGGGTGAAAGAGACGTTTGACTACAATCAATTCAAGTCGCAACTCGAACGCGTGCCTGCTGACCAGATGCCGGTGGAAAAGAAATTCAACCCGCTGGCCTTGAGTCCGTATGTGCTTTACAAGGCGCTGCCGCAAGTCAAAAAATATTCCTCGGCGGAACTTGTCCGCGCGATGGATGTGCTGCTGCGCTGCAACCAGCGGCTGGTGTCCAGCGGGTTGGACGAAGCGCTTGTATTACAGCAGGCACTCGTGCAAATTGTGTCGCCGAACGCGGCTGCCAATTAAATTAAAAGAGGAAAAATGTCATCTGCCAATTTATCCGTGCTGGTTGGAAAAAACTTTGTCTGCATTAAAATTGCGGGACGCGCAAACTTTGCGTCCAGCCCGGATTTCAAAACCTTGTTGAGCGAACTCGCGCAAAAAGGCTTCGGTCATTTCATTATTGATTTGAGCGAATGCGTGCTGATGGACAGCACGTTTCTCGGCGTGCTGGCGGGCTTTGGCATGAAGTTGAATCCGCAGGGCGCACCCGCCGAGCGCGGCATCGAGCTGCACAACGCCACGCCGCGCGTCAGCGAACTTTTGGAGAATCTCGGCGCGGTGCATCTCTTCAACCTCACCAACGGCCCGATGCAAGTGCCCGCCGATGTGAAAGCTTGCACTCCGGAATCCATCAATCCGTCACACGAGCAAATCGCGCGCACGAGTCTGGAAGCGCATCAGACTTTGATGGCGATGAATCCCGAAAACGTCGCGCGCTTCAAGGACGTGACGCAGTTTCTGGCCGAGGATTTGAAGAGTATCGAAAAATCTTCCGAATAAATTTCAGCCGCAAAAAGGCGCAGAAGGCGCAAAATAAAAAGGACAGGTTTTAAGCCTGTCCTTTTGTGTTTATTGCGACTGGTAAATTTCAGCTCGCCGGCATGGGCGACGGCGTTCCGAGTCCGGTCAATTTTGGCGGCACAGACTTCGGTGGATTTTCCGGAAGCGGTGTGCCTGCGGGCGCACCCATCATCGGACCGACGTTGGCCGGTGGTTTTGGCGGCGGCGTAAAAGTTCCGGTGCGGACGATTTCATCAACCTGTGCGCCGTCGAGCGTTTCGTATTCAAGCAAACCGTTGGCAATGGTTTCCAACTGGCTGCGGTAATCCGCAATGACTTTTTGCGCGCGGCGATAACCTTCGTCAATGATGCGTTTGACCTCGTCGTCAATTTCCTGCGCGGTCTTCTCACTGTAATCTTTGCTGCGCGCCATTTCGCGTCCGAGGAAAACGTATTCGTTGGCCTCGCCATATTGCACCATGCCGATTTTGTCGCTCATGCCCCAGTGCATCACCATCGCACGCGCCATTTGCGTGGCCTGTTGAATATCGCCCGCTGCGCCGGTGGAAATATCTTCGGAAACAATTTCCTCGGCGATGCGCCCAGCCATCGTCACGGCAATCGTATCAAGCATTTCCTTGCGCTTACGGCTCAAGATGTCGTCCTTGGGCAGATACATCGTCGAGCCAAGCGACTGGCCGCGCGGAATAATTGTGACCTTGTGTAACGGATGCGTGTGCAGCAAAACCACGTTGACGAGGCCGTGCCCCGCTTCGTGCCACGCGGTAAATTTCTTTTCTTCAACCGTCATCGCCAAACTGCGGCGTTCACGACCCCAACGAACTTTGTCGCGCGCTTCTTCGAGTTCAGGCTGGCCGATGCCTTTTTTATTTGTGCGCGCCGCGAGCAGCGCGGCTTCGTTCAAAAGATTGGCGAGTTCCGCACCGGAATAACCCGGTGTGCCGCGCGCGATGATGGACAAATCCACATCCGGCAGCAGCTTCACGTTCTTGGCGTGAACCTTCAAAATGCCTTCGCGACCGCGCACGTCCGGCAAACTCACCGTGACTTGACGATCAAAACGGCCGGGACGCAACAGCGCGGGATCGAGCACATCGGGACGATTCGTCGCGGCGATAATAATAATGCCTTCCTGCGTATCGAAACCGTCCATCTCGACGAGCAACGCGTTCAAAGTCTGTTCGCGTTCGTCGTTGCCACCGCCGAGACCGTGACCGCGACTGCGACCGACCGCGTCAATTTCATCAATGAAAATCAGGCACGGCGTAGATTTGCGCGCCTGCTCAAACATATCGCGCACGCGGCTTGCGCCGACGCCAACAAACATTTCCACGAAGTCCGAACCGCTGATGCTGAAGAACGCCGCGTCCGCTTCGCCGGCAATCGCTTTTGCCAACAAAGTTTTTCCCGTTCCGGGCGGCCCGATCATCAAGACGCCTTTGGGAATGCGGCCACCAAGACGCTGAAACTTTTTCGGGTCTTTCAAAAATTCGACGAGTTCGGAAACTTCCTCCATCGCTTCTTCCACGCCCGCGACATCTTTGAACGTGGTTTTATTGCGGTCTTTGGAAAGTATCTTCGCCTTGCTTTTGCCGAAGCTCAATGCGCCTTTGCCCGCCGCTTTGATTTGGCGGATGAAGAAAAACCAGAACAGCAATCCAAGCACCAAAAACGGCGCGATGCCCCAAAGCATTTGCGTCAGCATCACATTCGGCGCGCCCACTTCGACGTTCGTGGGCGGAGCCAAAAGTTGATCCAACATTTTTTGCGTGAAATACGCATTGGGCGAAACGAAGGCGACTTTCGTCTGCTTGCCATTCTTGTCCGTCTCAAAATATTCGCCGGTCACCGGCGTCAGCAGCGAACTTTGTCCGCCAAGATTGATGGATGCCTTGGCAATCTGGTTCGACTGAAACTTGGTGAGAAATTCCGACTGCGATAAAACCACGGCGGGCGTCGTGATGCGGTCTCGCATCGTAAAAAATGCCACCATCGCCGCGATGAGCCCCGCCCAAACGAGCAGCGTGTAGCCCTGATTTTTGTTAAAGCCGTTGCCCGGCGCCTTTTTTTTCGCGCCGCTGTCCTTTAAGTTGGAATCGTCGTCTAACATTATTGTCCGCCAGATTAACACAGCATTCCGCCTTCCGCAACGAACGACTTTGCCTTAACCTCGCCGCGTGCAATTCGGTTCGCTCACACTTAAATCAAATCTCTTTCTCTCGCCGCTCGCGGGCTACACCAACCTGCCCTTCCGCCTCGTCGTGCGCGAAGTCGGCGGCGTCGGACTTTGCACGACGGATTTGGTGAATGCGCGTTCGCTCATCGAAAAAAATCCCAAGGCGTTCAAGCTCATTGAAACTTCGCCTGCCGATTCGCCGCTCGCCGTGCAACTTTTCGGCAGCGTCGCCGAAGAAATGCGCGACGCCGCGCTGATGGTCGAAGCGCGCGGCGCCGTTTCCGTGGACATCAACATGGGTTGTCCTGTCAAAAAAGTTGTCAAGATTGGCGGCGGTTCCGCGATGATGACCGAACTCGATAAAACCGCCGCACTCGTTCGCGGCATGGTCAACGCCGTAAAAATTCCCGTCACCGCCAAAATGCGTTTGGGCTGGGACGATGATAATTTGACCGCGCCCGATTTGGCGCGCGCGCTGGAAGATGCCGGTATCGCCGCGATTTTTGTTCACGGACGCACGCGCGAACAAGGTTTTGGCGGCACGGTAAATCTTGCGAGCATCCGCAAAGTGGTTGAAGCCGTAAAAAAAATTCCCGTCATCGGCAATGGCGACATCGTGACACCGCAAGCTGCGAAAATGATGTTGGACGAAACCGGTTGCGCGGGCGTGAGCATCGGACGCGGCGCATTTTATGATCCGTGGATTTTCAAACGGACGTTGGAATATCTCAAATCAGGTAGGAGACGACGTGAGGAGTCTCAAATTAATTCTGCTGCAATAAATGAGACTCCTCACGTCGTCTCCTACGAGAACGATGTTGAACTTCCGCCCGAACCACCTTTCTCCGAGCGCGTGCGCGTGATGTGCCGGCATCTGGATTTGATGGCGGAAGTTTTTGGCGAGGAACTCGGCTGCCGGATGTTCCGCAAAGTCGCGCCGTGGTATGCCAAGCGATTCGGCCCGTGCCACGAATTCAACAAAAAGGTCGTGCAAGTCGCGACCAAAGCGCAGTTCCACGAGATACTGGAAAACTACATCCGCTGGCGGCAACAATTTTTGGACGAACGCGGCGAACTGCTGCCACGTTTTCAACAACCGCCGCTGGTGGCGTCCTTCATGCGCGAACCGGATTCAACCACGCGCGCGCACATTCCCGTTCCGCGCGGGCCGGTGGAAGTTTGGTGAAACGCCTGTTGAAGCCTTGGCTAAATTTTGCTAGATTGCTTCTGTGAGTCCGACGATTTTTCGGTATCGCAGCTATCGGTTTTATTTCTTCTCGCGCGAAGAATCGAGGATGCACGTCCATGTGATTTCGCCGGATGGCGAGGCAAAATTCTGGCTGGAACCAGACATTGAACTGGCGGTCAACCAAGGTCTCGGCACGACCGAACTGAATGAACTGAAGAAAATTGTTGAGGAACGACAAAATGAAATCCGCATCCATTGGCGCAGACATTTCCCAGGTTGAAGTTCTGAACGTGTCGCCGCACGGCTTCTGGCTGCTGCTTGGCGGCCGAGAACATTTCCTTGCGTTTACCGATTTTCCGTGGTTTCGCGGTGCGACGCTGCAACAGCTTTTTACCGTTGAATTGCCTCGCGAAAATCATCTTTACTGGCCGGAACTTGACGTAGATTTGGATTTGGAACGGATTCAGCATCCAGAAAAATTTCCGCTAGTTGCAAAAGCAAATTGAAACCACGCGCACGCACATTCTCGTTCCGAAAGGGCCGGTGGAAGTTTGGTGAAATTTTGAAGATAACTTTTATCAGCAATGAAACCACAAGACCTCTCTTTAGATGAAATCTGCCAACGAATGAGCAATTTTGATTTGTGCAATGAAATTTCGCGAGTCGTGGAGGAACGCTATGGTTATGATTTATTGATAACGTGGCCAGAATCGGTGCCGCTCTCTCATAGGTTGGTTGATTTTGTTTGGAATACTACGGGGTATTTAGAGAACGAGGGTTTTGCGCGATTCTTCAACTTGGTTTGTAATCATTCGGCTTATCCTGAATGTTTTGATATTATAGGTTTATCATCTCTCGCTGCCGACGTTCGAAAATCCTTGAAGCTGTTTCCAAAGGGTGACCTAGGAAATACCGATGCTCTTATTTCGCATTTCGGCTCGTGGGAACAAATTGAAAAACTCGCAGATGCAACTGAATCCGAACTCTATTCAAAATCTGATGACATTGAGGCGGCACTTGCAAATTACATCCGCAATCATAAACATGAGTTTGAATCTTTTGTCCCGGAGATAAGAAAGCAACGCGCCTACATTAAGCTCATCGGTGGGAAGACCGATTAACCAAATCAAGAAGGCAAAAAATACATTATTCCCCAATGTAAAACTGGCTGAATCCGGTCGCAAAGCGACACTGGAAATTAGCCAGCTACGAAGTGGCTGGTTCCGGTTCAAAAACGAAAACGTCCTGAAAGGACGGCGGAACATTTCAATTTTCCAATGTCCCTTCAGGACATAATTTGTTCTGGCGATTTTTCCAGCCACTTCGTAGCTGGCTAATTTCCTTGGTTCCTTCGGAACGGAAGAATTGTTTGCCGATGCAAAACAAATTGAAGAACAAGCCGTAAAACCAGTTCAATAAACCCGGCGCAGATTTGACGGCAGGATGCCTAGTTCGTCGCGGTATTTCGCCACGGTGCGGCGCGCAATGTTGATTCCCTTCGCAGTCAGCATCTTCACCACTTCCTGATCGGACAACGGTTTGGCGGTGTCCTCGGCCTTAAAAATCTCGGCGATCATGTCCTTGACGCTGGTGTTGGAAACGTCGGCGCCGTGGGCGTTTTGCAGGCCGGCGGTGAAAAAGTATTTCATCTCGAACACGCCCTGCGGCGTCTCGATGTATTTGCCGGAAACGGCGCGGCT
Source organism: Verrucomicrobiia bacterium (assembly GCA_036509625.1). Taxonomy (GTDB): domain Bacteria; phylum Verrucomicrobiota; class Verrucomicrobiia; order Limisphaerales; family UBA11358; genus UBA11358. The sequence goes on from DATCFH010000034.1 coordinate 17,996, forward strand.
CACGGTGGTCTCGTGCACGCCGACAACATCGGCGACTTGCGACATCGTCATGGGCTTGAGGTGCGCGACGCCTTTTTCCATGAAGTCGCGCTGGCGTTTGACGATTTCCCGGCCGATGTTGCAGATGGTCGTCTGCCGCTGATGCAAACTTTTGATGAGAAATTTCCCGGCGCGAATTTTTTCGCGGATGTAATTTTTTACTTCCGCATTATTTTCGCCGGCAGACATTAAATCCTTGTAAACATTGCTGATTCGCAGATGCGGAATCTGCTCGTCGTTGGTCGTGACGATGAAATCGTCGCCGTTCTTCACGACAAAAACTTCCGGCGCAACGTATTGCTCGATGACCGGCAGAAACGCGCGGCCAGGTCGCGGTTCGAGCCGTCCGATGCGCGCGAGCGCTTCCTGAACGTCGTCCACGGACTGCCCGATGCCGCGCGCGATTTCGGGAATTTTCCGTTTGCCGAGCGCTTCCATGTGATCGCGAATGATGCGATACTCGATGGATTCATTTTTGCCCGCGCGTTCGAGTTGGAGCATCAAACACTCGCGCAAATCGCGCGCACCAACGCCAACCGGCTCGAAACTTTGGATGACTTTCAGCACTCGCGAAATTTTTTCAACGGGCAAATTGGTTGAAGCCGCGAGTTCCTCGACGGTCGCCATCAGAAAACCGTAATCGTCAATGTTGCCGATGAGCAGTTCCGCGATGGCGCGATCTTCGTCGCTCAAATTTGTGTCGCGCACTTGCTCCATCAAATATTGCGCGAGCGACGCCTCCACCGTGATGGAGTTGAACATGAACTCGCGCTTTTCTTCGTCCTCGGCGGAAGAACGGCTGATGGTGTTCGTCTGGGAAAAATGGTCGCGCCAGTCCTGATCCATTTGCACGAGCTTTTCAAATTCCGCCTGAAAATCGTCCACGGGATCGTTCGCCAAACGCTCGGCGGCGGCATCCGGTTGAATATCTTCCGGCAGTTCGGCGAAATCGGGAGTGGTCGGCGTTTCGGTATCGTCGCTGCCCGGAGATTTTTCGCGCAAATCTATTTCCTGCTCGGAAATTTCTTCGAGCACGGGATTCTGCTGGAGTTCCTGTTCGACGAGCGCCTTGAGCTCGAGCGACGGAGCCTGCAGCAAAGCGAGCGACTGCTGGAGCTGCGGCGCGAGCACCAGCGATTGCGAGAGCCTTTGCGAAAGTTGTAGTCCGAGTCCCATCTGCACGGCAACATAACTTAATCCACCAGAATCTCAAGCGATTTTGGCACGAATCCCGCTGTAAGATTTTTGCCGAAAGGAAAAACTGGATTTTCGCGCGCCGAGGGCGCATTCTTTTTTTATGAAACTGATTCTCTCCACCCACAATGTCACGCTCACCAAAGCCATCGAAGATCATGTCATCGCCAAGCTCGACAAATTGGACGCCATGGATCAACGCATCGTGGACGCCCGCGTCACGCTCGAACACGACAATACGCGCGTGCCGGAAAAACAATTTAGCTGCTCCATCCGCCTCGGCGTGCGCGGGCCTGATTTGTTCGCCAAGGACATCGAAAGCGACCTCTACGCCGCGATTGATGCCGTCGAGAAAAAAATCGAGGCGCAAATCCGCAAACGCCACAGCAAGGTCAAGGCGGCGAAACACACCGTCGGCGCCCGCTCCAAACGCTCCCGGCAGGAAGCCAGCGACGAATGATTTTACGGGCGAAAATAATTCTTCCCGTCACCGCGCCGCCCATCGAGGACGGCGCGGTTTTCATTGACGGCAATAAAATTCGCGCCCTCGCGCCGTGGAAAGATTTGCGTCCGCATCTGCGCGAAAAAGTTTTTGACCTCGGCGAAGTAGCTTTACTTCCCGGCCTCGTCAACGCGCATTGCCATCTCGATTACACCGACATGGCCGGTGAACTTTCGCCGCCGAAAACTTTTACCGATTGGATTGGCGCCATCACCGCGCACAAAAGCGGCTGGAGTTATTCCGACTACGCGCGCTCGTGGCTGCGCGGTGCGCACCAGCTATTGAAAAGCGGCATCACAACTGTCGCCGACATTGAGGCGATGCCCGATTTGCTGCCGGAAGTTTGGGACGCCACGCCGCTGCGAATTTTTTCCTTTCTCGAAATGACCGGCATCAAATCGCGCCGCGCGCCGAAAGACATTTTGCGCGAGGCCGTCGGGACGATGGATTTGCTCAAGCATCCGCGCCATCGCGCCGCGCTTTCGCCGCACGCGCCCTACTCTACTTTGCCGGAGTTGCTAAAACTCACCGCGCGCACCGCGCAAAAACGGAAATGGCGCGTCAGCATCCACGTCGCCGAATCCGCGCAGGAATTTGAAATGTTCGCCCACGCCGCCGGCGAAATGCACGACTGGCTCAAGCGCAACGAACGCGACAATTCCGATTGCGGCCTCGGTTCGCCCGTCGCGCATCTCGCCCGCAACCGGCTGCTCGGCGAAAATATTCTCGCCATCCATGTCAACTGCCTCGCGCGCGGCGACGCCACGTTGCTCGCGAAAAATAAAACGCACGTTGTCCACTGCCCGCGCAGCCATGATTATTTCAAACACCCAAAGTTTGAGCGCGAACGCCTCGCCAACGCCGGCGTGAATCTTTGCCTCGGAACCGACAGTCTCGCCACCACGCGCAAAACGGGAAAACAAAAACCGGAACTGGATATGTTCGCCGAAATGCGCGCCCTCGCTGACGCCGACAAAAAACTTTCTCCGGAAGAGATTTTGCAAATGGCCACCATTAACGGCGCGCGCGCCCTCGGCCTCGCCAAAAAAGTCGGCGAGCTTTCGCCCAATGCCAGCGCGGATTTAATTGCGATTCCATTTTCCGGCAAGCCCGCCAAGATTTACGAAACCGTGCTCGCCCATCCCGGCAACGTCACCGCCAGTATGATCGAAGGCCGCTGGGCAATTCCGCCTTTGTGATTTGTGAATGACGATTTACGATTGACACACCGATCACCTTTAGGCTCGTAAATCGTAAATCGTAAATCGTAAATTATCTCCGTGCCTTCTTTGGACGAAGAATTGAAACAACGCCTCGCCGACTTGCGCGAACAAAATTTGTTCCGCGAACTGCGCCGCGTGGATTCCGCTCAAGGTCCGCGCATTGAAATTGGCGGCAAAACTTTTCTCAATTTTTCTTCCAATGATTATCTCGGCCTCGCCAACCATCCCACGTTGAAAGAAGCCGCCATTCACGCCGTGGAAAAATTCGGCGTCGGCGCCGGCTCATCGCGCTTGATTTGCGGCTCGCTTGCCCCGTTTCACGAACTGGAAGAATCGCTCGCTGCGTTCAAAAAAACGGAAGCCGCGCTGACATTTTCCACCGGCTACGCCGCTGCGCTCGGAACCATCACCGCACTCGTTGGCAAAGACGACATTCTCATTCTCGACAAACTGGTTCACGCCAGCATCGTGGACGCCGCGAAATTGAGCGGCGCAAAACTCCGCATCTTCGATCACAACGATCTAAACGATCTTGAAGAAAAGTTGAAATGGGCAGACAAATCTGCAAAAGCGGAAAGCGGAAAGCGGAAAGCGGAAACGCTGGTCGTGACCGAATCCATTTTCTCAATGGATGGCGACGCTGCGCCGCTCCGCGAAATCGTTGCGCTCAAGGAAAAATATGGCGCGTGGCTGATGGTGGATGAGGCGCACGCCACTGGTATCATTGGCGAAAATGGTCGTGGCCTCGCGGATGAATTGGGCGTCAGCGGACAAATTGAAATTCAAATGGGCACGCTCGGCAAAGCGCTTGGCGCGAGCGGCGGTTACATTTGCGGCCGCCGCACGCTGATTGATTTTCTCATCAATCGCGCCCGCAGTTTTATTTTTTCCACCGCACCCGTTCCCGCCGCTGCGGCGGCGGCCACGGCGGGAATTCAAATGGCACAATCAATTGATGGTGAAACGCGGCGCAAAACCCTGTTCACGCACATCACGGAATTGAATTCAAAGTTAAAAATTAAAAATTCAAAACTTCAAAGCGCGATTATCCCGCTCATAATTGGTGATGAAACCAAAGCCATTGCCGCCGCGACAAAATTGCGGGAACAAAATATTTTTGTTCCCGCCATTCGCTTTCCCACCGTTGCGCGCGGCGCGGCGCGGCTGCGCGTGACTTTGACCGCCGCGCATTCCGAGGCGGACATTTCCGAACTGGCTGCCGCACTGGCACAACTTAAAATTCAAAATTAAGAATTAAAAACTTTGCGATGAACCCGCTCGCCCAACTCGACCACACGCACGTCTGGCATCCGTTCACGCAGATGCGCGACTGGCTGCGGCGCGAGCCGATTGTTATCGCGTCTGGCAAAGGCGCGGTGTTGCGCGACATCCACGGCAAAGATTATCTCGATGCCAATTCGTCAATCTGGACAAATCTCCACGGCCATCAGCAGCCGAAAATAAATTCCGCCATCACGCGGCAGTTAAAAAAAATCTCGCACAGCTCCGCGCTTGGCTTTGCGAATGAGCCAGCGAGTTTGCTGGCGGCAGAATTAGTGCGGAATGCGGAATGCGGAATGCGGAATAAAGCAATTGCGCCGCGCGCGTCATCCGACACTCCGCACTCCGCACTCCGCACTCCGCAATTGTCCAAGGTTTTCTTTTCCGACGACGGCTCCACCGCGCTCGAAGTCGCGCTCAAGTTGGCTTACGAATTCACCCGCCGCACGCGCCGTGCGAAGACCAAGCCCCGCTTCCTTTCACTTGATGGCGCGTATCACGGCGACACGATTGGTGCGGTTTCATTGGGTCATGTTGATTTATTTCACAAAGCTTACGGCGGAATGCTGTTCAAAACTGACAAGGTGATGTCGCCGTATTGCTACCGCTGTCCGTTCAATCGCGCCAAGCCGGAACGCGCGGACGCGCGCGAATATCGCAAGTGTAATTGGGAATGCGTCGGCAAAGTGGAGCAGAAATTTTCCGCGCAAAAGAGAAAAGAAAATCCATTTGCCGCGTTCGTTTTTGAGCCGCTGATGCAGGGCGCGGCGGGCATGATTCCGCAGCCGGATGGCTGGTTGAAACAAGTCACGGACATCGCGCGCGGCCACGGCACGCTGCTGATTGCGGATGAGGTGATGACGGGGTTTGGCAGAACGGGAATTTCAAAAGCGGAAAGCGGAAAGCGGAAAGCGGAAATTTTATTTGCAAGCCGGCAGGAAAATGTGACGCCCGATTTTTTGTGCGTGGCGAAAGGTTTGACCGGCGGTTATCTGCCCATGGCGGCGACGTTGACGACGCAGAAAGTTTTTGACGCCTTCCTCGGTGAATACGAAGAGTTCAAAACATTTTTTCACGGCCACAGTTTTACCGGCAATCAGCTCGGCGCGGCGGCGGCGCTGGCAAGCCTGGACATTTTGCAGACGGAAAAATCTATGAACCAGCGCGCGCAGTTGGAAAAGAATTTACAGGAAGAATTACAATCGCTTTGGTCACTGCCAAATGTTGGCGACATCCGGCTGGTCGGGCTGGTCGCGGGAATTGAACTGGTTAAAAACTGGCGCACGCGCGCGCCGTTTGCGTTACGCGAGCGCGCGGGCATCCGCGTGTGCGAGGCGATGGCGAAGCGCGGTGTGCTGACCCGTCCGGTCGGCAATGTGATTGTGCTGATGCCGCCGTATTGCACCACGCGGGCGCAGTTGCAAAAGATGGTTTCCGCGTTGCGTGAAGCGGTGAAAACAACTTTTTGAATTAGCCGCAAAAAATCACAAAAGGCGCAAAAGCATTATACTTTTGCGCCTTTTGTGCGTTTTGGCGGCAACAAAAAAACGGCGCGCAAAACTTTACGCGCCGTTTTTGCAAGTTGGTAAAAATTATTTTTCGCCGAGCAGTTCTTTCAACTTCGGTTCGGTGGCGGCGACCCAAATTTTGTAGCCGGCGGCATTGGGATGGAGCGCGTCGGGCATGATGCTCCTGGAAATGGAGCCATCGGCTTCAATCAACTGGGAACCGAAATCGAGCCAGAAAATACTTTTGCCATCGTCCAGTTTGGCGAGCGCCTGATTGACTTGCAGGAGGTCGCCGCGTTGCTCGCTAAAAGTCTTGCCGCGCGGAAAAATAGAGAGCAAAAGGATTTTTGCATCCGGCTGGCGGGTGCGAATCTGGTTTACCACGGCGATGACGCCGGCCAAAATTTCGTCGGGAGTGTTGCGGCCTTTGCCGGAATTATTCGTGCCGATCATGACGACGGCGACTTTGGCTTTGATGCCGTCAAGCTGGCCGTTTTCAAAACGCCAAAGAACATTTTCGGTGCGGTCGCCGCCGACGCCCATGTTGATGCACTTGCGCGCGCCGTAGGCTTCCTGCCACACGTTTTTGCCAGCGCCTTCCCAGCCTTGCGTGATGGAATCGCCAATGAATTCAATGTCATAATCGCCGGGCGCGGCTTTGGCGCGCGCGATAATGTCGTCCGTGCGCTGGCCTTTGTGCTTGCCGGGCACGATGGCGGTATTGACGCGCGGTGTTGATGCAACAATGGCGTTTGTTCCCGAAACATTGGTCTGCGCGACGGCAGAAAATTGCAGCAAGGCGGCGGCGGTGAATGTAAATAAAATGGCGGTGAATTTCATATTGATATTGAGAAGGCAAATTACTTTTTAACGACGCCAAGTGGCAGAATGATTTTTCCAAAAAGTTCGTTCAACACTTGCGCGAGGCCGGCGTAAATGGCGGCGAAACCGCAGATGAGTCCTTCGTAGCCGGTGAAATGTTTGAAGTCGGCACTGGCGGCGGTAAAGTCGCCATAAGCGAGCAGGAAAAACAAAATCGTCAGCGTGCCGAAGACGACTTGCAGCGCGCGATTCAGGCGGAAGGTGCCGAGAAACATCACGGCGGTGAAAATCCCCCACATCGCAAGATAGGCGGCCATCGCCTTTTCATCGGCGGCAGCAATGGGCGGTTGGATGAAATTTAATTTTGGCAGCACAACCAACGCGACGAGTGAGAGCCAGAAAAAGCCGTAGGAAATAAATGCCGTGGTCGCAAACGTGTTGCCTTTCTTCCATTCCATGATGCCGGCGATGACTTGCGCCGTGCCGCCGTAGCAAATGCCCATTGCGAGAATCATGCTGTTCAACTCAAAAAACCCGGCGTTGTGCAAATTTAACAACACCGTCGTCATGCCGAAACCAAGCAAACCAATCGGCGCGGGATTGGCGGTGGTATCTTTGATTTGGGTCGTGGTGGATTCATTCATGGACGGATTTCGTTTGGGTTAATTAGTTGGAGCAGGCGAAGATTGCCCTGCCCTAATAGCTTGGTCAAGCCCGACGGTGGCGCAAAAATGAACTTCAACTCATCGCGGTGATTTTGACTTCAACTTCCATTTTGCGTTCGCGCGTGCCGCGATAATTTCCGCTGATGGGTGGCACGTCGCCGTAGTCGCGACCGTTGCCGATTTTGACATATTGTTCGCCAAGCTGGCAATT
>DATCFH010000035.1:0-10043 GCA_036509625.1 Verrucomicrobiia bacterium
GGAGTCTTAACCGACTCCGGCTTTTTTATTTTCATAACGCGAACCACTCCTCGGCGGTGGCGCGTGAAATGGCAGCGCGCGATTGATAATTCTTCTTAATCATTTTGGGGCTAGTCCCAGTTTCTTCCGCGACTTTGGCGATATCCTCGGTAAGAATAAGCCGGTAGGTGATGTAGCTGTTCCGAAACGCGTTGCGTTTGCACGGCACGCCAGCGACTTCGATTGTCCGTCGCCAGGCCCGCGTCAGCGAATTTGCGCTGGGCCAATCTACCGAGACCCGACCTTGCTTCAAATCTTCAGCATACTTCGCCAGACGCGTTTGCAGGTTGGGCAACAGCGGCACCCGCCGCGCACAAATTTTTCCCACGGCATCTGGAACTTTTAGGCAGCCCTCCGCTTCGGCCACCATGACCCACCACAAGCGGACAATCTCCTCGGTGCGGACGCCGGAGAAGGCTTTAATTTCTAACGCCGGACGAATTAAGTCATCCGCCGCCGTCAGGATTTTCCGCATTTCATCCGGCGAATAAATGTCGAATGGTTGAAGTAAGTCCAACGCCTGTTGTTCAGAAGTGATTTGACAGCGTGGGTCACAAAACTCGGTCGTCGCGGCGGCGGCGTGCAAAATGCCATGTGGCAAAAATCCTTTTTCCTGCGCGAAATTATAAAACGCCACGATGCCATTGCGATGGTTGTTCTTGTTCCGGGCAACCCCGCCGAGCCGCGCCAGATACGCATCTATCTCCGGCGTCTGGATCGCACTGATCAAACCGGGAAAGGCTTTTACGAAATTACCAGCGTAGCGCTGCACGTCGCGTAAGTGGTAAGTTCCCACCCCGCGTTTGATGAGGTGCTGAAGGTATTCTTCATACACGCTTTCGATCGCCGCCCCATGCCGGACACGCTGGCCGTGGGCGTTGAAAAAATCCACCGCTTCCTCCAGCTTGCCGGTTTTGAGCCGCTGTTGAAGCTCGGCGAATTTCCGGCAAACCTCATCCACTTCCAAACCAAGCGACTGACTTTTGATCTGGGCCAACGTGTAGATGCGTCGGTCTTTTTCCGTGAAGTATTCAGCGCGGGAACCGTCGCGCTGCAACCTCCCGGCAATTTCTTTGGCTAGCACCTTCGCTTTTTCCAGCGTGTTGCGCCGTTGGAAAATCCGCCGGTTGCCTTCGTAATGCACAACCTGAAATGACTCGTAGGTTTTGGCTTCTGTCCCGACGGTAACGGGCGAGGCGTAAATGGAAATCGCCACCGAGCCGACCGTTACGGTCGCAACCGGTTTCTTCCCACTGGATGGAATGCCTGTCACCATTGCTCGTTTTACGATTTATTTTTATCGAAGCAACAAACGCAGGTGACTTTTCCTAAAAAAGATTTTTTAAGTCCGCGTGGAAGAGCATGGAAAAGCACGACTGGGAAAGGTCGTCGAATCGGAAGAAAACCACCCGGCGGAAGACGCCGCGCTGTGGCAAAACTGTGGCAAAAACCAGCCCGCCTTACAAACCCATTGAAAACATTGGAGCGGGTGAAGGGAATCGAACCCTCGTGAGCAGTTTGGAAAACTGCCGTTCTACCATTGAACTACACCCGCCTTCGCTGCGCTTCGGCGCGGCAAGCCCGCAAGCTTGCACACGCCAATACTAAAACGCCCGTGCTTGCCTTGTCAATCCGCCGCCGCTAAAGTGAACGCGTGAATTCGCTGCTTCTGACCGGCGGGCGTGTAGTCGATCCCGCCAACAAATTTGACGCCATCGCCGATGTTTTAATTCTCAACGGCAAAATTTCCGCCATCGGCAAAAAACTTTCCGCACCCGCTGGCGTGGAAACTTTGGACGCAACTGGAAAAATTATTTCGCCCGGCCTCATAGATTTGCACGTCCACTTTCGCGAACCCGGCCAAACGGCGAAAGAAAATATTGCGAGTGGAACCGCCGCCGCCGCGCGCGGTGGATTTACTTCCGTCGTCTGTATGCCGAACACGTCGCCCACGATCGACAGCGCGGCGACCGTAGCACTCATCCATGAACGCGCCCGCGAACAAGGTCAGGTGAATGTTTTTATTTCCGGCGCCATCACCAAAAACATCGCCGGCGAAGAACTCGCGCCCATCGGCGGTTTAAAAAAAGCGGGCGTGGTCGCCATCACGGACGACGGCCATTGCATTCAGAACAACGACCTCATGCGCCGCGCCTGCGAATACGCGAAGATGTTCGACCTGCCGCTGTTTGATCACTGTCAGGATTATTCGCTCGTGACCGACGGCGTGATGCACGAAGGTTATTGGAGCCTCGCGCTCGGTTTGCGCGGCTGGCCGGCGGCGGGCGAGGAAATGATTGTCGCGCGAAATATTCTGCTCGCGGAACTCACCGGCGCAAAAATCCATTGCCAACATTTGAGCGCGGCGGGCAGCGTCGCACTTTTGCGCGCAGCCAAAAAACGCGGCGTCTCAATCTCTGGCGAAGCGTGCCCGCATCATTTTACTTTGACCGACGCGGCCGTGGCGGGCAGTGAAAAATTCTGGGCGGACGATGGAAAAATTCTCGCGCCTTCGCAAACTGGCGAACTTCCGTCGTGGTCGAACTACGATACGAATTTCAAGATGAATCCACCGCTCCGCTCCGCGCGCGACCGCGAGGCGATTCTCGAAGGTCTGGCCGACGGCACGATTGAAATTTTGTGCAGCGACCACGCGCCGCATTGCGATTACGAAAAAGAAGTCGAGTTCGACTACGCGCCGTTCGGCATCACCGGACTTGAAACTGAACTCGCGCTCTCGCTGATGCAACTTGTCCACACGAAACGGATTTCGCTCGCGGACATGATTGCGAAATTCACCGTCAATCCCGCGCGCTTGCTAAACTTGACTAAAGGAACTTTGAGCGTCGGCGCGGACGCGGACGTGACGGTGTTTGATGCGGATGCAGAATGGATTTATCAGCGCGAAGATTCTGCGAGCAAATCGAAGAACAATCCGTTCTTCGGCTGGAAATTAAAGGGCAAAACCGTCGCCACCATCGTTGGCGGAAAAGTAGTTTGGTCGGAAACTGCTGAAACAGTTGCGACGTAGTTATTAACTTTCAGCGGGCGGCTCCGACGACACGGCAGGCGTTTCTTCAACCTGCGATTTTGCTTCTTCATCCAATTGCAATTGCTCCGGTGGCGCAGTTGCAAGACCAGCATCCACCGTAACGGGCGCGGGTGGACGCTCGACAGGAATGCGGCGAAGCTCATCCGCAGCGGGCAAATCTTCGAGACCGCGCAAACCAAAATATTCCAGAAACAACGGCGTGGTGCTGTAAAGCGCGGGACGACCGACGACTTCCGCGCGACCGCTTTGGACGACGAGGCCGCGTTCCAAAATCGTCTGCATCGTGCCGTCAATGTTGACGCCGCGAACTTGTTCAACTTCCGCGCGCGTGACCGGCTGGCGATACGCGATGATGGCGAGCGTCTCCAACGCCGCCTGCGACAAGCGCGTTGGACGATTTTTGACACCGACGAGCGCCTTGAGCCACGGCGAAAATTCCGGCTGCGTGACGAATTGCCACGCGCCCGCGACGCACGCGAGCCGGTAACTGCGCGCGGCGGATTCGTGTTCGCGCGCGAGCTCTTCGAGCGCGGCGGTGAGGTCGTCGTCCTTGATTTTCTTGAACGGCTTGGCGGCATCGTCCGCGTCCTCCGCCGTGGCGGCGTTGACGAGCAAGTCGCGAAGTTCTTTTACGCTCATCGGTTTTTGAGCGGAAAACAAAAGTGATTCGAGAATGAATTTTAGTTCCATGCGAAAAAATTAATTTGGTTTTTGTTCGTCAGCGCCAGCTTCTTCTTCATCTTCGTCCTCATCATCTTCGTCCTCATCATTTTCGTCTTCGTCGTCCTCGTCGTCATCATCATCATCGTCAAACTCATCTTCCGCTTCTTCTTCTTCGGTTTCAGCAACAGTTGATTCAGTCAATGACGGCGATGGTTTTACTTCGGCAGCAACTTCGGCTTCCGCTGCGGATTCACCCATTTCCATCTGCACGGCAGAAGTAACGGTGGAAGAAACGGCCTTGCCGATTTGAATTTCATCAAACGGCTCCGGCTGGATGCACGCGAGTTGTTTCAAACGAATCAATTCCAACAGCGCGAGAAATGTGCAGACAACTTCGGCGCGGTTGGCAGCGGTTTCAAACAGTTCGGAAAATTTTATGGAGCCACGCTCGGTCAGCGTCTTGAGAACGAATTCAATTTTTTCGCTGACGGTCCATTTGTCCTCGTAAATCTCGCGCGTGCCAGCGGTTTTATCCTGAAAGCGTTTGAGGACGGAATTAACCGCGTTCAGCAAGTCGAAGATGGAAACTTCAATCTTGGCGGGCGCATCCGTATTTTCAAATTCGATTTTTCCGGGCAGACGCGGAAAAACATTTTCCTGACGTTCTTCGAGCGTCTGCAATTTCGCGGCGGCGTCCTTGAATTTTTTATATTCAACGAGCTGACGGATGAGTTCGAAACGCGGGTCTTCGCCTTCGTCCTCGGCTTCGACGACGACTTGTTGATCCACGGGCAATAACTCGCGGCTCTTAATATACATGAGCGTCGAAGCCATCACGAGAAATTCGCCGGCGATTTCCAAATCGAACGCGCGCATCAAATCAATGTATTCGATGAACTGCGTCGCGAGCTTGGTGAGGTTGACTTCATAGATGTCCACTTCCTCCTTCTTGATGAGATAAAGAAGCAGGTCGAGCGGACCTTCAAAAACCTCGAATTGAACTTTGTATTCAGCCATTAAACGGAGGGAAAGCGTAGTTTGAAGCGAATGGCTTGGCAATGTCGGAACGCGCAAGCTAATTGCTCGACGCGCCAGATTTTTTTGCCATGATACGGATATGAGTTCGGACGAGCGCGAAATTTATAATTATTTGCAGACGTGGAACGGCGAATTCATCAACGCCAAGGAAATCAGCCGCCGCGCGGGCACCAAACGGCGTTACCACGAAGACCCTGACTGGGCCAAACCGTTTTTGCTCTCGATGGTTGATAACGGTCTGCTGGAAAAAGATCTCAATGGCCGTTTCCGCGTCAAACCCGAACGCAAAAAAGGCCACAATCAAAAATGGATCTCGCCCGACATTGAAAAAATTCTCAATGAAGGCGGCGTGAACATTGATGAAGAAACAGAAACCGGCAACCCGGTGACGGACGAATAGCTCCGATGCTCGCCGCGCTGCTCACCACGCTGCTTTTCGCGACCTCGGCCATTTGCGGTTATCGCACCGCCAAACAAGTCGGCGGCATCGAGGCAAATTTCTGGCGCATCACGCTCGCGACAATTTTTCTGACGATTTGGGCGTTCACTTTTGGCGCAGGCTTTGCCGGTGCGCCTGAATGGTTCATCTTGAGCGGACTTTTTGGAATCGGTTTGGGCGACTCCGCGTATTTTCAAGCGTTGCCCCGCCTCGGCAGCCGTCGCACCGTTTTGCTGATGCAATGCCTTATCGCGCCGTTCGCCGCACTTATCGAATGGCTCTGGCTCGGCACAAAATTAAATCTGCCGGAAATTTTTTGCATCGCCGTAATTTTAATCGGCGTCGCCATCGCGCTTGCGCCCGGCGACCATCTGAAAATTTCCGCGCGCGATTGGAAAATCGGTTTGACCGCCAGCATTTTTGCCGCGTTCGGCGGCGCGCTCGGCGCCGTCATCATCCGCAAAGGTTACGCGGCGATTCAAACTGCGGGACTAAATGTTGACTCCGGCACGACCGGTTATCAGCGCGTGCTCGGCGGCATTTTGATTCCGACAATCACGCTGATTATTTTCAAATGGCGTTCCGCGCCCGCGCACGGCGGATTGTTTGAACAAAAAACTTTGGCCGTCACGCGCGAAAAATGGGGGCGCATCTGGCCGTGGGTTTTGGCGAACGCGCTCGCCGGCCAGACGCTCGGCGTGACGTGTATGCAATGGGCGCTCAAGACCACGCCCGCCGCCGTCGTCGCCGCCATCATCGCCACGACACCCTTGGTATTGCTGCCGATGACGCGCATTGTTGAAGGCGAAAAAATCGGCTTCCGTTCGCTCGTCGGCGCGCTCGTCGCCGTCGGCGGCGTAGTTGGACTGACATTTTTCCGGTGAATTTTTGCCACAGAGGCACAAAGTTTACAGAGCGGAAAATCCAGCTTGAAAAATTTCTCTATGTTCTCTGTGCCTCTGTGGCAAATTTCTAAAAATGAAAGACGAACTCCAATCCGCCGTCGCAACGCTCGGCCTTGAAAAATTTCGCCGCCATATTTTTCTCTGCGTGGACGCGGACGAACCCAAATGTTGCCCGCGCGAACAAACGCTCGCGTCTTGGGATTTTTTGAAAACGCGCCTGAAGGAATTAAATCTCGTCGGCGCGCAACCGCTCGTCTATCGCACCAAGGCCAGTTGCCTGCGCGTCTGCACGCGCGGCCCAATCGCCGTCGTTTATCCCGAAGGCGTGTGGTATCACAGTTGCACACCGACAGTTTTGGAACGCATCATTAACGAACATCTGGTCGGCGGGAAAGCCGTCGCAGAATTTGCCTTCGCCGAAAATCCGTTGCATTGAACGGTCTGCCTTCGTCGCTTTTTTATCTGGACATCAAGCGGCTAATGACAGTATCCCTTCAAGGTTAGGACTTGATGGGGATTTTATGGCAAGACTACTGGTCAAAACTGAAGGGCTGGGAATTCAGGCGCTGGAGTTGCGTCTGGGCGTCAACCATGTCGGACGCGACTCGGACTGCGAACAGCACCTCAATCATCACACGGTGTCGTCGCTGCATTGCGAACTGGCGCTGACCCATGACGGTGTTTATCTGCGCGATTGCGATTCCACCAACGGCACTTTCATCAATGGCGAACCGGTCAAGGAAGCGTGGCTCATGCCCGGCCAGAAACTGAAATTAGGCGATGTGGAATTGTTCGTCGAATCCACCGACGCCACGATTGCCATCCCGCAAATCCAGCCGGAAATTGTGGCGCCCAAGGTTATTCAGGAAAATGGCGAACTTTTTTGCGCGCAACATCCCGACCGGAAAATCACTTTCAAATGCACCCACTGCACCGAGGTCATGTGCAACGCCTGCGTTCATGTCATGAGACGCAAGGGTGGCCAGCCGCTCTACCTCTGCCGCGTTTGCAGTTACAAGTGCGAACGCATTGAAATCGTCCAGCCGACGAAAAAGAAAAGTTTTTTTGGCATCCTGCAGGAAACCGTCCGGCTGAAATTCGGTGGTCGGCCAAAAGACTGATTCCGCCTTTCACTGCGCCAGAAATTTCCCCGCCATTTTTTCCAGTGCCTCAATCCACGCCGGATGTTCGTTCATACACGGAATACGCGTGAATTCTTTTCCATTTCCAGCCATAAACTGTTCGCAGCCGCGAATGCCGATTTCTTCAATGGTTTCAAGGCAATCCGAGACGAACGCCGGACAAATCACGAGCATCTTTTTTTTGCCTTCAGTGGCGAGACGCGGCAATTCGTAATCGGTGTAAGGCTTCAACCATGGGTCTTTGCCGAGGCGCGATTGAAAGGACACCGACCATTTGCCCGCTGGCACACCCGCTTTTTCCACGAACAATTTTGCCGTCCGATAACATTGCGCGCGATAGCACGTCGCGTGCGCCGGACTCGGCGTCTCGCAGCAATTCGGCGTGGCGAGGCAATGACAACCGGTCGCATCAGATTTTTTAATGTGCCGCTCCGGGATGCCGTGAAAGCTGAACAGCAAGTGGTCGTAATCTTTTTTGAAATAATCCGCCGCGCTGGCCGCCAACGCCGCGATGTAATCTGGTTCGTCATAATACGGCGGCTGCACCGTGATTTTTATTTGCGGCGCAAATTTCGCGACCATTTCTTGAACGCGCACGACCGCCGTTTCATAGCTCGACATCGCGTAATGCGGAAACAGCGGAACCAACAAAACTTCCGTTGCACCGCGCGCCGCCAATTTTTTCACGGCGGATTCGATGGACGGATTTTGATAACGCATCGCCAGTTCCACCGGCACGCCAATGCGTTTTTGCAACAACTCCTGAACGTGACGGCTCGTGACGACCAATGGCGAACCTTCCTTCGTCCAAACCTTTTCGTAAGCGTGGCCGGATTCCTTCGGACGATTGATCAAAATCATTCCCACGACAAACCGCCGCACCAGCCACGGCGTATCAATCACGCGCCCGTCCATCAGAAATTCGTTCAAATAGCGGCGCACATCCGGCACCGACGGCGAGTCCGGCGAACCGAGATTGACCAATAAAATTGCTTTGCTCATAAAAGATAATTAAGCCACGGATTGAACACGGATGAAACACGGAAATTTTCCAGCCACCGTGGGAATGATTTACCGTCGCTTGCTTTGCGGTTTTCACGCGACAAAAAATCTGTGTTTAATCCGTGTTCAATCCGTGGCTAAAAAAGTTTTCCCACGCGCTCGACGATGTTCACGCCGGAAACAATCGAATCGCCGAGCGAAACGCCGTCGCGATAATGCCCGGCGAAAAACAGGTTCGGCGACGTGCGTTCGAGTTCGTTTAGCAAGTCGCGGTATTTACCGTAGCCGACATTGTATTGCGGAATCGCCTTCGGCCAAAAAGCCGTGTGGACAAAACTTGGTTGACCGCGCACGCCCAGAAGTTTGTGCAAATCCGCCAGCACCACTTCTATCAATTGCTCCGGCGGCAACGCCGCGAGTTCAGGATAACGCGCCCCACCGATGTAGCTCGTCAAAGTGATATGCCCAACCGGCGCGCGGTTCGGAAACAGAGCTGACGAAAAAATCGTGCCGAGAATTTTGAAACCCTCAATCTTCGGAATGAGCATCCCAAAACCGGCACACGAATGCGCGACATCTTCGCGGCGAAAACCCAAAACGACGCTCGTGACCGGCGGATAACTAATCTCGGAAAAAGTTTCGGTAGGGCGCGTCACTCCGTGCGCGCCGTCGGCGGGCAGAGGACTGCCCGCCCTACCTTCGATTTCCAATTCCGCCAGCCGATGCGCCGTGCCACAGTAAATCACCGCGCCGAATTCCGTTTCGCCATTCGCGGTCGTTACACGCCAGCCAGCGCCGGTTTGCGTGAGCTTCGTGACCGGCGTGTTTAATTTCACCGAATCGCCAAGCTGCGCCGCCAGCGTGTCCGGCAAAACCTGCAAGCCTTCGTCGAAGGAAAATTTTGGTGCGCGGTCCTTCGCAACCTCGCCGGATTTTTTACGATCACGCGCGCCGAAAAGCTGGCCTTTGATCATCGAGCCGTAATTGTCCTCCAGCGCCTTCAGTTTCGGAAACGCGTGCGGCAACGACAGCTTGTGCGGATCACCGGCATAGATGCCCGCGACCAGCGCGTCAATCGCGTGATCCAAAAATTCCTGATTGAACCGGCGCACGACAAATTGCGCGATGCTTTCTTCCACGCCATCGCGGCGCGGTTTGATGAACGGCTCGCGCAGCACAGCGAGCTTGGCCTTGGCGGAAAACAGTGGCGTCGTGAAAAATCCCAGCGGCGAGCCGGGCATCTCAATCGGGCGACCGTAGCGCACGACGTAGCGCGCCTCGGCCTTCGGATCAGTGGCGAGCTTGCGCGATTCGAGGCCGGTGTCGCAGATAAGTTGCGCAATCTTTGGCGACGTTTCAAGAATCGTGTTCGGCCCAAACTCGGCGAGAAAACCGTCCTTGCGGATGGATTGAATGACGCCGCCGACGCGCCCGCCCGCTTCATAAACCGTGACCGGCACGCCTTTGCGTTTCAGATAAAACGCAGCGGTCAATCCCGTGATGCCAGCGCCAATGATTGCGACAGGTTTCATCCGGTTTGTTTTGGCCACGGATGAAACACAAATGAAACACGGATAAGAATTTCATGCCGCCAAGAATCTGTGTTCAATCCGTGTTTCATCCGTGGCTAAAAATTAAATGGTTTTTGAATGCCGCCGCTCATTCGCCGCGCCGAGCGTGTTGTCAAAACACATCGCGATGTTGCGGATGAAAAGGCGTCCGGCGTCGGTGATTTCGAGGCCGCTGGAATTTCGTTTTACGAG
>DATCFH010000036.1:0-2889 GCA_036509625.1 Verrucomicrobiia bacterium
GACGTGAACCGGCACGCGCTTGCCAAACTCCGCCGCGATTTTCGCGAGCTTGCGGACGGCGTGCGGTTCATTCACGCACACGGTCAGGTCGTGCGCGACGCACCATTCGAGTTCGGCTTCCTGCCGTTCGCCGAGCAGCAGCAACGGCGCGGTGATGCCGCCTTCACGCAAGTGCATCGCTTCTTCCAGCGTGCTCAAACCAAAACCCCACGCGCTTTCCTCGACCGCAACGCGCGCCACATCAAGCGCGCCGTGACCGTAAGCTTCATCCTTCACGACGGCCATCAAGCGCACGTGCTTCGGCAAATCGCCGCGAATCAATTGCAGATTGCGACGCAGCTTGCCGAGATCAATCTCAGTCCACGCGGGGCGCAACGGAAAATTTTCAGAACTTAAATTCATCGGGCAAGTAAATTTAACCACGGATAAACACAGATGCACACAGATTTTCAAAACTGACCGAAGTTGAATTGGAATTATCCGTGTTCATCTGTGTTTATCTGTGGTTGAAAAATCAAATCGTTCCCGGCGGCCACAAACTCTGCCCAACATCCGTGCGGAAATAACTGCCGACGACGCGGATTTTGCGGATGTTTGCGTAGGCTTTCGCAATCGCGGCTTTCAAATTTGGCGCGAGCGCGATCACGTCGGCAATGCGATGGCCGGTGGAAATCAAATTACCGTCCGCGCCGCGCGCAACTTCGTTCCACCACACGTCGCAATCAAACTTGCCATCCACTTCCAGCGGCAACTGCGGCCCGCGCACTTGCGTGAACGGATAACCGTAACCCGCCAGCGTGAGCGAGCAGCCGAAGTTCAATTTGTCGTTGAACGACAATTTCAATTTTTCGTTTCGCGCCGTCGCCAAAATAATTTCCGCCGGATTTTTCAGCATCCGCAAAATCATCGGGCCGGACGTGACGCCGATGCGAATGTTGTATTCGATGACGTGCCATTTGCCGCCGCGCTTGATCGCCGTCACTTGCAATGGCCCATTGTAATTCACCGCGCGCAGCCACGGTTTCAGCGGATGAATCAATTCACGCGCGAGTCCGTATTTATCTTTTTCATCACGTTCCACGAGTCCGCCGAGCGGCGCGCCGGCGACGATGCCAAGATTTCCATTGTGGGCGTATTTGTATTCCTGATTCGTAACGAGCGAATGGATCTCGCCGCCGCTCACGAGCGCGATATGCCCGGCTTCGGCGCGACCCAAATACTCCTGGAGAAAAACGCCCTCGGCATAATTCACATTGCGCAGCCACGCGCGCGTGTCCGCGACCGTCTCGCACAAAATCGTGTGAATCGGACTCGTCGGCGAGCAAAGCGGATTTTTGATGACGAACGGCTGTGGATTTTTGGCGAGAATTTTTTCCGCCTCGATTCGATTGGACGCGACGAACGATTTTGGAAATGGAATTTTGAACTTCGCACACAACTCACGCGCAAAATCCCGTTCGCGTTCAATCCGCATTGCTTCACCAATCGGAGAAAAAATACCGACGCCAGATTCAATTAAATCTTTCGCCCACGGCTGTGTCGCCCAATCAATTGACTGCGGAATGACAACATCAATTTCGTTTTGTTTGAGGAGCGGAACCGGACTCGGAAACGCTTCGCGCGAAAAAGTTTTGCCGATGAGCGTGGGCGAAAAATGGCCGTAATTACGCGTCAAATATGTCGAGACGTTCGCGCCCGCATCCGCGAGCGCGCCGCCAAGACTGTGCGCGAACGAACCGACGCCGAGAATCATCACGTTGGCGGCGGACTTTTGAACTGGAATTTTACGCGGCATTTTTGCGCGGGAATTGTTTCGCAAATCTGGCCGCGACGCAACGCCAAGTCATTCACCGCCTCGACTTCCGGCGGCGGCGCGGGCAAAATGTTTTCATGGCCGACGAAAATTCCCGACGCACTGAAAAACTGGAAGCCAACCTCGCGCACCTCGAACATCAGGTCGAGCAGTTGAACGGCGTCGTCATCGAGCAGGGCAAATTGCTGGAGCGATTAAAAAAAGAAGTCCATCGCCAGTCGCACGCGATGGAATCGCTGGAACTCGAACGCATCAAATCCAACAACGCCAAACCGCCACATTATCAGTGAACCCGTCGCCGGATAAAACTGTTTCGCCGCTCGCCACGCCGGTCGCGTCCGTCTGGGGCGTGGGCGAGGAACGTGCAAAACTATTGGCACGATTGAACATTTTTACGGTTGAAGATTTATTGCTGCACAAGCCGCGCCGCTATGAAGACCGCAGAAAATTTCTTTCCATCCGCGAATTAAAACCGGACGAACCGGCGACGGTGCGCGGAAAAATCGTTGCCGCCGGCATCAAGCGTTTCAAAAAAGGCACGCGCGCGATGTTCGAGTGTGTGTTCGACGACGGCACGGCGCTGCTCCATTGCCGCTGGTGGCAGGCGCAAGCGTGGATGCCGGACTGGTATGCGGTCGGGCGTGAGTTTTTGATTTTTGGCAAACTGGACGACGCCAAAAAACCGCGCACGTTCACGCATCCCGAAACGGAACTGGTCGAGCCGGGCGAAGATGAATTTGTCCACGTCAATCGCATCGTCCCGGTGCATCCGCTGACGGAAGGTTTGACGGCGCGCGTGATGCGGACGCTCGTGTGGCGCGCGCTGGAAAAATTTGAAACGCAAATCACCGAGCCGGACATCAAGCTGGATTTGAAAATGTTTCCGGCGCGCGCGAATGCCGTGCGCATGATTCATTTTCCCGAAGAGTTGACGGATGTGGAAATTGCGCGGCAGCGGCTGGCGCTGGATGAGTTTGTGGCACTGCAATTTCAAATCCAGTCGCGCCGGAAAAAATTCGAGGCGCTGTCGAAAGCACTTCCGTGCAGTGGTGACAACCGTCTGATGAAACCATTTC